>NZ_CP013200.1:2161239-2469988 GCF_001445575.1 Arthrobacter alpinus | reverse complement strand
ACCGCACCCATCAAACCGGCGAAGATCATCCCTGGGGTAATAGCCACACCGTTGGGCCCACCCTCGTTGATGATGCCACCGGAGATGGTCTTGGCCACCTCTGTGGACAGGAAGGCGCCAACCAAGTTCAAGATCGCGGCCAGCGCCACTGCAGTCTTGGGTTTGATGGCTCCTGTGGCAATGGGCGTAGCCATGGCGTTGGCTGTGTCGTGAAAGCCATTCGTAAAGTCAAAAAAGAGGGCCAGTGCTATAACTAGCACGACCATGAAGGTGAGATCCACCCGCGATCCAATCTTGAGAGGGCGTAAGCGAGACTGTGAACAGATAGCCGGAAATCTTGTGCCAACGCCGATGACTTGCGGCAGTGCTGACGAACCGAACCGCTTACGATCCTACGATGATTTTGCCCTGCTTGGTGTCCAGTGACCCCACTTAAGGTTAACGGAAGGTGAACAAAGGGTAAACCGTGGTGTTTAAGGGCCACGCCAGCACGGGCCGCAGGGAACACGCTGCGCAGGAAGCCGACAATGTTGTGAGTAGAATTCCTGCGCTGCTCAACAGTGCGAGCAGTCCGCCAGAGGCGATTTGACCCGGATTTCCGGGCGCTGGGACCGCTGGCGCAAAGATCAACAGGCTCCCGCTGTCTCCGTGGAACCAGCCCATTGCCATGACGCCGGACCGGACACTGGTGCGGCGTCGCCGTCCCAAGATCGGGTCACGGTGTTTCGTTGATCACTATGGTCCCGATGGTGAGAAAAGGGATCCGAAGCCACCATTGCGAGCACCTCACCACACAGTTGTGGCCCCCGCATGGACGCGCGGGGGCCACAATTGTTAGACGACACTCGCCATACTCTTGACGGAGCCAAGACTAAGGCTGAGCCTTGCTGCTAAGCGATGCTGACGCTATGCCTTGTGAAGGTTCTCCCGCACGAGCGGGGCAACTTCAGTGGCGTACAGCTCGATGCTCTTCATCATGGCCTCGTGAGGGAGCGTGCCGTGGCTGTACTTCAGGTCAAAGCGCGAGAGGCCCAGCGCTGTGGCCACCGTGGTGATCTTTCTGGCCACGGTCTCTGGGGAGCCCACCATGAGTGCACCAGTAGGTCCGGCTGTGGCGTCAAAATCGGCCCGCGTCATGGGTGGCCAGCCACGGTCGCGTCCAATGCGACCGTGAGCTGCGGCATAGTGCGGCCACAGTTCATCCATGGCCTGCTGATCCGTGGCGGCAATGTGACCGGGTGAGTGAACACCGATGGGCTGTTCCGGCTGCCCGAATTCCTTCAGAGCCCGGTGGTAGAGCTCCGCAAAGGGAGTGAACTGTGCCGGCTCACCACCAATGATGGCCAGCATCAACGGCAGTCCGTAGTGTGCAGCACGCACCACCGACTGCGGGCTGCCACCCACCGCGACCCAGGTTTTCAGTGATCCGGATTCGGTGTGCGGGTACACCATTTGGCCATGCATGTCCGGACGGGTGTTTCCGCTCCAACTAACAGGGCCTTCCTTGCGCAGCTCGCTGAACAGCTCCAGCTTCTCCTCAAAGAGCTCCTCATAGTTGGCCAGGTCAAAACCAAACAGGGGGAAGGATTCCGTGAAGGATCCCCTACCCAAGGTCACTTCGGCGCGGCCAGAAGAAACGGCGTCGAGCGTGGAAAAACGCTGGAACACCCGGATGGGATCATCAGAACTGAGCACGGTAACGGCCGATCCCAAACGGATGCGCTGAGTCTGTCCTGCAATGGCAGAGAGCACCATGTCCGGGGATGAAATGGCATAGTCGTCCCGGTGGTGTTCACCAACGCCGAAGTAATCCAGACCCAACTTGTCAGCCAGGACGGCCTGTTCGACGACGTCGCGAATCACGTGTGCGGCAGGCTTGGGTGCACCGGTGGCATCGAGGGTGATGTCTCCAAAAGTGTCCAAACCCAGCTCAAACTGCTGGGGCGAGGAAGTGCTGCTGGCCATGGTTTCCATCCAATCCAAATAAATATGCGTTTGTATCTACTTGGGGAACCAGAGGGTCGGTGAAACTATTCCCGCGCACCCAGCTGGCCCAGCCCGGCGCGGGCCCGGCCAACTAGCGACGCGTCAGAGCCGCTTTACTGCGGTACACGGCCAGGAACGTGCTGATACGCCGGATGGCCTCATCAATGTCAGTCACAGAGGGCAAGATCACGAACCTGAAGTGATCCGGGGTGGGCCAGTGGAATGCCGTGCCGTGGCTGACCAGGATTTTCTGGTCTTGCAGCAGGTCAATCACAAACTTCTCATCGGATTCAATGGGGTACAGGGCGGGATCAAGTTTTACGAACAAGTACATGGCCCCAGCGGCCGGCACGCAAGAGACGCCCGGCAGTGCGTTGAGCAGCGCCGAGGCCCTGTCACGCTGTTCGCGCAGGCGTCCGCCGGGCTTGGTTAGATCATCAATGCTCTGATAGCCGCCAAGAGAGGTCTGAATGGCGTGTTGAGCCGGGACGTTGGCGCACAGGCGTAGGGACGCCAGTAACTCCAGTCCTTCCTTGAAGCCAGCCATCGCGGCACGGGGCCCGGAGAGAGCCACCCAACCGGAACGGTAGCCGGGCATTCTGTAAGCCTTGGACAAGCCGCTAAATGTCAGCACGCAAATATCATCGGCCAGCGATGCCATGTGGATGTGGCTACGGCCGTCATAAAGGATTTTCTCGTAGATCTCATCCGAGAAAATCACCAGATCGTAGGTGCGAGCCAGCTCCACAAACTTTTCCAGAATGTGCGCCGGGTAGACAGCGCCCGTGGGGTTGTTCGGGTTGATGATGACGATGGCTCGGGTCGCCGGGGTGATCTTGGCCTCGACGTCAGCCATGTCCGGCCACCATTCATTGTCCTCATCACACAGATAGTGCACGGGACACCGCCGGTCAGGGTGACGGTTGCGGTCCAGAGCGGGTAATCGGGAGCCGGAATGAGGATCTCGTCTCCGTTTTCCAAAAATGCCTGCAGCGTCATGGAGATGAGCTCGCTGACGCCATTGCCGACAAAAATGTCATCGACACCAATCTTCATCAAACCCTTGGTTTGGTAGTACTGCGAGATGGCGGTGCGTGCGGAGAAAATGCCCTTGGAATCGCTGTAGCCTTGGGCTCCGCGGAGGTGATGGATCATGTCCACCACAATGGATTCGGGCGCCTCCAAGCCAAAGGGGGCGGTATCGCCAAGATTCATGCGCAGGATACGATGGCCCTCCGCCTCCATCTTTTGGGCCGCATGCAAGATGGGACCACGGAGTTCGTATCGGACGTTGGCTAGCTTGGAAGAATGTTGCATGGGGCGCATGCCTTCCATTTTTACACACGCGCCCCTGCAAGCCGCCAACCAGTCCACACTGCGGCTAGCCCATGGCACTGCCTCACAACCGCCCCCACGGCAAGGAGTTACTTCTTGGCCAGCAGCCGGTCAACGCGTGGCTTGACCTCGGTGGCCAGCAGCGTGATGGATTCGAGCAGGTGTTCGTGCGGCAATCCGCCAATGTCTGTTTGCAGGAAGTGACGCATGTGACCCATGTAGCCGTGCAGGTGCGCGATCCGCTGCGCCACCTCGTCAGGATCGCCCACATAGTAGGCACCAGGCGCGTCAGCCTGAGCCAGGTAGGCATTTTTGTCCGGTGCCGGCCAGCCGCGCAACCGTCCCATCTCCACATTGAGGTTGCGCCAGCCAGGGTAGAAGCGCTCCAGCGCCTCTTTTTTGGTGGGTGCCACCAGGCCCAGTGCAGCCACGGAAATCTTGATCTCAGCACCAGCGTGCCCGGCTTGCGCGGCTGATTGCCGGTACAGCTCGGCCAGGGAAGCAAATCTGTGCGGCGCACCGCCAATGATCCCGTAGGAGATGGGCAGTCCCAGCTGTCCTGCCCTGGCGGACGACACCGGGCTGCCGCCAGTTGCGATCCACAGCGGCAGCTTCCCCTTCACTGGCCGCGGGACGACGGCCAGGTTGTCAATGGCGGGCCGTACACTGCCGCTCCATGTGACGTTTTCCGTCTCGGCATTATTGATGGCCATGAGCAAATCAAGCTTTTCGGAGTAGAGCTGGTCGTAGTCACGCAAATCGAAGCCAAAGAGTGGGAAAGTTTCCACGGAGGAGCCGCGTCCGGCAGTGATTTCAATGCGCCCGCCACCGGAGATGGCATCGGCCGTGGTCATCTGCTGGTAGACCCGAACAGGATCGTCAGTGCTGATGATGCTGGCGGCACTGCCGAGTTTGATATTCTTGGTGGCCCCTGCTGCCGCAGCCAGCATGGCACCGGGCGATGACGCGGGCATCGAGACGGTGTGGTGCTCCCCCACACCAAAGTAGTCCAAGCCCTGCGTATCTGCATGAACAATTGCCTCAAACAGGTTCCTAATGCCCTCAGCCGTGGACCCAGGCGTGCCGTCCGCATTCAGAGGTGTATCGCCAAAGCTGTACGCGCCGATTTCCATGGTGCCTCCATAATTCATGATGTGGCGGCACACCGTGCCGAGCCACGGATATACGTGGTATTACAGATCATATTGATTACAGATCATTTGGGCAAGGTGGGACAGGCGTAGGGTGCCGGCGCGGGAACAGCCACGCAACGCGATCAGGCACTCAATCAGAGCAGCGGCAGCGATTGCTCCTTGACCTGCTTGCGGAGGATCTTGCCAAGCATGGACCGCGGCATGTCATCGATGGCCACAATGCGAACGGGCACCTTGTACCTGGCCATGAGTCCCTTGCAGTACGCGCGGAGGGCGGCCTCATCCAACGCCACACCGGGTTCCAGCTGCACGGCAGCAACCACCATTTCGCCACCGCGCTGCGCAACCTGGCCGAACACTGCCGCGTCCACCACATGCTCATGCTGACGCAGCACGTCTTCCACCTCAGACGGGGAAACGTTGAATCCCCCGGTAATGACCAGCTCCTTGGCGCGATCCACAATGGTGGTGAAGCCCTGTTCATTGACGGTGACAATGTCACCCGTGTGCAGCCAGCCATCCTTGGTCAACGTCTTGGCGGTTTCCTCGGGGTTGTTCCAATAGCCCTGGAATATCTGCGGACCCTTGAGTAGCAGTTCTCCGGCTTCACCCTGGCCAACCTCACGAGAGGGCTCGTCCAGATCCACCACCTTCATCAAGGTGGAGGGGAACGGCACCCCAATGGTGCCCGTCTGCCGGGTTTCAGCGAAGGGGTTGCCGAGGGCCACCGGGGAGGATTCGGTCATGCCATACCCTTCAACCAGCAACCCTCCGGAGACCGATTCCCACAGTTCCACCACATGGTTGGGTAAGTTCATGGCCCCGGAGATGCAGAATTTGCAGGAGCGCAGTGACACGCCCTTCTCCTTGGCGGCGATGGCTGTGCGCTCGTAAATGGGCGGCACGGCGCAGTACACGGTAGCGGGCGATTTTTTCATCGCAGACAGCACCAGATCGGCGTCGAACTTGGGAAAGAGGACCAGCAGGCCCTGCTTGCGAATACCGAATGTGAGGTACAGCGTCATGCCAAAAGCGTGGAACATGGGTAGCACGGCGTACAGAATTTCCTTCTGCTGCTGGGCCCCGTGCATCCAGGCTTCGCCCTGAAGCGCGTTGGCATAGAGGTTGAAGTGGGTGAGCTTGGCACCCTTGGGGCGGCCTGTGGTCCCTGAGGTGTAGCCAATCACAGCCAGATCGTTGACCAGAGGGCGCGGGTGGAGCGGATCAAGAGTGCCACCGGCGAGCAACTGCTTCCAGGGCAGCGCACCGGGCGCCGGAGCAGTCAGGGACGCGCGGGTCTCGCGAAGCTTCTTCAACGGCAATCTCAAGGCCAACCGCTTGAGGGCCGGGAATTCCGCCAGCAGATCCACGGAAATGATTCGGTCAAGAGCTACATCGGCAGGGAACTCCTGCACGGCCGGAACCACCTTGTTCCAGGCGATCACCACGCGGGCCTGATGGTCTTCAAATTGGTGGCGCAGTTCCCGTGAGGTGTAGAGCGGGTTGTGTTCAACCACCACGGCCCCGAGCCGCAGCACCGCGTAAAAGGCCACCACGTGTTGCGGACAGTTCGGCAAAATCAAGGCGACACGGTCTCCCCGGCCGACACCGAGCTGGCGCAGACCTTCGGCAGCCTGGACCACCTGCTCCCCCAGCTCACGGTAGCTGGTCCGCCGGCCAAAGAATTCCATGGCCGGATGCTCACCTGCTTCCTGCACGGACCGCTCAAACATCTCCACCAGCGATTCAGTGGGCATCTCGATATCGGCCGGAACACCCGGCTGGTAGTTGGCGACCCAAGGCTGCTGGACGGGGCCGGGTGAGGGGGCTGGGCTGGTGGTTTCGTTGTGCGGCATGATTCCATCTTGCCGCCTTTAGGGAGAATTTTGAAACATTTACCCGACGGTGCTGGACTCTGGGCGGAAGGGTGGCTAGCGTGGGGATTCCGGACCTTGTAGAAAATAACTTGCAGGAACAATACTTGGACCGGATGCCATGCGAACAGCAGCACATTCACTACTAGTTCACTATTAGGAGACTGTTATGGGTTTCATCGGATGGATTATTTTGGGCCTCATCGTCGGGGCCATCGTCAAGGCCATCATGCCCGGCAAGGTGGGCGGCGGCTGGGTCACAAGCCTGATCCTCGGTGTGGTTGGTGCCATTGTGGGCGGCTGGATCGGTGACCTTCTCTTCAACAAGGGTGAAATGGGCTTCTTCAACATCGGCTCTTGGCTGTTGGCAATTGTCGGCGGCTTGGTGGTCGCCGGCATTTACGGTGCTATCACCGGACGCAGTAAGACCTCCGCCTAGGAGCGGCGAATCGTGACAGTAACTCAACGAGGCCCGGCCACAGCGCCGGGCCTCGTCACGCCCGGAGCAGCCGTGGACAAAGCCGACGCCCCAGCCCCAGATGACGAGCGCAAGCCAGATAGCCCCACCCAGCTACCTGCCAAGTCCTGGAAGTACGCCGGGCGCCGCGCCGTGGCCAAGTTCAGCGCCGATGGCTGCACAGACCTAGCAGCATCGCTGACCTACTACGGTGTGCTCTCCCTCTTCCCCGCCCTTCTGGCCCTGATCTCGATCATGGGTCTAGTGGGCCAAGCAGAGCAGACCTCGGCGCTCCTGCTGGATCTGGTGAGCCGGGCTGCCGGCCCGGACACTGTTGAGGCGATCCGGCAGCCCGTGGAGCAGCTGACAAGTTCCCGGGCTGCCGGGTTGACGCTCGCCATCGGTATTGTCACAGCCCTATGGTCCGCATCAGGATATGTTGGCGCGTTCAGCCGCTCCATGAACAGGATCTACGGCATTGACGAAGGCCGGCCAGCCTGGAAATTACGCCCGGCCCTGTTGTTGGTGACACTTGCCGTTGTCCTGCTGGTAGCCATCATGGCGCTGCTGCTATTGCTCTCCGGCACTGTTGCCCAAGCGGTGGGTGAGATGCTCGGCGTCGGCTCCGCCACCCTTACAGTGTGGTCCATCGCCAAATGGCCCGTGGTGGGCATCTTGGCCGTGGTGCTGATCGCCATCCTCTACTACTTCACCCCCAATGTGCGCCAGCCAAAATTCCGCTGGATTAGCATTGGCGCCGCCGTGGCCTTGGTGGCCGTGATTGTGGCATCAGCAGGTTTTGGCTTGTATGTGGCCAACTTCTCCAACTACAACAAGACCTACGGCACCATTGCCGGCATGATCGTGCTGCTGTTGTGGATGTGGATCATGAACTTGGTGCTGCTCTTCGGTGCGGAGATCGACGCCGAACTTGAGCGGGTTCGTCAACTCCAGGCGGGTATAGAGGCTGAAGCCCAACTTCAGTTGCCCCCACGCGACATTGCCGCCAGCGCCAAGAAAGAAATCAAAGAGCAACAGCTCCTGAGCGACGGTCGCGCGCTCCGTGCCGAATTGCGGACAGAGGAGGAACCTCCGGCCAGGAAATCGGCCGAGGCCCGCACGCTGCTGTGGATCGCCGGAATCGGTGCTGGAGCCCTTGCTGTGACCGCCTTACGCAACCGGCGCCGTCGACCCTGAGATTCACAGCGAAAGTATCAGCAGGACCCCCATGGGTGGATCCCCGGAGTGGCCCACTGTGCGCCCAGAGAAGGGACCCGGAGAGTGGACCCAAAGAAAACCGTCTCCCAGCCAGAGTTTGACGCCTCTAAGGGCTGTTGCATTTCTCACAATTGAGCAATTTTACCTTCCCTTAGCACAGACCCCCGATGCCCGGTTGCCGGGAAATAATTGATAGGCTGGGAAGTCGGCCCTGCTCTCTTAAGGGAAGCTGCCGCAACCACTCCCATTCCCTCTAAGGAGAACTAAGCCTCAATGACATCCGTGGCCACTGAATCACTGCGTGAACAGCTCTGGAATCGCCGTTACGACGAGAACATTGCTCCCATCACCGAACTCTGCGACACCCTGGCGGAAGCCCGGCCCGAGCAGCAGGTGGCTTACGTGGACCCCGTTCATGATGTTGACGAGTGCAAGATCATCAGCTTGTTTTCCAATGTTGGTGAAATTGACGATTCCGGATACGTCACAGCAGGCGACGAGCAAGCAGCCACACGCCTTCTGGGTATCCACTGGCAGCTTGGTCTGCGCCCCAGCTACGTCATGCCGTGGAATGTGCACCCCTGGTTCACCCCGGGCGAGCCCAACGGCCGCCTCACTGCACCCCAGATCGAGCAGGGTCTGCGCCCGCTCGTGAAGTTCCTGACGCTGGTTCCCCGGGCCTCGGCCTTGGTTGCTCACGGCACTGAGGCGCATCGCCTGGCCGATCAGCTCCTGAAGGCTCAGGGGCCCATGCTTTACAAGCGCGGCTTTGGCATCTACAAGGTCCGCTCACTGTCCGGCCGCAGCTTTGCCGGTTCCCCGGAACGTCAGGAGCAGTGGCTGCAGGAATCCGCCAAGGCCTACGCCGAATCGATGACCCGCAACGGCATTACCATCAAGGGCCGCTAGCACAGAGTTCTTTGCTGGCTCTCTTTTGTCTGGCCCGTAGCACCTTGCACCGCGATGTCGCGTGGCCAGTCTGTTACGGGCCAGCGGTCTTTTAATCAGTCACCGAGGCCGACGGCGGGAGCGAGCTTTAACGGCGTCGCTCGCCACCAAAGAGTGCACCAGCCATAGCGTGAATCCCAGAACTCCAACCACAATGGCCGCGGTAGGTCTCAGGATCCCCGCAATCAGCGAATCGCTGGTCAACATGATGGTCCCGGCGAAGGACGGCGGCACCACTTTCACCAGCCACAGCATGGCAGAACATGCGCGGT
The DNA here is from genome assembly GCF_001445575.1 of Arthrobacter alpinus. Lineage (NCBI taxonomy): Bacteria > Bacillati > Actinomycetota > Actinomycetes > Micrococcales > Micrococcaceae > Arthrobacter > Arthrobacter alpinus. The sequence goes on along the minus strand of NZ_CP013200.1, from coordinate 2,460,744 downwards.
CCATGGGCTCTCCTTCAAGGTGGCTAGCAAAGTTTACGGCTAAACTCCTTTCGTGATGCACACAAAAACTCGCCCCAAGCCCGCACTCGTTATCTACGCCCTTGCCGCCGACCTTGTGTTGGTGCTGGTCTTTGCGCTTTCCGGGCGCCGCAGCCATGCCGAGACGCTAAGCCTGGCGGGAGTGCTGGAAACGGCTTGGCCCTTCCTGTCTGCCCTGGCCGCGGGCTGGCTGATCTGCCGGATGTGGGCGCACCCGGTGCAGATTCTCCCCCGTGGCGTCTACCTGTGGCTCATCACCCTAATCCTTGGCATGACGCTGCGCTTGGCCTCGGGGGCCACGGCAGCCATCCCCTTCGTGGTGGTCGCCACCCTGGTGCTGGCCCTGTTCTTGCTGGGTCACCGAATCCTCGCAACACTGGTGCTCCGACGCCGTGCGAAAGCCTAGTTCCAAGCCCCGTTTGGGATAAGATCTAAGCGTGTTGACAAGGATATTTACACTCCCGCGGAACCGCTGACGCAGTACCGCCGACCCCCGTGGCGAATGCGCCTCAACATGCACTGTCAACAACTCCAGATAATTCACCCACACGACAAGGACCCCCGACTGTGATTACCGCATTTGTCCTGATCAAGACCGACGCTTCACGGATTCCCGAGTCCGCTCAGGAAATCTCGGAGCTGGCAGGTATCAGCGAGGTTTACTCCGTGACGGGCGAGTGGGATCTGATCGCGATTGCCCGGGTGAAGAAGCATGAGGACCTGGCCGAGGTCATCGCCGACAAACTTTCCAAGGTTAAGTCAGTGGTCTCCACCACCACCCAGATCTCCTTCCGTGCATACTCACAACACGATCTTGATGCGGCATTTTCCCTCGGCTTCGACCACTGAGACTGACGGATGTACCTTGAAATTGCTGTTCAGGATGTTCCCGGAGCCCAGCTGGCAGCCACCCATGGTGCTGACCGGATTGAGTTGTGCTCTGCTCTCCAGCTCGGTGGTCTCACGCCGTCGCAGGGATTACTGACCAGCATTCACGCAGCCGCACCAGCCTTGCCAATCCACGCGCTGATTCGGCCGCGTCCCGGCGACTACGTCTATGACGCGGCGGCCGTGGCTCTCATGGTGGCCGAGATCAAGGAAATGCGCGACGGCGGCGCCACCGGTGTGGTCATTGGCGCTCTGACCTCCGATGACACCATTGACTATGCTGCAGTAGAGACCTTGGTGGCAGCCGCAGACGGATTGCACATCACCTTCCACCGGGCCGTGGACCACCTCTTCATGAACGACGCCGTTGCTGCCGTTCCGCGTTTGGCCAGCCTAGGGGTTGCCCGCATCTTGAGTTCCGGTGGCTCTACCAGAGCTGGCACCGGCCTGGCCCAGCTGCAGGCCATGCATGAAGCCGCTGAGGGGGCGTTGAGCATCATGGCCGGCGGCGGCGTTGACATCGCCGACTTCGCCGCTTTTCATGGAGCCGGACTGCGCGATGTTCATCTGTCCGCAAAGCGGACAGTCAATCAGTCTTCTCCAGCTCCGCTCACGGAAGCTGCCCAAGCTGAGGACAATAGCTATTTTGCCACCGACCCGGGCCTCGTGGAACAAGCCGGGATCGCTGCTAGAGCATTGGCCTGAGCTAGTTCTGCTGGGCCTGGCTGCTCAAGGCCACCCAGCGTGTGAGAACCTTGGCGGCCGCCCCACTATCGATGGAGGCCTTGGCCCGCACCACGGCGGCGGCCATCCGCTCGAGCAGAGTTCCGTCACTGTTAGGGTCATAGGCCACCAGGCCTGCCGCGGCATTGAGGACCACTGCATCACGCACTGGCGAGCGTTCGCCATCCAGGATGCGGCGGACTACCCCCGCATTGAATTCTGCATTCTGCCCCCGCAGGTCTTCAATAGTGGCGCGAGGGATACCCAGATCCAACGGATCAAAGTGGCTTTCGGTGATGGAATTGCCCCTGACCTCCCAGATCGTGGAGGTGCCCGTCGTCGTCAATTCATCCAGCCCATCGCTGCCACGGAAGACGAGTGCGCGAATATTTCTGGCCGCAAGCACGCCCGCCATGAGAGGGGCCATACGGACATCCGCCACCCCAATGGCTGATGCCACCACACGGGCAGGATTAGTGAGCGGACCTAGGAAGTTGAAGGCGGTGGGGACGGCAAGTTCCCTTCGAGCAACTGCTGCGTAACGCATGGAGGGGTGGAAGAAGTTTGCAAAACAGAAGGTAATACCCACTTCTGTCGCCGCACGTTCCACCATCTCCAGCGACAGGTCCAACCGTACTCCCAGGCTCTCCAGCACGTCGGCCGAACCAGCAGCCGAGGAAGATGCCCGGTTTCCGTGCTTGACAACGGTGGCGCCCGCTCCGGCACAGACCAGGGCGGCCATGGTGGAAATGTTGACCGTATTGAGGCGGTCTCCGCCCGTGCCAACAATGTCCAGAGCTTCACTCGATACCTGCAATGGACGGGCGTTGGAGAGCATCGCCTCCACAAGCCCCGTCACTTCCGCAACAGTTTCTCCCTTGGCTCGAAGCGCCACCAGGAACCCGGATATCTGTGCGTCACTGGCGTCGCCAGCCATGATCGTGTTCATTGCCCACGCGGTCGCGTCCTGCTCCAGATCGTTTCCCGCAATCAATGCGGCAATGAGATTTGGCCAGGTGTGGTTGCTTGCCGAAGCGTCTTGAAGAGGATTCACCCTATAAATATTAGACGCAACCAAGCCGTTCCCAGCCTATGTGACCATTGACACGTGCTCCGTGTTGTGCATACAGAACTGGGTTTAGGCTGTGAATGCACCGGAATTTCGCAAGTTTGTAGAAAAAGATCTGTCAATCAGAGTTTTGCATTGGGTTCTCTGGCGTTTTATAGACATAATGTCTATGTGACAACTGCAACCCACGCCCCCAGTACCCCGGCGCATCCGACGCTGAACCGTCCGAACATGGTTTCTGTAGGAACCGTAGTTTGGCTGTCCAGTGAGCTGATGTTTTTTGCCGGCCTTTTTGCCATGTACTTCACGCTGCGTTCCACCACCGGTGGATTGTGGGCGGAAGAATCGGCCAAGCTGAACTTCCCGTTCGCCCTGGTTAACACCCTTATTCTGGTTTCCAGCTCCTTTGCCTGCCAGATGGGCGTGTTCACCGCGGAGAACCTTCGGCCTCGCCGCACCGGAAGCTTCTTCCAGTTCTCCAAGTGGGGAATGACGGAGTGGTTCCTGTTGACCTTCGTTCTTGGATCAATCTTTGTAGCCGGTCAGGCGACCGAATACGCAATGTTGACCTCCGAGCACGTGACCTTGAATTCAAACGCCTATGGCTCCGCTTTCTACATGACGACTGGCTTCCACGGCTTGCACGTCCTTGGCGGTCTCATAGCCTTCCTCCTCATTGTTGGCCGCGCCTTTGCAGCCAAGAAGTTTGGACACTTTGAAGCTACGAGCGCGATCGTGACTTCGTACTACTGGCACTTCGTGGATGTCGTGTGGATTGGCCTCTTCTTGGTCATCTACGTCCTGAAATAAGCTCTCAACAGCTTTTTCTACACAACAAGAACTAGCATTTGCGGCTCTCACTAGGGGCTGCTGGATACAGATCAAAGGAACCACCAAGTGAAGGCACTTTCGCAGAAGCGACGTCATCCGCTGGCCGCACTAGCGTTGCTAGTCATGGGGCTCATGATGACAGGTGGGCTATACGCCGTTGTCACAACCGTGAATGAGGCCAAGGCCGACACCACCACCTACAGTGCGCATGAAGTTGGCGAGGGCGAGAAGCTCTTCATTGCCAACTGTGCAACCTGTCACGGCCTCGGCGCCAGCGGCACTGACGCAGGACCGTCATTGGCTGGCGTAGGCGCCGCAGCTGTTGACTTCCAGGTCGGCACGGGACGCATGCCCATGCAGATGCAGGGCCCCCAGGCCCGCAAGAAGCCGACGCAGTTCACCACGGACCAGACCCGCCAGATGGCCGCATACGTAGCCAGTCTGGGCGATGGCCCCGCACTGCCTGCCGAGGAATACATCGACGGCGAAGGCAACGCAGCCGCCGGTGGTGAGTTGTTCCGCGTCAACTGCGCCATGTGCCACAACGCCGCCGCCGCCGGTGGCGCCCTGACCCGTGGGAAGTTCGCTCCGTCGCTTGCCGGCGTTTCAAACAGCCACATTTACAGCGCCATGGTGACTGGACCCCAGAACATGCCGGTCTTCAACGATGCCAACATCACCCCCGAGGGTAAGCGGGACATCATCACGTTCCTGAACACCATCGAAAACCAGGGCAACCCTGGTGGCGCCAAGCTTGGCTCACTGGGACCGGTATCTGAGGGCTTGTTCCTCTGGACTGCTGTTCTGGGTGTCATCATCGGCTTCACCATCTGGCTGACCTCACGGACCTCCTAGGTCCACCCAGAAGTCAACTGATTTTGGCTGCAGCTGCAGCCGCAGAAACATACATTACGACCCCGGGTCTGTCCCGGGATAAGAGAAGGATGAGGGGATTATGGGCAACCATAGTGACGGCACGCCGACCAGCTCGGACGCCGTAGCTAAGGCTGGTCACGAAGAGGTGGATAAGTTCCAAGACCCGGGACTGGCTCCACATCGTTTGCGACTAGCTGACACGGACCCCAAGGCTGCAAAGCGGGCCGAACGCCAGGTGGCATGGCTATTTATCATTTCCATTGCCGGCACCTTACTGTTCTTCGTTGCATACTTCGGTATTCGGCTGGATGACACGTTCGGCGCGCTGCGTCTGCAGAACACCTTTCTAGGCCTGGGCGTCGCCTTTGCCATGCTGGGTATTGGAACTGGAATTGTGCACTGGGCCCGCGCCCTCATGCCGGACCACGAAGTGGCTGAAGAACGTCACGAGCTGCGTACCGAAGAGGACCGCCTGGCTGCTCTGAAGATTGTCGATGACATCATTGACGAGACTGGCATTAAGCGCCGCCCGTTGATCCGCAACACCCTCATCGGTGCTGTGGCTCTGGCACCGTTGCCGGCAATTGCCATCTTCCGCGACCTCGGCCCACTGCCGGGCGATGCTCTCCGCCACACACTGTGGAAGGAAGGCGAGCGTCTTGCACGCGACCCCGACGGAACTCCTATCAAGGCTTCCGATGTCACCATCGGCTCTGCTTTCCATGTGATTCCCGAATCACTCAACAGCCTCGAACACGGCAAGCTGAATGCAAAAGCCAAGGCTGTTGTGCTGTTGATGCGCTTGGATCCCCAAGACCTCAACCCCTCCAAGGGTCGCGAGGACTGGAGCTACAACGGCATCGTGGCCTACTCCAAGATCTGCACCCACGTTGGTTGCCCGGTTGCTCTCTACGAGCAGCAGACGCACCACCTCCTGTGCCCCTGCCACCAGTCGACCTTCGACCTGACGCAGGAATGCAAGGTCATCTTCGGCCCGGCCGTCCGGCCTTTGCCGCAGCTTCCCATCACAGTTGATGCTGATGGCTACCTGGTCGCTCAGAGCGACTTCCACGAACCTGTTGGACCGAGCTTCTGGGAGCGTGGCTAAACATGTCTGCAGTTACTGAAACTCCGTTCGAACCCACCACCACCACTGGGCGCATCACCAACTTTGTTGATGAGCGTGTTGGCGGATCGGGAATGCTGCGTGAATTCGGCCGGAAGGTCTTCCCCGACCACTGGTCATTCATGTTCGGTGAAGTGGCAATGTACTCCTTCATCATCCTTCTTCTCTCGGGTACCTTCCTGACGTTCTTTTTTGATCCGTCCATGGCAGAAACCCACTACAACGGCCCCTACGTCCCGCTTAAGGGCGTGGAGATGTCGGTTGCTTACAACTCATCACTGCAGATCTCCTTCGAGGTCCGCGGTGGCTTGTTCATGCGACAGGTTCACCACTGGTCAGCACTGCTATTCGTGGCCGCCGTTGCTGTGCACATGCTCCGCGTGTTCTTCACCGGCGCATTCCGCAAGCCCCGTGAAATGAACTGGGTTGTTGGTGGCGTTCTGCTCATCCTGTCCTTGGCTGCTGGCTTCACCGGCTATTCACTTCCCGATGATCTGCTCTCCGGAAACGGCCTGCGCATCATTGATGGCGTGGTAAAGGCCATACCAGTCGTCGGTACGTATATTTCCTTCTTCCTGTTTGGCGGAGAATTCCCCGGCACCATGATCATCGGCCGCCTGTACATGATGCACATCATGCTGGTACCGGCCATGATTCTGCTCATGCTGGTCATCCACCTGTTCATGGTTGTCATCCACAAGCACACGCAGTACCCAGGTGCAGGGCGCAACGACCGCAACGTCGTCGGCTACCCTCTCGGACCGGTATACGCTGCCAAGGCTGGTGGATTCTTCTTCATCATGTTCGGCATCATTGCCTTCGTTGCCGGATTCTTCCAGATCAACCCGATCTGGAACTACGGGCCGTACGATCCCTCCCCCGTCTCTGCAGGCACACAGCCTGACTGGTACATCGGTTGGGTCGATGGCGCCTTGCGTTTGATGCCAGGGTGGCTCTTCAACATTCCGATGGAATGGCACATCCCACTTCCCTGGGGTGTTAACACGCTGTCCTTCAACGTGCTGGGCCCAGCACTGATCCCCGCCGGGCTAGTGTTCACCGCGCTGTTCTTGTACCCGTGGATTGAGCGTTGGGTAACCCGCGACAACCGCGAACACCATGTGCTTGACCGCCCGCGTAACGTTCCCACCCGAACGGCCATTGGCGTTGCAGGATTCATCTTCTACTGCGTCATGTGGGCAGCTGCAAGCTCCGACTTGATCGCTACGCATTTCCAGGTCGCCCTGAATGACGTTACGTACTGGTTGCGTGCACTGTTCTTCATCGGCCCGATCGTTGGTTTCATTGTCGCCAAGCGCGTAGCCCTTTCGCTCCAGCGCAAGGACCGTGAGATTGCTTTGCACGGCCGTGAGACCGGACGCATTGTGCGCCTGCCGCATGGTGAGTTCCAGGAAATCCATGCGCAGCTCGATGACTACAAGCGCTACAAGCTGGTTGGTTACGAGTCCCCCGTCCCGGAAGAGGGCATTCCGAATGAAAACGGCATCGTCACGAAGAAGGAAAACCTGCGCTCCAAGCTCAGCAGCTTCTTCTTCGAGGATCGTGTAGCTCCGGCCGCACCGTCCGAGCTCGAGGCCGGTCATCATCACGAGGCTGTTGAAGCCGGAGATGACGACAAGGCAATCACGCACTAATCGTGTGAGTGTTTTTTAGTTCAGAAGTAAGAAGGCGGTTCCGAAAGGAACCGCCTTCTTACTTTAAGTTCTAAGACCCGGTGGTGGACTAAGCGCCAGCGGGCATGAGAATGAGCTCCCTCAGCTGGCCCCGATCAGGGCCTCAGAGCCGTCTCAACGTCCGTGGTGAAACAGCTCTAGTACATACGACGGGCGCGCACGCCAGAGCGCTGCAGGGGCACACGGAGCTTGTAGCGGTCTGCGCGGTAGAACGACACGGAGTAGTCCACAGTGGACCGTGATACGAAGGCATGGCGTTCTGTTCGTAGTACAGGGGCCCCAATGTCGATATGCAACAGTCGAGCGATGGACGGCGTCGCTGCATTGGCTTCAATGATGTCCTCACCCCACTCGATGATTAGTCCGTACCGCTCCCCCAGCACGTTGTACAGCGACGGCGGCGGACCAGCATCGAGGATCCCAGGAACACGCCACGCCGGAATGAAGTTTTCATCAACGCTCATAGGTAAGTCATCCGCCAGTAGCAGGCGGCGCAGGCGAATCACGGCCGAGCCTTCTTCAATCTGCAGTTCCCGCGCCAAACGGGCCGTGGCGGGAATTTGTTCAAACGCCAGAGTCCGGGCGGCCGGCCGCAGTCCACGTCTGGCCATTTCCTCAGAGTAAGAAGTCAGCTTGAGGGTCACATCCAACTTGGCGCGTGCCACGAACGTGCCAACGCCCACCTCCCGCTCAAGCAGTCCTTCCTCCACTAGGGCTTCAATAGCCTGGCGAAGTGTCATCCGTGCAACACCGAAACGTTCGGCCATATCACGCTCGGATGGCAGTTGCCTGCCCGGCTTGCTCTGCCCAACTACGTACTGGCGCAACAACTCCCGAAGCTGGAGGTGAACCGAGACTTTGGCGTCCCTGTCCAACTCCCCCGGGATCTCGTTCGCCGACGGCACCAAATAGCCCATGAAACTCCTCTGTTCACAAGTACCAGCCTAAAACACGACTACTCTCTATACAGAACCATTTACCCTAGGAGTAACCATGTATACCCGGAAAGCCACCATTGCAGCCAGCGTTGGCTTGCATGCACGTCCGGCTGCCGTCTTCGTCAGGGCCGTCAATCAGACAGGACTGCCCATCACCCTTGCCAAGGCCGGTCAGCCCCCCGTTGACGCCAGGTCACTCTTGGCTGTGATGAGTGCGGACTTTGAATACGGTACGGAAGTGGAGATTAGCGTCGAGCACAACGAAGCCGGCGAGGAGGCCGTTACAACGGCCGTAGACGCTCTGGCACAACTGCTCCTCACTGACCTTGTAGATCAGCCGCTAAAGCCCGCTTAGGCCCGCCCAGGGGCTGCGCTCCCGCCCCTCACTCTCGTCGCCCCGCAACGCTTCATCACATATGGGGCGTTTTTGGTAAACCCTTCATCACATACTGATGAAAAATTGAAAACGCTCCACCAGGGGCGTTTTTCTTTGGGCCAAGAATTCCGGTTCACTCCATGCCAAGGTACGACGGCGGCAGGTCCCTTCCGTGGAGAAGGGGACCTGCCGCCGTCGGACTTTGTTTTCATGTGAGGAAGCGATCGCTGAAACAGGCCCGAAACATGAGGAAGCGTCACCAATGGGGCGGGCGCGTTGACGGCAGGGCTTGAGGATCTTCAGGACAGCAATTCAGGACATAACAAAAGGGATTGCCCCGCACCAGTGGTGCGAGGCAATCCCTTTGATGTTGCAGTTCCCAAGTTCAGGGACGGAAATCTAGCTCTAGTGAGCGTGGTCTCCACGGCTGTATTCGTAAACCCAACCAACTAGTGCGATGACGGCCAGGCCCGCTCCGAAGAGGAAGACCCACCAGCCAACAGCCAGACCAGCGAACCCGAAGGCGCAGGCAATGGCCAGAACCAGCGGCCACCAGCTCCAGGGGCTGAAGTGCCCCTGTTCGCCGGAACCTTCGTGAACTTCGGCGTCGAGGCGATCCTCGGGACGAGCGCCAACGCGGTCACCGGTGAACTTGACGTAAACGCCGATCATGAGGCACAAGCCAGAGAGCAAGTACATAGCCAAGAAGCCAACGTGCTCTCCCCAGTTCACCATGAAACCGTAAACGGTGGCCACGGGGATGAAGAAGATGCCCAGCAGTATGAACAACCATGCTTCGATTTTCACTACTTAGCTCCCTTCGAGGATGCGCCTACCGTTGCGGGCACGTAATGCGGTGCCAACTCCGGGTGGTGCAGATCAAGTGCCGGACGCTCCGAACGGATGCGCGGAAGAGACGTGAAGTTGTGGCGCGGCGGCGGGCAAGATGTTGCCCACTCCAAGGAAGCACCGAAGCCCCAAGGATCATCGACCTCAACCTTCTTGCCACTACGCCAGGTGATGTAGACATTCCAGAACCACGGAATCATCGATGAGCCCAAGACGAAGGATGAAATGGTGGAGAACTGGTTCATCCAAGTGAAGTTATCTTCAACCATGTAGTCAGCGTAACGACGAGGCATACCCATGACACCCAGCCAGTGCTGGATGAGGAAGGTGCCGTGGAAGCCCAGGAACAAGAGCCAGAAGTGGATCTTGCCAAGACGCTCGTTGAGCATCTTGCCGGTGAACTTGGGCCACCAGAAGTAGAAGCCGGCGAACATGGCGAACACCACGGTGCCAAAGACCACGTAGTGGAAGTGGGCAACCACGAAGTAAGTATCTGAAACGTGGAAGTCAAGCGGCGGCGAAGCCAGGATAATTCCAGTGAGACCACCAAACAAGAAGGTGATCAGGAACCCTAGGCTCCAGAGCATGGGTGTCTCGAAGGTCAAGGACCCTCGCCACATAGTTCCAATCCAGTTGAAGAACTTCACACCCGTTGGCACGGCGATCAGCATCGTCATAAAGGAGAAGAACGGCAACATGACCTGTCCGGTGACGTACATGTGGTGTGCCCACACGGTCACTGACAAGGCGGCAATAGCAATGGTTGCAAACACCAAGCCCTTGTAGCCGAAGATCGGCTTGCGGCTAAAGACTGGGAAAATTTCCGAGACAATGCCGAAGAACGGCAGCGCAATAATGTAAACCTCAGGGTGACCGAAGAACCAGAACAAGTGCTGCCATAGCATTGCTCCACCGTTTTCTGCGTCAAATATATGAGCGCCAAACCGTCTATCTGCACCCAGTGCGAACAGCGCTGCTGCCAGCGGCGGGAACGCCATCAGGACCAAGATACCGGTGACCAGTGTGTTCCAGGTGAAGATGGGCATACGCCACATGGTCATGCCGGGGGCACGCATGCAGATGATGGTGGTGATGAAGTTGACGGAACCAAGGATGGTACCGAAACCAGACAGTGCCAGACCGAAGACCCAGAGATCTCCACCAACGCCGGGGCTGTAGGTGGTGTTTGACAACGGAGCGTAGGCGAACCAGCCGAAGGCTGCAGCACCCTGAGGGGTGATGAAGCCAGCAACGGCAATGGTGCTACCGAAAGCGAAGAACCAGAACGCCAGAGCGTTCAATCGCGGGAAGGCAACGTCTGGTGCACCGATTTGCAGGGGCATGATGACGTTGGCGAAGCCAGCAAACAAAGGTGTTGCAAACATGAGCAGCATGATGGTGCCGTGCATGGTGAACAACTGGTTGTACTGATCCTTGGTCTGCAGAATCTGCATTCCAGGCTCAAACAGTTCCGCCCTGATGATTAGCGCCATGACGCCACCAAGACAGAAGAATACGAATGATGAAATCAGGTACATGTACCCGATGGTTTTATGGTCTGTCGAGGTCAACCAGTTGACGACAATGCGTCCCTTGGAAACCGGAACGACTCTAGGAGCAGCTGAATCAACGTCAGTTGCCGAGTACTCGCGCGTAGACACTTTCCTCCCCTACTTCTTCTGGTGATCCGCGATGGCGGCGGTTGGGTTACGGTCATACTTCTCAGTCAATTCACCGGTCTGGCCCTTGGCCTTCAGTGACGCGAGGTGAGCATCAAACTCTGCCTGAGTGACAACCTTGACATTGAAAAGCATTTCGGAGTGGTACTCGCCGCACAACTCAGCACACTTACCGTCATACGTACCCAACGCGGTGGGCGTCAGGGTCATGTAGTTGGTCTTGCCGGGAAGCATGTCCTTCTTGTCCAGGAACGCAGGAACCCAGAAGGAGTGGATGACTTCACGTGAGTTCAGCTGAAGCTCAACCGAACGGTTCACCGGCAAATACAGTGTGGGCAGCGTCGACTTGTCGAACGGCTTGCCGTCCAGTTCAGCCTGAACACCAACGGAATATACGGATTCCTTGACATCGTTGCCAGCCAAGTAGTTGAAGTCGAATGACCACTGCTTGGCACGGACGTCGATCGTCACATCCGGGTTGTCGTTCCGGGCATTGATGGATTCCTGCTCCACGTTTGTGAAGTGGAAGAACACCAGCACCATGAACAACGGGATCAACGTGTAGAAAATCTCCAACGGGAGGTTATAGCTAGTCTGCTTCGGGTAGCCAGTGGCACCCTTGCGACGACGGTAGGCAATGATGCACCAGATGATCAGTGCCCATGTAATAAGGCCAACGATCAGGACCGTGATCCAGGTATTAACCCAAAGATCGATGATCCCAGCCGTGTGATTGGTCGTATCACGCTCGGATGGCAACCAGCCATTCTTATTCTCTGCCGTACATCCTGACAAAGCTAACGCTCCGACAATCGCCATCCCAGCTATGGGGATGACTCTTGCGCGTCGGCTGCCGGTTCGGTCCTGCGAACTCACAGACGGCCCTTCCTCTTGTTACTATGCTCTGCAACGGTTACACACCGCTGGAGCGAAATGGGTTTTACTACTCGATGTAGAGCTTACCGCTATGGCACGCAAAATGCGTACTAAACCCTCCGTGCGTCGAATGTCCACAAAGAATCTTTGTGGACATTCCTACTTCGAGCAGAAGTTTTCTTTAGTGGAACGAATCGCCGCAGGCGCAAGAGCCTCCGGCATTGGGGTTATCAATGGTGAAACCCTGCTTTGAGATGGTGTCCTCAAAGTCGATGCTGGCACCGTCCAAGTAGGGAACGCTCATCTTGTCAATGACAACCTCGACGCCGTCAAAATCGCGGACAGCATCGCCATCGAGCATGCGCTCATCAAAGTACAGCTGGTAAATCAGACCGGAGCAGCCTCCGGGCTGGACTGCCACGCGCAGGCGAAGGTCTGTGCGACCTTCCTGTTCGAGGAGGCTGCGCACCTTACCGGCGGCAACATCGCTAATCAGCACACCGTGGGTGGGCAGCTCTGTTACTTCTGCGGCGGTGGCAGATGAAGTTTCTTCGTGGACATTTGCAGTCATGGCGTTTCCTTACGTGGGGGTACAAGTACATGCTACGTCGAGCCCGGCAGGGGCGCTAACTAGTCTCAACCATGACTGGGTGCGTTGTGTTCCCGCAACGCTCCGCCATTGACGGCAGCCAACAGCAGGGCCTGCGCGACGATGGCCTTTTCGAAGTCGCCCAGGTGCAGTGACTCGTTGGCACTATGCGCCCTAGAATCTGGATCTTCGACGCCGGTCACCAGGATCTGTGCGTCCGGGAAAATCTCCTTCAGATCAGCAATGAACGGGATGGAGCCTCCCATTCCTGTCTCAACAGCAGGAACACCCCAGGACTCCCCCATGGCCCACAAGGCCGTCCGGGCGGCAGGGGCCGTGGTGTCGGTGGCGAAAGCCTGGCCTGCTTCGCCAGGGGTGAATGTAGCCTGAGCGCCAAAGGGTGCGTTGGCAGCAACGTGGGCTGACAGGGCCTCCATGGCCGCGGCCGGATCCTGACCGGGTGCAACGCGCATGCTGATCTTCGCTCGGGCAGAGGGCAGCAATGTGTTTGAACTCATATCCACACTGGGGATGTCCATGCCAATCACGGATAGTGCGGGCTGGGACCACAGGCGTGAGGTAATGCTGCCACGTCCGGCCAACTTCACGCCGTCGAGCACTGCAGCATCGGCGCGGAACAACTCCTCCGGGTAATCAAGGTCCCCTTCAGCCCCGCGATGCAGTCCCGCGACAGCCACGGAGCCCTGATCATCGTGGAAGGTGGCGATCAGGCGGGCCAACAGGGTGGGCGCGTCAAGCAAGGGTCCACCGAACATGCCTGAGTGGACCGCGTGTTCCGTGACGCGAACTTCCACCGTGCCGTCAACAAGACCGCGCAAGCTTGTGGTCAGGGCAGGAATGCCCACCTGCCAGTTCGCCGAGTCGGCCACCACAATCACGTCACCGGCGAGCAGTTCGCGGTATTCCTGCAGGAAATCCTTGAAGGTGGGCGAACCGGCCTCTTCCTCACCCTCGATGAAGAAGGTGATTCCGATGCCGAACTTCTCGCCGAGGGTTTCGGTAACGGCACGGAATGAGGCAATGTGAGCCATGATGCCGGCCTTGTCGTCAGCAGCGCCGCGCCCGTAGAGGCGGCCCTCGCGTTCAACGGCAACGAACGGCTCACTGTTCCACAGGGCAGAATCACCGGGAGGTTGGACGTCGTGGTGCGCGTACAACACAACGGTGGGCATGCCGGGAGCCGGCAGTTTCCGGGCCACGACGGCGGGACCACCTTGGCCGCCGTCGTTCTTGGGCACACGGAGAATCTGTACATCATCAAGGCCGGCGGAACGAACCAGCGCCGCCACGGCCTCAGCGCTGCGCTCGAGCTGCGCGGCATCGAAGGCTTCCCAAGCAATCCCGGGAATGGCCACGAGCTCTACCAGCTCGGCGACTGTGGTCGCAAAATTTTCGGCCACGCGGGCACGCAATTCAGTAATGGGTAGACGGCTAGCGATTTGCGGATCCAGCGCGGTAACGCCGGTGTTCTCAAGAGTCATAATCCAAACACTACCGCCGTCAAAGCTGAACCGGTCAAGGTGGCAGCCCGGTTCAGGGTATTCTGTACGGGTGTTTGGACGTAAGAAAGATCAAGCCCCCGACCAGCAGGTCACGCCTGCCTCCACCGCGCCGATTAACCGGTCTACGGACCCGCAATCGGCCAAAGGCGTGCCGACGCCCTCGCGCAAGGCTCAGGAAGAGGCCCGGAAGCGGCCCCTCGTGCCTACCGACCGCGGGGCAGCCAAAGTGGCAGCGCGCGACGCTCGCCGTGAGGAACAAGCCCGGATGCGCCGCGCCTTGGACACCGGCGAGGAACGCTTCCTCCCGGCCCGTGACAAGGGTCAGCAGAAGCGCTACGCCCGCGACTACGTGGACGCCCGCTTCAGCCTCGGCGAGTACGTCATGTTTGCCGCCTTGGCGATTGTGCTGCTGACAGTGGTCATCCCGCCCCAAAACGACGCAACACTGATCTTGTTCGCCGCCTTCTGGGTCATGGTTGCCGGTGTTGCTGTTGACGTGTGGCTGATGACTCGAAAGCTCAAGCGGCTGCTGATCGCCAAGTTCGGCAGCGTTGACTCCGGAGTCATCTGGTACGCCTCCATGCGTTCCATGCAGTTCCGCCGTCTGCGCCTCCCCAAGCCCATGGTGCGTCGCGGGGAATGGCCTTCCTGATCCCCACTCCCTCCCAAACCTCGTACCTCGGTTCGGGACCCTCGGGAGCGTGGGCCCACGCACCCTCCCGTCAGCAAAGCTGACCCCTGCGCAACACGCCGGCTCCTTCCCAACGGAAGTGGCCGGCGTCGCACTTTAACAGTGGTTACCCTGAAGGTATGGAATACCGCTACCTTGGCCGATCCGGCCTGAAGATCACTGAAATCACCTACGGCAACTGGCTCACGCACGGCTCTCAGGTGGAGAACGACGTCGCTACGGCGTGCGTCCGTGCCGCGCTCGACGCGGGCATCACCACCTTTGACACAGCCGACGTCTACGCCAATGGGAAGGCAGAAGAGGTTTTGGGCGCTGCCTTAGCCTCCGAACGCCGTGAATCCTTGGAGGTGTTCACCAAGGTGTACTGGCCCGTGGGACTCAAGGGACCCAACGACACCGGGCTCTCGCGCAAACACATCATGGAGGGCATCAACAACTCCCTGCGCCGCCTGAACATGGACTATGTGGACCTCTACCAGGCACACCGCTTCGACTACGAAACGCCGCTGGAAGAAACCATTTCCGCCTTCGCCGATGTTGTGCGGGCCGGCAAGGCACTGTACATCGGCGTCTCGGAGTGGAATGCACAGCAACTGCGCGAGGGTCAGCGCCTGGCACGCGAGGCCGGGTTCTCCCTGGTCTCCAACCAGCCCCAGTACTCCGCACTGTGGCGCGTCATTGAACCAGAGGTCATCCCGGCATCCATTGAATTGGGCATGTCTCAAGTTGTGTGGTCACCCATGGCGCAGGGCGTACTCAGCGGCAAGTACCTCCCCGGAGCTCCCCTGCCGGCCGGCTCTCGTGCACTTGATGAGCATGGCGGGGCTAATACCATCAAGTCCTTCCTTGATGATGAGATCCTGTCCAACGTGCAAAAGCTGCGTCCCGTTGCCGACGAGCTTGGTCTGACCATGCCTCAGCTGGCCATCGCCTGGGTGCTGCAAAACGAAAACGTCGCCACAGCCCTCGTTGGCGCCTCCCGCCCCGAGCAGGTTGCCGAAAACGTCAAGGCCTCCGGCGTGAAGATACCGGCCGAACTCATGTCCGCCATCGACACCGCCCTGGCCCCGTCAATTGTCAACGACCCCACCAAGACGGTCAGCCCGCCCACCCGCGTCGCGTAGCCGGACACAGAAGCCCGGCCCCGCAGTCGCTGGCCCCGGAGCGAGGATGGATTTTGCTCGGGAGGAACGACCGGCAAAATCTTACTGCTCGCGAGGGGTCTGCGACGGAGGGGCCGGGCTTCGTCCCGTCCGGAACTATTTGCGCAGGGCTGCCAGTTCCTTGTTGATGCGGGCTGCCCAGAAGGGACCTTCGTACAGGAAGGCCGTGTAGCCCTGGACCAGGGTGGCACCGGCGTTGAGGCGTTCCTGGACGTCGGCGGCGGTTTCAACGCCACCTACGGAGATCAACGTCAGCTGATCTCCAACGATGGCCTTGAGCTGGCGCAGTACGGCCAGTGAGCGAGCCTTCAGTGGCGCACCGGAGAGTCCGCCGGCACCCTTCTCCTGCACCAACGCGTCGGGGCTGGCCAGTCCATCGCGGCTGATCGTGGTGTTGGTGGCGATGATGCCGTCGAGTTTGAGTTCAAGAGCCAGCGCGGCAACATCGGCCACGTCCTCGTCGGCCAGATCTGGTGCAATCTTGACCAGCAGCGGCACATGGCGGCCGGCGGCGGCGTCCGCTGCCTCGCGGACACCCGTCAAGAGCGGCCGCAGCGTGGCAACGTCTTGAAGCAAACGCAGGCCGGGAGTGTTGGGAGAACTGACATTGACCACCATGTAGTCGGCCGATTCGGCCAAGGTGCGGGCGCTTAGCAGGTAGTCGTCCAGCGCATCTTCAAGCTCAACAACTTTTGTCTTGCCAATATTTACACCAATGATGGGTCGCACGCCCGGGTACGTCTTAACCAAGCCAGCCAAAGCCTCCTTGAGGCGTGGCGCAACGGCGGCGGCGCCGTCGTTATTGAACCCCATGCGGTTGATGACGGCCCGGTCCGCAACGAGACGGAATAGGCGCGGTTGTGGATTGCCGTCCTGTGCCGCACCGGTGATGGTGCCGACCTCAACGTGACCAAAACCGAGATTGGCAAGGGCGTTAATGCCTTGGCCTTCCTTGTCGAAACCGGCAGCCAGGCCAAACGGGGTCGGAAAAGTCATGCCCAGCGCCTGCGTCTGCAGGGACGAGGGAGGGGTGAACAGGCGGCGCAGCACAGCACCAGCTCCCACGGTGTGGATGGCCTTGATCATGGTGAACCCGATCTTGTGGGCCTTTTCGGCATCCATCCAGGAAAAGCAGAGCCGGAAAACTGTGGGATAAATTCGCATACCCCTAGTTTTCCGGTTCCGCAGCCCAACTGCAAAACGATCAAACATGACGTGGATGCGAAAAGGACTACCCACCTGACCGCAAAGAGGCGTTAGCATGGCCCAATGAATACCAATGGCGGTAGCATCTGGCAGCAGTCTGACGTGGTGGTTGTGGGGGCAGGTCTCTCCGGTCTGGTGGCCGCCGCCGAGGCCTACAACGCGGGGCGCAAGGTATTGATCCTCGATCAGGAGCCTGAAGCGTCGCTGGGCGGACAGGCGCACTGGTCCTTTGGCGGGCTGTTCCTTGTTGACTCCCCCGAGCAGCGCCGACTCGGCGTCAAAGATTCCGTAGAACTGGCCCTGAGTGACTGGATGGGATCGGCCGCCTTTGACCGCCCCGAAGATACCTGGCCCCGCGCCTGGGCCGAGGCGTATGTGAACTTCGCCGCCGGCGAGAAGCGCTCGTGGCTGCATGCCCTCGGCGTGCGGCTCTTCCCTTTGGTTCAGTGGGCCGAACGCGGCGGTTACGATGCGCAAGGACACGGCAATTCCGTCCCCCGCTTCCACGTGGTCTGGGGCACCGGACCCGGCATCGTGGCGCCCTTCCTGAGCAAAGTGAAGGAAGGCATCGCCGCCGGACGCGTGCAGATCGCTTTCCGTCACCGCGCCACAGAGTTAATGTTCGACGGCGGAGCCGTCACCGGAGTGCGTGGGCAGCTTCTGGAGCCTTCTGCGGCCGCTCGCGGAGTGGCCAGTAGCCGGAGCGTGGTGGGCGACTTTGAGGTTTCTTCCGACGCGGTTATTGTCACCACTGGCGGCATTGGCGGAAATCATCCAATGGTCCGCGAGCAATGGCCCAACGGTAACGGACCGGCCTACATGCTGACTGGGGTCCCGGCCTGCGTTGATGGGCAGTTCCAGCAGTCGGTGGCCAAGAGCGGTGGCACCCTGATCAACACTGACCGCATGTGGCACTACCCCGAGGGCATCCATAATCCTGATCCTGTCTGGCCCAACCACGGAATTCGGATCCTGTCCGGCCCCTCGCCCCTGTGGCTCGATGCCACCGGAAGGCGACTTCCCGTCCCCTTGTTCCCGGGCTTTGATTCGCTGGGCACCCTGCGCCATCTGGAGACCACCGGACACGGGCATTCCTGGTTTGTGCTGAACAAAACCATCATGAGCAAGGAATTTGCCCTCTCTGGCTCCGAGCAAAACCCGGACCTGACAGGCAAGGATGTAAAGCTTCTGGCGAAGCGGGCCCTGCCGGGCACCATCGGCCCCGTGCAGAAGTTTCTCGACGCCGGGATCGACTTTGTCCAGGCCACCACGGCTCAGGAACTGGCCGCCAAAATGAACGCTCTAGTGGGCAGCGCCCTGATCGATCCCGAAGGTCTGCACAGTTCCATCGCGGCCCGTGACTTGCAGGTAAACAGCGGGCTGGGCAAGGACACTCAGCTTAACGCCATCCGTGAAGCACGCCGTTTTGCCACCGACAAGTTAATGCGAGTGGTACCACCCCATCCCCTTCTAGCACCAGAGCACGGCCCGCTCATTGCTGTCCGCTTGACCACCTTGACCCGCAAAAGTCTGGGCGGGCTTGCCACGGACCTATCTGCCCGAGTGCTTGGTCCGAACGGCGAGCCAATACCTGGCCTCTTTGCTGCCGGTGAAGCAGCCGGCTTTGGTGGTGGCGGCATGCATGGCTACCGCTCCCTAGAAGGAACATTCCTGGGCGGCTGCCTGTTCTCCGGGCGCACGGCGGGCCGGCACGCTGCAGGTACCATCGGTGGATGAGCAACAGCAATCCACAGTGGGTCCCTGACATTCTGGGCCCCGACTATCAAGCCACCACCTTGCTGGTGCAGACCCGCGAACAGGTCATGGCCGGGCAAGACTATCCTGAACAGGGGTCAGCTAAACGGGGCTCAAACGAACACGACACAGCCGAGCAGACTTTGGCCGGCCCTGAGGCCGGACCGCTCTACAGAGCGACCCTGGTGCGGCACCGACCGCTTGAGCGAGCAGCTGGGGCGGGGGTGCCTCGCTCAGGTATCCCTGTGCTCTTCATCCACGGATGGAGTGACTACTTCTACAACACCGGGCTAGCCGAGTTCTTTACGGACCGGGGCTACGACTTTTACGCCCTTGACCTCCATAACCATGGGCGCAGCTTGGATTCCCCCGATATGGGCGGCTACGTGGCCAATCTGGCCGACTACGATGCCGAGATCCTCGCCGCGCACCGTGTCATTAGTGATGACGGCACTGGTGGTGACGGCATTACTAACAGTGACATTGGTGGCGGCCGTCCGCTCATCTTGGTGGGACATTCCACCGGCGGACTCATAGCGACGCTGTGGGCACACCACCATCCTGGACTTGTCAGCCATCTGGTGCTCAACAGCCCGTGGCTGGAGATTCAGGGTGGGGCCGCCATAAGGCGCGCTGCCACGCCGCTGGTGCAGCTTGCCGATCTGCGACCACTGCTGCGCATGCGCGTTCCAGAGCGTTCCTTTTACTGGCGCGGCATCAGCAACCAGGCGTACGGCGAATGGGCCGTCGATAAAGCCCTGCGTCCACCGCACGCGTTTCCCGTGCGGGCCGGGTGGATGAAGGCCATTTTGGCCGCCCAGCAGGAGGTCGCCACAGGACTAAAGCTCCCCATGCCGATTCTGGTGCTGCTCTCATCCAAGAGCATGCTAGGCCCGGTGTGGAATGATCAAATGCTGCACGCCGATGTGGTTCTGGACGTGCGCTCTCTTGCCTTGCGAACCTTGTCTCTTGGCAATTCGGTCACGCTGGAGAGGATCGACGGCGCCCTGCACGAAGTGTTCCTGTCCCGGCGCCCGGTCCGTGAAGCCGCCTATGCAAAGTTGGCTCGCTGGCTGCACGGTTACGTTGATTATGATTTAATGCAATTGAGTTAACTTAGGATTACTCAGCTTGGGCTTGAGCGGCTGCGTCAACCGCACCACCATAGCGACGATCCCGGCGGGCATACTCATCCACGGCAGCCCACAAGGTCCGGCGGTCCACATCCGGCCACATGGTATTCATGAAGACGAATTCGGCATAGGCCGACTGCCACAGAAGGAAGTTGGAGAGCCGCTGCTCCCCGCTGGACCGAAGGAACAAATCCACGTCCGGGATATCCGGCAAGTACAAGTACTTCTGGACGGTCTTTTCATTAACGTGCTTAGGACTCAGGCGTCCGGCTGCCACATCGGCAGCCAAAGCGGCCACAGCATCGGCAATCTCGGCCCGTCCTCCGTAGTTAACACACATGGTCAACGTGATCACGTCGTTGTCCTTGGTATGTTCCTGTGCGGCCTCGAGCTCTTTGATGACCGAGCCCCACAGCTTTGGCCTGCGTCCGGCCCAGCGAATCCGTACGCCCCAGGCGTCAAGCTGGTCGCGCTGTCGCCTTAACACATCCTTGTTAAATCCCATGAGGAAGCGAATCTCTTCCGGTGAGCGCTTCCAGTTCTCTGTGGAAAAAGCATAGACACTGATGTATTTAATGCCCATTTCAATGGCACCGGCCATCACATCCAGCAGCGCCGGCTCTCCCGCTTTGTGGCCTTCTATACGGGGCAGACCCCGCTCATTGGCCCAACGCCCGTTGCCGTCCATGACGATGGCCACATGTTCAGGGATGAGCTCTCGTGGAATAGCCGGAACCGGCACACCCGTCGCGTGGGGCCAAGGTGCCACCACGGGTGGCTTCGCCGGATTGCGGCCACCTTTGTGTCCACTGCCCCTGCTTCCGCTTCTGCTTTTGTTTCCGCTTCGCTCCAGTGCCATATTTCTATACACGCTCCACAAGTTTCAGGGAACGCACTGTGCGTTCCAAATGCCATTGCACGTAAGCAGCCACTAGTCCTGCCGCTTCGCGTCGGTGAATTGTCAAAGATCCATCGGCACCACTCCAGTTGCCACTGAGCAGCTGCCCCAACAACACCATGGTCTCGGGGGCAGGAGCAGGAGAGCCCGGCGGCCGGCAGTCGTGGCAGACCGCCCCACCCAGCGACGCGTTGAAAGCACCGTGGGGACCGGGCTCGCCGCAGCGTGCGCAGTCCGAGAAGCTTGGCGCCCACCCTGCAATCGACACGGCACGCAACAGATACGAGTCAAGAATAAGTTCGGGGGCATGGGCGCCGCGACTGAGGGCAGCCAGAGCGCCCACCAGCAGCAGGTAATGGGCGGTTGAGGTTTCACCATCAATATCGGTGAGCCGCTCCGCTGTCTCGGCCATGGCTGCAGCCACTACGTATCTGTCATAGTTGGCCGCGATGGCATCCCCGTAGCTGGCTCGGGCCACAGCTTGGGTGATGATGTCCAGTGAACGGCCCTTGACGAGCTGCAGATCTGCCACCATGAATGGTTCAAGCCGGGCGCCGAACTTACTGCTTGTACGCCGCACGCCTTTGGCTACCGCCCGCAACTGCCCATGGTGGTGGGTCAATAAGGTGATGATCCGGTCTGCCTCGCCCAATTTGTGAGTACGAAGGATGACGGCATCATCCCTGTAGGTGCGGGCAGCAAACGATTGATTGGACACTCCCCCATTGTCCCATCTTTGCCCGGCGCGGGCGGCCGAACCGCGCCGGGAAACACAACACCCCGGTACTGGCCAATGTCATGGCAAATACCGGGGTGTGAGCTACGGCTGGGTAAGAGGCTAGACCTTAGAAGGCGTTCTTGACGTCCCGGATGGCCCGGTTCACAGCTGAGATAACGGCCTTGAGCGAGGACGTGGAGGTGTTGGCATCAATGCCGACGCCCCACAGCACACGCTCGCCGACTGCGCACTCAACGAAGGCTGCGGCGCGTGCGTCGCCACCCTCGGAGAGAGCATGCTCGGAGTAATCCAGAACACGAACGTCCACGCCGTCCTCGGCCAAGATGGCCAACAGGGCCGCGATGGGGCCGTTGCCGGTGCCCGTGCGGGTGTGGACGGCACCTTCAATGCTGACCTTGGCCGTGAGGGTCATTTCGCCCTCATCATCCGTTGACGTGGTGAACGAACCGATACGGTAGCGGCCCCACTGCTCGTCATTGCCCTCAGCCGGCAGGTATTCGTCCTTGAAGATGGTCCACAGTTCAGCGGCACTCACTTCACCACCCACCGTGTCGGTGCGCTGCTGAATGACGCCGGAGAACTCGATTTGGGCACGGCGGGGCAGGTCCAGACTGTGCTCGTTCTTGAGCAGGTAGGCCACACCACCCTTGCCCGACTGGGAGTTCACGCGGATAACAGCCTCGTAGCTGCGCCCCAGGTCCTTCGGGTCGACGGGCAGATACGGCACGGCCCAGGTGTGGTTCTCCACAGTGGTGCCAGCCGCTTCGGCGTCGGCAGCCATGGCGTCGAAGCCCTTCTTAATGGCGTCCTGGTGTGAGCCGGAGAAGGCTGTGAACACGAGGTCGCCACCGTAAGGTGAGCGTTCCGGAACGGGCAGCTGGTTGCAGTACTCCACCGTGCGGCGGATTTCGTCGATGTCGGAGAAGTCAAGCATGGGGTCGATGCCCTGAGTGAACATGTTAAGTCCCAGCGTTACCAGGTCAACGTTGCCGGTGCGTTCGCCGTTACCAAACAGGCAGCCCTCAATGCGGTCAGCACCGGCCAGGTAGCCCAGTTCAGCAGCAGCGACACCTGTTCCGCGATCGTTGTGCGGGTGCAAGGAAAGAATGATCCCTTCACGCGGGTGCAAGTTGCGGCTCATCCACTCGATGGAATCCGCATAGACGTTGGGAGTTGCCATTTCAACGGTGGCCGGCAGGTTCATGATGACCTGATTGTCGGCAGACGCTTCGAAAATATCGGCGATGGCGTTGCACACGCGCAGCGCATATTCCGGCTCTGTTCCGGTGAAGGACTCGGGAGAGTATTCGTAGGTGATGTGGGTATCCACCAACGTCTCTTCATACTTCTTGCACAGGCGGGCACCCTGCAGTGCAATGTCCAAGATGCCATCTTCGTCCTGGTTGAACACCACGCGGCGCTGCAGCACCGAGGTGGAGTTGTACAGGTGCACGATGGCCTGCTTGGCACCCTGCAGTGACTCGTAGGTTCGCTCGATCAAGTGTTCGCGGGCCTGCGTCAGGACCTGGATGGTGACATCGTCTGGGATGTGGCCGCCCTCGATCAGTTGGCGAACAAAATCAAAGTCGGTCTGTGAGGCGGAGGGGAACCCGACCTCAATTTCCTTGAAGCCCATCTTGACCAGCAGCGCAAACATCTTCAGCTTGCGGCCCGGGCTCATGGGATCGATGAGCGCCTGATTGCCATCCCGCAGGTCCACGGCGCACCAGCGCGGGGCCTTCGTGATGGTCTTATCCGGCCAGGTGCGGTCGGGCAGGCTGACGGAAATCTGGTCTTGGAACGGGATGTAGCGGTGTACGGGCATTCCAGAGGTTTTTTGCGCATTTCGCATTGTGGGTGACCTTAATGTTGTTCAACGAGAGGGAGGCCGGCCGGGCAACACAAACACCGCAGCGAGGGTGGCCATTGCCCACATTGATCACATCAACGGGTTCGAGGCCTCGCCGCGGCAGCTAAGAAGAAGCATTCCAGTGCGCACAATTTCACCCTAACACGGCACGTAGGATGATGGTGAACGATCTCACGTTGTGGGCTCTGGCACCACCCATCACCACTTAGCCAGCAAGACAGCAATTCCGCAAGACTGCAAGAACACAAATGTTTTTGAAGGCCGCAAACCCACGAAGGGGAAACGATCCACTTGACTCACACCGGAATCAATCTCAGTAATATTGACCCGAGCACAAGGCCCCAGGATGACCTGTTTCGCCACGTCAATGGCGCTTGGCTGGACGCGGAGGTGATTCCTGATGACCGCGCAGTCACCGGCTCATTCATTACCTTGCGTGACGACTCTGAAAATGCCGTCAAGGCCATCATTGAACACGCTGCGACCGAGGCAAGTAACCCCGACGCCGAAAATCCCGTCTTATCCGCCAAGATCGGCGCCCTATATTCGGACTTCATGGATGAGGCTGCCATTAACGCTGCCGGGGCCGCGCCGCTCGTTGACAGGCTCCGTGCCATTGCGGAGGCCACCACGATCGATGCCTTGGTCCAACTGATGGGTGCGCTTGATCGTACCGGTGGCAGCACCTTGTTTGGCGCCTATGTTAATAATGACGCCGGCAATCCTGACCGCGCGCTGCTGCACCTTTTTCAGGCTGGCCTGGGACTACCGGATGAGTCCTACTACCGGGATGAAAAGTTTGCGGCAATCCGCACATCCTATGTGAGCCATATTCAGTCCATGTTGGAGTTGGCGGCAGTGCCAGACGCCGCGGCAAAGGCGCCACGCATCATGGCCCTAGAGACGCAGATCGCCGCCACACATTTGGACAAGGTATCCCTGCGGGATCCGCAAAAAACATACAACCTGATGACGCGCCAGGAAGTCCTCACCCTGTTGCCTGCACTGGCCACATGGCTGGATGAGCTCGGCGTCACGGCCGAGCAGAGCAGCGAAATGGTTGTTGCCACTCCTGAGTTCTTCAGCGGCCAGCAGGCGCTACTGGTGGAAGACCGCATTGCTGACTGGCAGGCATGGCTGGTCATGCGCACCATCTCCAGCCTGGCCGGTTACCTGTCCAAGGAATTCGTCGACACCAACTTCGCCTTCTACGGCACTACCCTCAGCGGCACCCCCGCCATCCGGGACCGCTGGAAGCGCGCCGTCGCACTTGTGGAAGGCGTGCTGGGCGAGGCCGTGGGCCAACTGTATGTGGCAAAGCACTTCCCGGAGTCACACAAGGCACACATGGAAGCCTTGGTGGCCAACCTCATTGAGGCCTACCGCATCAGCATCGCCGACCTTGCCTGGATGAGCAATGCAACTAAGGAGAAGGCGCTTGAGAAACTAGCCGCCTTCACCCCGAAAATTGGGTACCCTTCCACGTGGCGCGACTATTCAAGCTTGGACATTGTGGAAGGTGACTTGCTGGGAAACATTGAGCGCAGCAACGCCTTCGAGCTGGCACGCCAGCTGGCAAAGATCGGGGCCCCCATTGACCGTGAAGAGTGGCTTATGACCCCACAGACGGTCAATGCCTACTACAACCCCGCCATGAATGAGGTGGTCTTCCCGGCCGCTATCTTGCAGCCGCCATTCTTCGATGCCGAGGCCGACGACGCCGCCAACTACGGCGGAATCGGCGCCGTCATTGGCCATGAGATTGGCCACGGATTCGATGATCAGGGTTCCCAGTTTGACGGTTCCGGAGCCCTGCGGAATTGGTGGACCGACGATGACCGTGCCGCGTTTGAGAACCTCACGGGAAAATTGGTGAAGCAGTACAACGCTTTATCCCCTGAGGCAGCCCCGGAAGAGTTCGTCAACGGCGAGCTCACTCTGGGCGAGAACATTGGCGATCTAGGTGGTTTGGCCATCGGATACAAGGCCTACCAGCTAAGCCTCAACGGCAGCAGCGCCCCCGTCATTGATGGACTGAGCGGTGCCACGCGTTTCTTCTACTCGTGGGCCGAATGCTGGCGTACCAAGATCCGTCATGAGGAAGCCGTACGTCGCCTCACCGTTGATCCGCACTCCCCCGCGGAACTGCGCTGCAATGCTGTGGTCAGCAATCTGGACGCGTTCCACGAGGCCTTCGGCACCGCAGACGGGGACCAGCTATGGCTTGCCCCGGAAGAGCGCGTGAGCATCTGGTAACACCAGAGCCGTAGCGGCCCACCCGGAGCCACGGGGTCACCCGGGGCGACTCAGGGAAAACGAGGGCGCCGGGATGAAGGATTTCCTTCATCCCGGCGCCCTTTCCCTGTGATTCACGACAGCTCCAGCAAGTGGCTACCACCTGCTGGCAATTCAAGCTAGTTCGTCACTAGTTGGTGTAGTACAGCGGATTGACTACCAAACACCCGGAGCTTTGTTCGGCGGTGCTGGCGACTATGTCCGGCGGGACTACGATCGTGCCAAACTCCTTGCCGGAGACCCAATCTGCGCCCACTACCAAACTCACGCCTGTCACCGTGGGATCAGACTTCACGGCGCTGGCCGGAAGCTTGAACAACGTGGCAAGGTCTGCTGCAACATCGGCCATATCTGCGCCATACAGCAACTGGGTCTCGTTCGCCACCGGGACATCGCCAGCCTGCCATGCGCTCAGGAAGCCCTTCGCGGCCAATTCCTGCACGAGCTCAACTGAGCGGCCAACAATGCCAGTGGCATTGACCACGCTGATGGGTTGAACTGACTTGTCATACGGCACCGCGCTCGGGGCTGCAGTGGTAGGCGCCGTACTCGCAGGGGCACTGGACGTGCCAGAGGGTTTAGGCGCCGCCGTTGTGGGCTTCGGACCACCCGTCAAGTCCGTGTCCTTGCGCAGTGCAGCGAAGAACTGGCTGGCCTGAGGCTGTTTGAGCTGGACCCTGTTGTTATCGGCCGCATAGGGCTCGGTAGGAACCGTGACAAAGGAGACCTTGGCGAGGTCGATCTTGGCCAGCCGAGTGGCAATCTTCACCATGGAGGGAATACTCGCCAGGTCCTGGTCAATGGTGAGGTTCTTCGTGATGACGTCAGCCAAGTTGTAGAGCTTGGGCAAATTAGTCAGGGTGTCTTCGCTCTTGACCTTGCGGACCATAGAGCCGAGGAACTGTTGCTGAGCCTTGATCCGGTCTAGGTCACCGGAATCACCAAAGGCGTGTCGAGTTCGCAGGAAGGCCAGGGCCTGTTCGCCTTCCACGAGGCTTTTGCCCTTGGGCAGACGAAGGAAGGATCCGCCGTCGTCGAACATGGCATGGTCAACGCATACCTCAACCCCGCCCAGAGCCTTGGAAAGCTCCTTGACTGCGGTGAAGTCGGCCAGCATGAAGTGGTCAATGGTCAGCCCGGTGACGTCATTGATGGCAGCCACGGTGCAGCCGGGACCGGCCTGCAAGGCCCCGTTGAGCTGTCCACTGGGGCTCCCCGGGACAGTCTTTTTGTCCGTGGCGGAGACGCAATCGGGGATGGGGACCATCAAGTCGCGAGGGAAACTCGTGACCGAAACCCTGCTGTTGTCCGGGGAGATATCCATGAGCAGCATGACATCTGACTGTCCGGCTCCGGCCGAGTCCGCCTCGGTGCCGTACTGACTGTTCTTGCCTTCGCGAGTATCGGTGCCCAGAATCAGGATTTGCAGCGAGCCGGTGTCTTCAATGGACGAGCCCGAGTTGCCGTTCGGTACGCGAGCGTCCAACGGCGCAGTGGTGACGTTGCTCTGCAGCCTGTAGAACAACAGCCCAGCCGTGCCCACCCCGAGGACCAAAACCGCGCACAGTGACAATGCGGTAATGCGCAACCACAACGGTGCTTGGCGGCGGGGCTTGAAATGCCTACCTGCCGGCTCGGTTCCAGTCTCCGGTTCACTTTTTGGGGTGCCGGCAGCCTCAGCTGCCCCCGTTTCGGCACGGCGTCGCCCCATGAATAAACCTTTCAGTATGGATATAAAACTCTGATGAGTTTAGCGGCGAAGGCTGGGAACATCCCCAAAGCCACACGTTCGCCCAAAAATGAACACCAAGAAGTTGGGCGGCGGCCATAGAGACCGCCGCTCGCCCGACGACTTTTTTCTAGTCCCGCAGCTGTTTAGAAACCGAGCTTCACAAGCTGCTTGGGGTCGCGCTGCCAATCCTTGGCTACCTTGACATGAAGGTCCAGGTAGATTTTGGTCCCTAGCAGCGCTTCGATGCCCTTTCGGGCTGTGGTGCCAACATCACGCAGGCGTGCCCCGCCCTTGCCAATGATGATGGCCTTCTGAGAGGGTCGCTCAACGTACAGGTTTACACGCACATCCAGCAGCGGGTTGTCCTCGGGACGCCCTTCACGAGGCAGAATCTCCTCAACCACCACGGCCAGTGAGTGCGGCAGCTCGTCACGGACACCTTCTAGGGCGGCCTCGCGGATCAGCTCCGCGACCATGACGGCCTCGGGCTCGTCGGTCAAGTGACCATCCGGGTACAGGGCAGGCGAGACGGGCATAAAGCTGGCAATGACGCCAGCCAGAGTCTCGACTTGGAAGTCTTCCACAGCGGAAACAGGCACGACGGCGGCAAATCCGCTCTCGCCGAAGATCTCCCGTCCCAGCCGGTCAACGGCAATGAGCTGGTCGGTGACAGCTTGGCGGTCCACGGTGTCAGTCTTGGTGACGATGGCGATGACAGGCTTTTTACCCACCTGTGACAGCTGCTGGGCAATGAACCGGTCACCGGGGCCGATTTTTTCGTTGGCGGGCAAGCAGAAGCCAATGACGTCAACCTCGGCAAGGGTGTCCGCCACCAGATCGTTCAGGCGCTTGCCCAACAGGGTGCGCGGGCGGTGCAGACCCGGGGTGTCAACTAGAACCAGCTGGTAGCTGTCCCTGTGGACCAGGCCACGAATGGTGTGGCGGGTGGTTTGCGGCTTCGCGGAAGTGATGGCAACCTTTTGGCCCACCAATGCGTTAGTCAAGGTCGACTTGCCGGCGTTGGGACGGCCAGCCAAGACGGCAAAGCCAGCCCGGAAGCCGTCGTCCTTGGGAGCAGGCATAGCCAGTTTCTTATTCGACTTACTCATGGTGGCTCCTATTATTTTGATCATTGGACGCCCCATCGCGAGGCGCAATACCTTGTATTTGTTGTGTACTGAAAGTGTCCGTCTCAGGGCGCCTGCTGGCAACACTGCGACTGGCAATGACATGGCTGATGCGGTTCCGTTGGGGTTCTTTGCGTTCTGCTTGCAAGATCAACCCGGACACTTCAACAATGTCCCCCACCATGGGGATCCTACCCAGGTGCTTGGCCAGAAGGCCGCCCACCGTGTCTACCTCGTCGTCGTCCATGTCCTTGCCAAAGAGCTCGCCCAGTTCATCGACAGCCATTCTGGCCCGAATCCGGAATTGTCCTTCAGCAAGTGTTTGCACATCAAGGGACACTGAATCGTACTCGTCAGCAATGTCACCGACAATTTCCTCAATGAGGTCCTCGAGCGTGACCAGGCCAGCGGTTCCGCCATATTCATCCACAACAATGGCCACATGGGTGGATTCCACCTGCAGTTCTTTCAGCAGCACATCCACCGGCTTGGACTCGGGAACGTACCTGACACTGCGCGAGAGCTGCTCGACTGTGGGCTGGCCTTGGACTCCGCTGTTGCGATAGAGACTTGCCACCAAATCTTTCAAGTACAAGATGCCCAGAATGTGATCGGTACTGTCACCGATCACCGGAATGCGGGAAAAGCCGGAGGAGAGAAATGTCTCCAACGCTTCTTCCAAGGGGGTGTCTTGTTCGATGCTCTGAATATCGGTGCGCGGAACCATAACGGCGCGGACCATGGTTTCACCCATGTCGATCACACTGTGAATGAGTTCGGCTTCGTTATCCTCGATCATGTCCGATTCGCTGGCCCTGTCGACGAATTCACGGAATTCCTCTTCGCTGACGAACCCCTCATCGGCGGCCGGGGCATCCTTCGACAGAGCCGTACCGAGCCGGTTCAGCCATTCCGGGATGGGTCCTAGAACCCGGCGCAATACGTGCACCAGCCAGGAGGTCTGACCCACTAATGCACCGGCATGGAGCCGGCCTAGGCGGCGAGGTGAAACACCCACGATCATGAAGCCAAGAAAGGCCATGATGACGGTGGCAATGAGTCCGGCAATCCATTCGTTCTCGAGCAAACGAACAAAGAAGATCGCCACGGCCACGGCGGCGGCCATCTCAGACCACACGCGCCAAAACTTCAAGGCGTTAATGTGTGCCAGCGGATCCGCTAGGACTTTTTCCATGGAAACGCCCCGGCGGTGCGTGGCAATAATTTCAGCATCGTGGCGCGGGAAGAATCCCAGCGCTGATTCAATGGCCGTCAAGTAGGCGGCGATGGCCGTGAAGAGAACCCCCATAACCGGTAAGAAAACAAGCGTCACCGAGTAGTCTCCTGGGGCGCTTCCTTACCTAGGAAGCTGGACAGCAGTTCACGCTGAAGGCCAAACATCTCCTCTTTTTCATCCGGTTCACGGTGGTCGTAGCCCATGAGGTGCAACATGCCATGCGTGGTCAGCAGCAGCAGTTCCTCATCCATGGAGTGGCCTGCGGCCACAGCCTGCTCTTGGGCTACTACGGGGCACAAGACAATGTCGCCCAGCAATCCGGTGGGCGTGGGATCGGCGGCCGTGCCCGGACGGAGCTCGTCCATGGGGAAAGAGAGTACGTCGGTGGGGCCCGGCTCATCCATCCACTCGATATGGAGTTTTTCCATAGTTTCCAGGTCCGCCAGAATTACCGAAACTTCGGTTTGCGGGTGCAGATGCATGGCGTTGAGGATGTGCCTGATGAGCTTGACGAGCTCCTCCTGGGGCGCCGGAACGCCCGACTCATTGTTGATTTCGATGCTCATCGTGAAGTGCTGTCCTTCGGTTTTGTGGGGCTGGGATGGGCATCATCCCAGCTGTTGTAGGCGCTGACAATGGCACCCACCAGGCGGTGGCGCACCACATCGGTGGCGTCCAGTATGGAGAAGTTGATGTCATCAACGTCTCGAAGAATGTCCCTGACCACGCGCAGCCCTGATTTGGTTCCAGAGGGCAGGTCAACTTGGGTGATATCGCCGGTGACGACAATCTTGGAGCCGAAGCCCAACCGAGTCAGGAACATTTTCATCTGCTCGGGGGTGGTGTTTTGAGCTTCATCCAAAATGATGAACGCATCATTGAGTGTGCGTCCTCGCATATAGGCCAGCGGAGCCACTTCAATGGTTCCAGCCGCCATGAGTCGCGGGATGGTTTCGGGATCCATCATGTCGTGCAGCGCGTCATAGAGTGGGCGCAGATAAGGATCGATTTTATCGCTCAGGGTTCCGGGCAGGAAGCCCAACCTTTCGCCAGCTTCAACAGCAGGGCGGGTCAGAATGATCCGGCTAACTTCCTTGTGCTGAAGGGCCTGGACGGCCTTGGCCATGGCCAGATACGTTTTTCCGGTACCAGCAGGGCCAATGCCAAACACCACGGTGTTGCGGTCAATGGCATCAACGTAGTCCTTTTGATTCGCCGTCTTGGGCCTAATGGTGCGGCCCCTGCTGGAGAGGATGTCATGGGTCAGGATGTCCACCACGGACACTTCAGGCCGAGACTTGAGCATGGCAACCAACTGTTCCCACACC
Organism: Arthrobacter alpinus; assembly: GCF_001445575.1. NCBI lineage: Bacteria > Bacillati > Actinomycetota > Actinomycetes > Micrococcales > Micrococcaceae > Arthrobacter > Arthrobacter alpinus. The sequence continues at coordinate 2,429,494 of NZ_CP013200.1, read as the reverse complement.
CCGGCCGTCATGGCGCTATCGCGGGCCACCATGCCACGGGCTTCTTCCATCAGGTGCATGATGCGCGGCACCACAGAGGTGGGTCCGGTAATGGTCAGTACGTTGCCACGGGCCAGAAAAGAAATTCCGGGGTACAGGTTCTCAACTATCCGCAGCCCTTCATCTTCGGTGCCGAGTGTGGCAACCATCTGCTCGGTGGAGCGGAAATGGACCAGTTCGGTGCGTGTGCCGTCTACGGAGTGCGGGAAACGCCCTCCGGCCCCCTCATCAGAGGATTGACCGCCGTGGTGTGCTGTTGTCTCTGCCATAAGTCCGGCCTATCGAGGCCTGAAATCTCTCCTTGGGTGTACCGGCTTTTAGCTCCGGTTATGTAGCTCTTTCTACGTGTAGTCAATTCTAATGCACTGCCCCGTCACAGTGCCCCTAACTTTTCCCCCATAGGGCCCAAGCCCCCGGTGAGCAACTCCGATACACACTGTTCACCGAGTCTGCAAGCTACCTGCCAGAAGTGTTTCGATACGGTTTCAGTTCTCGCCAACAGGCCAATTCCAGCGCATCCGGACATTCTCCTGTGCCAAGCTAGATAGTGTTCACGGCCTTGTGGGGATGCTTGGAACAGCCCAATTCGCCTCGTGAATTGCTGCCTATAACCATCTTTGTCAACAGAAATAGTGAGATAGCTCCCTATGCGTTCCTTGCCCCCTGCGCCAACACCACGGAACGGCGCCTGCGCCATCCGTGATGTCAAAGCACAGCGGATAGCGCAGAGGTATCGGACCGTTGACAAGATCGCGATTGCAGCACTGTCGGTGACGTTACTGTTGGGTGGCTGCACCTCGGGCAATGGTGAGAACCATGATGCTTCGATGCCGGCCACCATGTCTTCCTCAGCAGCCGGTATGGTGACCAGCGCTCCACTTGAAACAGCAACGTCCGCTGAAACCCTGCCGGTCTACTGGCTCGGGCACAGCAACGATGAGGTGTTTCTCTACAGGGAGTTCCGTTCCTCCACCAACGCCGATGAGCCCATTGTCGCGGCATTGCGCACCATGATGAGCGAGAAGCCCTTGGACCCCGACTATTTCACCCTGTGGAACAGTCCATCTCGGCTGGGTGCTTCGATTTCAGCCAAGAACGTCATCACGGTTGACGTCTCTGCCGATGCCTTTGGCCAAAAAGTGGATGCTGGCCTGGCCCAACGGTCAATGTCGCAGTTGGTGTACACGGCCACCGCGGCTGCAGCGATGGCCGGACTCGTTGACACCACCACACCCATCCAGGTCTCCGTGTTGGTTGATGGACACACCGGCTACAAGGCTTTCGGCGAAGTTTCTCTGGATAAGCCACTCACCCGCAACCCTGACTTTGTGGCACCGATCTGGATCATCGATCCCGCCCATGGCTCCACGTACAAAAAAGTCCCCCTCAAGGTGACTGGGCAAGGTGTCTCCCCCACCGGGACACTGGCATGGTCGTTGTCCTTGGTAAATGATGGCAAAGTGTCCGGAGACTACCTCAGCGGCACCGTGAACATTCCCGCGGGCCCCGATGAGCTGGGCGAATTCACCTTCAACCTGGTTCCGCCGCCCGGTAGTTACGAACTCTCGATCTTCGTCAACGACCCCATGCTGCCGGGCCGAAAAATTGGTATCGACAGCAAAATGGTCACGATAGCCAACCCTTAGCCCACACACCCGAGGGGCCCGCGGCGAGCAAGCGAGCCGTCAGCGGCGTGGTGGGCCCACACACCCGAGGGGCCCGCGGCGAGCAAGCGAGCCGTCAGCGGCGTGGTGGGCCCACACACCCGAGGGGCCCGCGGCGAGCTAGCGAGCCGTGGGAGGGCGTGGGGACCAGCGGCCAAGTTCCTGACTTAGAAGTACGACGGCGGCCGGTCCGGCGGTCGATGAGCGCAGGACATGGTGGCCCAGAAGCGCGGTCCGTGCGCCGGCAGCCGTGAAGGCCGCAACTTCTGCACTACTCATGCCGCCTTCGGGGCCTACGATCATGAGAACAGTTTGGGGACCGGTTGCCGGGGCACCGGCAGCCTCGAGAGCATCCTGCCATTGGCGGGCCACGGCCGCCACAGAGTCCGTGGCGTCTTCGTGCAAAATCAAGGCGAGCCCGGAGGCTGAAATCGCCTCACAGACGCCGACCGTTCCCACCAGGGAGCCGACGCTCGGGATGGTTGAACGCCGCGCCTGCTTGGCGGCCGCAGCTACTACCTGACGCCACTTCTCCGGGCCTTTGACGGCCTTGTCCATCTTCCAGCGCACGATGGAACGTTCGGCCTGCCACGGCACCACCGCGTCGATACCAAGTTCCGTGGCCATTTCAATGGCCAACTCATCCCGATCACCCTTGGCTAGTGCCTGAATCAAGGTGAAGGTCAGCGACGGGGCGGATTCACGCTCAATCCGCTCCACCTGCACCGTCAACAGCCCCTTTTCGGCGCTACTGACGGTGCAGGACAAACGCAGCCCGGCGCCGTCGCACATGTCAACCGGCTCACCTGTGGCCAGGCGCTTGACGGTTGTGGCATGCCGGCCCTCGGCACCGCCCAAGGTGAAGCTCGAGCCGGGGATGAGCCCGGCAAGCTCGGAAGGATCGGCGTAGAAGACTGGATTGCTCATGGGCGTTTAGAGGTTGCCCAGCTTATCCCGCAGCTTGGCGAACATGCCGCCGCTGGAGACCAACTTGCCTTCGGTGAACGTTTCCCCACGCAGAGCAGCGAGCTGCTTCAGGAGTGCTTCCTGTTCGGCGTCGGGCTTAGTGGGCGTCTCAACATGGATGTGCACCTTCAAATCGCCTCGGCCAAAGCCGCGCAAGTGGGTCACGCCCAAGCTGCGTAGGTTGATGACTTCACCGGCCTGGGTGCCGGGCTTGATGCTGATGGGCTGCTCGCCGTCGAAGGTTTCGAAATTCAGCTCGGTGCCCAACGCCGCTGCCGTCATGGGGACGCTCAGTGTGGCGTGCAGGTCATCACCTTCGCGCATGAAGTTGGGATCGTTGTTGACCTTCATCTCCACGTACAGATCGCCCGCGGGGCCGCCGGCAGGGCCGGCCTCGCCCTGGTTGGCCAGCTGAATCCGGGTGCCGGTGCCCACGCCGGCCGGAACCTTGATGGTCAGCGTGCGGCGGTTACGGACACGGCCTTCGCCCATGCATTCGTTGCACGGATCGATGATCATGGTGCCGAAACCCTGACAGGAGTTGCACGTTGCCAAGGTCATGACGTTGCCCAGGATGGAGCGCATGGGGCGCTGGATCTGGCCGGCGCCGTGGCAAACATCGCACGTGGTGGGTGAGGTGCCTTTTCGGCAGCAGCTGCCTTCACACGTGGGGCAGGTGACGGCCGTGTCGATTTCCAGCTTCTTATTGACTCCGAAAACTGCTTCGCGCAGTTCCACGCGGACAGTGATGAGCGCGTCCTGACCGCGGCGCATGCGTGACGCGGGGCCGCGACCCCCGCCTCCTCCACCGGAACCACCGAAGAAGGTCTCGAAGATGTCCTGGAAGGCGAAGCCGTCGCCACCAAAGCCGCCTCCACCGCCGCCAACATCGTTGCCATTCTCATTGCCGGTGGTGTCATAAATGCGGCGCTTCTGCGGGTCCGAGAGTACTTCATAGGCGTGTGTGACAGCCTTGAAACGGTCCTGGGCATCAGGGGCGTCGTTAACATCCGGGTGGAACTTGCGGGCAAGCTTGCGGTAGGACTTCTTAATTTCCTCGGCGGTTGCGTCGCGGGCTACGCCCAATGCATCGTAATGGTTGCTCAAAGTGTTGCTCTCTTTTGTTGACTCGGTGGCCGCTTAGCTGGCCAAAATTCTCGACAAGTACTGGGCCACGGCGCGAACGCTGGCCATGGTGTTGGGGTAATCCATTCTGGTGGGGCCCACCACACCGAGCTTGGCGTTTTCGCCCGGCACATAACTGGTGGCCACCACAGAGGCCTCAGCTAAGGAATCGTGAGGGTTCTCGCGGCCGATCACTACGGCCATCCCCAACGAATCCTGGGCCATTGCCTCCAGTAGACGCAGCAGCACCACCTGTTCCTCCAGGGCATCCAGCACAGGGCCAATACTCAGCGGGAAGTCATTATTGGACCGGGCTAAATTAGCCGTGCCCGCCATGACAATGCGGTCCCCACGAACGTTGCGCGCCAACAGCGCGAGCCCTTGGGCCAGCCGTGTGGCAGCGCCTTGCTCCACTACTGGAACATCCAGGGGAATCTTTGCCACAGCTGCGGGCAGCTGGGCCACTGTCAGCCCATTGAGCCCGGCCATGAAAATCTTCCGCAGTCCGGCAAGTACCTCGTCATCGACGCCGGCGCCTAGGTCAATGACGTTTTGCTCCACTTTGCCAGAGGCAAGGATCAGCACCACCAGAACCTGATGGGCCGCCAGTGAAACAAACTCAATGTGCCGAACAGTTGCCGCGGTGGTGCGCGGGTACTGGACGACAGCTACCTGATTGGTCAGGTGTGCCAGCGTCCGTACGGTGCGTTCCAAAACGTCATCAAGATCGGTAGGCCCATCCAGCAATACCGAAATGGCTCGCCGTTCAGCAGCCGATAACGGTTTGACGGAGGCAATCTGATCCACGAAGAGCCGGTATCCGGCATCCGTGGGGATACGGCCCGAGCTGGTGTGCGGGGCGGTGATGAGCCCCTCTTCTTCCAACGCGGCCATGTCATTGCGGATGGTGGCGCTGGAAACGCCCAGGTGGTGCCGTTCGACCAAAGCTTTTGAGCCCACAGGTTCACGTGAATGCACATAATCTTCAACAATGGCCCGTAGGACTTCCAATTTCCGTGGCTCACTCATGCCCGGCACCTCCTTTCAGCCTTTTCACCGTACAAAGTTTCTTCGTAGGGCATGCCTAGCGGCACTCGATAACTAACTTTTAGCACTCTACCCAACCAAGTGCTAAGTCTAATACCTTTTCATGCTGCCTCCCCCTGGCTGATCCACAAGCCGCACGCGCCCGCCATGGCCCTCAACTGCCGCTGCCACGGGGGTAGGCACAGCACGCGATAGCATGGCTTTTCACCCAGTAGCGTTCGCCATGAGCGTTTCTTTGAGCGTCAAGAGTCAGGTTCCTCTATGCATTTCAATGACGTATCCCACCATCAGTGGGGTCCCCAAGATCTCAGCGCCCCTCCGGAACGTGTGCTGCGAAAAATAGAGGCCCGCTCAGGCCTCGTGGTGGAGGATGTCCAGACAGGCTGGGTTGGAGCCGTGGTGCGCTTGGAGAAGTCCGGTGGGATGCACATTGTGGAACTCGCCGACAGGAGAGAGAAGATCCGCGCCTTTCCGCTCGGCTTCGGCTTCCTACTGGAAGGCGAACCCATTGAACTCATCGCACCCACGACTGCCGCGCCCAAGCAGATTTTGCGCACCGCTTCTGGTTCCGTCAAGGTCACCGGGGACCGCGCCAAGGTTGCTAAGGCCAGCCGGATCTGGGTGGAGGGCAAGCACGACGCCGAGCTCGTCGAGAAGGTCTGGGGAGACGATTTGCGGGTGGAGGGAATCGTGGTGGAGCCCCTGCGAGGAATTGACGATCTTGCCGCGGCCGTGTCCAATTTCAGCCCCGGCCCTAACCGCCGCTTGGGCATTCTGGTGGACCATTTAGTGCCTGGCTCCAAAGAAACACGCATTGTGACGAATCTCATGAAAAACCCTGGCGTGCGGGCGAATGTGTTAGTGGTGGGCCATCCCTATGTTGATGTTTGGCAAGCCATCAAACCTGCCACTTTAGGCATACCGGCATGGCCGGTTATCCCGCGAACAGTGGAATGGAAGGTGGGAATCTTGAGGGCCTTCGGCTGGCCGCACACCACTGCAGAGGACATTGGATTGGGCTGGCAGAGGTTGCTTTCACGCGTGAATTCCTACTCCGACTTAGAGCCTTCACTGCTAGGCCGTGTCGAGGAAGTCATTGATTTCCTGACAGCACCCGTATCCTAGACTAAGGGCCATGATCTTTCACGCCCGTAGCTTCGCATGTTGAAAGGCCTGTAACTGTGAGCCACCCGGCCAACCAGAAAAACCAAAACAACCAGGGCAACGTTGTTCCCGTGGTGCCCCTCACCCCTTCAGAAGACAAGCAGTGGGCCTTCATGTCCCATTGCGGCGGCATTTTGGGTTGCATTCCGTCGCTGTTGATTTACAAGTTCATGGCGCCACGCGGCCGTTTTACGGCACAGGAATCCAAAGAAGCCCTGAACTTCACCCTGATCCCCACCTTAGTGGCGGTCCTCTTGAACATCGTGGCTATCGTCCTGCAGATGATCAACCCCGGATCCGGCACACCCTTTTCCCTGTTGGCACTGCTGATCTGGGCTTTCCTGACGGTCTTCGCCATCATTGGCGCCGTACGAGTCAACAATGGCCAGCCATACCGGTACCCGATGAATCCGCGGCTGATCAAATAACACCTACGTTTTTGGTTTTTTAACGCCGAAGGGGCTAGTTCACGACGAACTAGCCCCTTCGTATTTTCCCCCTGCATGCCCCAGAAGGTTAGTCCAACTAATCCAAGAGCGCGCGGGTTACGGCATCGCCCAGAAGCCGGCCCTTGAGCGTGAGCACCAAGGTACCGGCAAAGGCCTGTCCGGGGTCCACGAGTTCCCCGGCGATGAGTCCGGCAATAGCTTTCCGGGCGGCCGGAGACAGCGTCTCAATAACCAGCCCTTCTTTCAGCCGTGAGACCAGCATGATGCGTTCAAGCTCTCGGGTATCAGCGTCCAGAGTTTCGCGTCCCGCCGCCGGCGATTCGCCGTTGTCCAGACGGTTCGCGTAGGCCGTTGGGTGTTTGACGTTCCACCAGCGCACGCCACCCATATGTGAGTGTGAGCCTGGCCCAATCCCCCACCAGTCATCCCCGCGCCAGTAAGCCAGGTTATGCTGACACGCGTCCTGCGGTGTGCGGGACCAGTTGCTGACTTCATACCAAGACAAGCCGGCCTCTTGGAAGAGCCGATCGGCCAGTTCGTATTTGGCGGCATGATCGTCGTCGTCAATATTAGGAACCTGGCCGCGGCGGATTTGAGCGGCTAGCTTGGTGCCCTCCTCCACAATCAGGGAGTAGGCGGAGATATGGTCCGGCTCATAGCTCAGCGCGGTGCGCACCGAGGTTTCCCAGTCTGCGAAGCTCTCCCCCGGCGTGCCGTAGATCAAGTCGACGCTGACCCGCAAGCCAACCTCGCGCGCCCAGGCAACAGCTTGCGGGACCTTCTCCGGGTTGTGGGTGCGGTCCAGGACCTTGAGCACGTGCGGCACGGCCGATTGCATGCCGAAGGACACGCGAGTGAATCCGCCGTCGAACAGCTCCTGCAGGGACTCGCGAGTTACTGAATCCGGGTTGGCCTCGGTGGTCACCTCGGCGCCGTCTTCAATGCCCCACTGCTCGATGGCGGCACCCAGAATGCGGGTGAGATCGCTGGCAGGTAGGAGCGTTGGGGTGCCGCCACCAAAGAAGACTGTGCTCAGCTTTCTGGCGGGCAGGCCCGAAGCCACCATGGCCTTGGCGGCAAATTCCACCTCGCGAACAGCAGTGCCGGCGTAGGCATCCTGGGACGCCCCTCCCCCGAGCTCAGTGGCCGTGTAGGTGTTGAAATCGCAGTAACCGCAGCGCACAGCACAAAAAGGAATGTGCGCATACAAGCTGAATTTACGGCCGGAGGCACCGACGGCGGCCTGCGCGGGCAGGACGCCGTCGGCCGGAGCCGGGTCCCCGAGGGGCAGCGCAGATGGTGTCACTTCTTTGCTTTGTCCTTGGGCGATTCGCTGGTGGTCAGGGCGGCGATGAAGGCTTCCTGCGGGACTTCTACACGGCCCACCATCTTCATGCGCTTCTTCCCTTCCTTCTGCTTTTCGAGCAGCTTGCGCTTACGCGAAATATCGCCACCGTAGCACTTGGCCAAAACGTCCTTGCGGATGGCACGGATGCTTTCACGGGCAATGATGCGTGCACCAATAGCCGCCTGAATCGGCACCTCAAACTGCTGGCGCGGGATGAGTTCACGGAGCTTGCCGGTCATCATGACACCGTAGGCGTAAGCCTTCTCGCGGTGGGTGATGGCGGAGAATGCGTCCACTTGCTCACCCTGAAGCAGGATGTCGACCTTGACCAGATCGGCGACCTGATCGCCGTCGGCCTTCCAATCAAGGGAACCGTAGCCCCGAGTCTTGGACTTCAAGATGTCAAAGAAGTCGAAAACAATCTCAGCCAGCGGCAGGCGGTAGCGGATCTCGACGCGATCCTCGGAAAGGTAGTCCATGCCGCCAAGGATTCCTCGGCGGGTCTGGCATAGCTCCATGATGGCGCCAACAAACTCGGTGGGAGCCAGGATGGTTGCCGCAACCATGGGCTCGCGTACTTCGGCAATCTTGCCCGAGGGGTATTCACTGGGGTTGGTAACGTGCACAACCTTTTTGTCTTCCAAAGTGACCTCGTACTCCACGTTGGGAGCTGTGGAGATCAAGTCCAGGTTGTGTTCGCGTTCCAGACGTTCACGGGTGATTTCCAGGTGCAGCAGACCCAAGAAGCCAACACGGAAGCCGAAGCCCAAGGCTGCGGAGGTCTCGGGTTCGTAAATGAGTGCAGCGTCGTTGAGCATGAGCTTCTCGAGCGCATCACGGAGCACCGGGTAATCGGTGCCGTCCATCGGGTACAGGCCGGAGAAGACCATGGGCTTGGCGTCGTGGTAACCGGCCAATGCCTCGGTGGCCGGCTTGTTGAAGGTGGTGACGGTATCGCCCACCTTGGACAGTCGAACGTCCTTCACACCCGTGATGAGGTAACCCACCTCGCCAACGCCCAGGCCGGAGGAGGGCTTGGGCTCCGGGGAGCTGACACCAATTTCCAGCAGCTCGTGGGTAGCGCGGGTGGACATCATCTGAATTTTTTCGCGCGGGCTCAGGCTGCCGTCAATAACTCGGACGTAGGTGACCACGCCGCGGTACGTGTCATAGACGGAGTCAAAGATCATGGCGCGGGCCGGGGCGTTGGGGTCACCCTTGGGAGCCGGCAGATCACGGACAATCTGATCCAACAGCTCTTCAACGCCCGCACCGGTCTTACCGGAAACCATCAGCACATCTTCGGGCTTGCCGCCGATGAGGTTAGCGAGCTCGGCAGCATACTTCTCGGGCTGCGCGGCCGGGAGATCAATCTTGTTCAACACCGGGATGATGGTCAAGTTGTTTTCCATGGCGAGGTACAAGTTCGCCAGGGTCTGCGCTTCAATGCCCTGAGCGGCGTCAACCAGCAGGATGGCACCTTCACAGGCGGCCAGGGAACGGGAAACTTCATACGTGAAGTCAACGTGGCCCGGGGTGTCGATCATGTTCAGGCAGTATGCCGTGCCATCAACTTCCCATGGGATACGAACAGCCTGGGACTTGATGGTGATGCCGCGTTCGCGCTCAATGTCCATGCGGTCAAGGTACTGTGCCTTCATGTCACGCTGCTGAACCACTCCGGTGAGCTGGAGCATCCTATCGGCCAGGGTGGACTTGCCGTGGTCGATGTGGGCGATGATGCAGAAGTTCCTGATGATCGCCGGATCGGTCTGGGCGGGCACCGGGGCAGTGCGGGCCATGGGTGACACTAGGGTTCCTTACTGTTGCATGAACGCAGGGATTGCGGCTGATGCGCCGAACCGTGCAGGGTTGTGACCGCGCGTTGCACGGGCGGACACTCATTGCCATCAAGTCTCCCACGTTTACCGCGCCACGAGAGAACGCACCACATATAAGCACCCTCCTATTCGTTACCCTAGAAACCATGGCATCGACTTCCGAGCACATTTTCAAGTTCCTCCGGTCTCTGGCGGGCGCACTCTTCAGCCCTGGGAAAACCTCCCAGCCAAGGAATAACGCACCCAAAACCAGGCCCGGCAACAAACCCTCTGGGTCCAAACCCTCGGCTTCCTCCAGCGGCAGGCCAGCGTCCCGCTCCACAAACCGTCCGACGTCGGGTACCCCCACCAGCGGGCTCAGCGCACCCTATCCGGGAGACTTCCGCGGCACGGCGACTGTGGCGTATTCCCCCAAGCCCGACGGCGCGGCGGACCCTGGCGAAATTGTGTGGACGTTGGTGCCGTATGAGGAAGACCACAGCCAAGGCAAGGACCGCCCCGTGCTCATTGTGGGCAAAACAGGGAAATATCTGCTGGCACTGATGATGACCAGCAAAGATCACAGCGATGATCATCGCGGCGACAACGACTACATCGACATTGGCACGGGCTCCTGGGACAAACAAGGCCGTGACAGTGAAGTGAAACTGGACCGGGTTCTGCAGGTCTCCGCCGCGGACCTGCGCCGTGAAGGAGCTGTTCTCGATAAGAAGCGTTTCGGCGCCGTGGCCACCGGCCTACAACGGCGACACGGCTGGAAGTAGTCCGAACCAGGGCCGCGCCGCTGATCTGATAAACTTTTGACTGTGTGTATCCGTGCAGGTCGGCGGATGCAACAGCTTGGCCCGACGTTCACCATAATTCGAGCATCCCCACGCCGCTGTCGACGGCCAAGCTACGCCCTCTACGACCGAATTTACGTATCAAAAGAGAGTTATACATCGTGGCTAATATCAAGTCTCAGAAGAAGCGCATCCTGACCAACGAGAAGTCGCGTCAGCGCAACCTCGCCGTTCGTTCAGGCGTCAAGACTGCTGTCCGTGCAGTAAACGTGGCAGTAATCGCAGGCGACAAGGATGCAGCAGTAGCCGCACTGGTGAATGCCGGCCGCAAGCTGGACAAGGCTGTCAGCAAGGGCGTCTTGCACGCCAACAACGCTGCCAACCGCAAGTCAGGTCTCGCTGCGAAGGTTAACGCCCTCTAAGCTAAGCTGACCCGCTTCGCAACTCAAATGAAGGACCCTCGCCATTATGGCGAGGGTCCTTCATTGTTTAATTGGCCCTGGCGTGGGCTTGCGGGCCAAGTACTCATTGGCCCCGGTGTCAGTGCAAGAATCCTGGATGGCCTGGCGCCGGGGGCATGACAGTGGTAATTGAGCTGAGGTAAGCCACCTCGGTTTTGAAGTCGATCAGGAACTTGGCAGCCATATCCAGTGAAAGATCGCTACGCACCACAATGCGTTGCACCGTCAGTGACGCCAAACCGTCGGGCATCGGGTAGGCAGGGACAATCCAGCCCTGGGTGCGGAGCCGGTCTGCAAGATGATAGAGATCCCAGTTAGCGGTGTAGCCGGTTTTCAGCGACCAGGCAAAGACGGGGATGTCGGTGCCGTCATTCCACAACTCGAACGGCCCCAGTGCAGCAATCGAGCGCGAGAGCATCACTGCAACATCTTGGGATCCTTGCTGCATCTCGGTGTAGCCATCCACACCCAACCGCAAGAACATGTAGTACTGCAACAACACTTGGGCCCCAGGCCGTGAGAAGTTAAGCGCAAAGGTGGGCATGTCTCCGCCCAAATAGCTCACCCGCATGATGAGATCTTCCGGCAACCACTTCTCATCCCGCCAGACCACCCAACCCAGACCGGGGTATACCCCGCCGTATTTATGGCCCGACGTCGAAATCGAGTGCACCCGCCCCAACCGGAAATCCCATTCTAGATCGGGTTGCAGGAAGGGTGCGATCATGGCCCCCGAAGCCCCATCCACGTGAATCGGAATATCCAAGCCGGTGGTTTGTTCAATCTCGTCGAGTTTTGCTGCGATCTCGCGCACCGGTTCGTACATGCCGGTGTAAGTCACTCCCATAATGGCGACAACCCCGATGGTGTTCTCATCGATGTAATTCTCGAGGTCATGCCCGTCAAGCACGCGGTGTTCTTCGCTAATGGGGACCAGACGCATCTCAACGTCCCAATAATTGCAGAATTTCTCCCAGCAGACCTGTACGGCGCTGGACATCACTAAGTTAGGTTTCTGGGTGCTTTTTCCAGCGGCACGGCGCTGGTGCTGCCAACGCCGTTTGAAGGCAAGCCCACCCAACATGCAGGCTTCGCTGGATCCCGTTGTTGAGGTACCGATCGCCGAAGTCACATCTGGAGCATTCCAGAGCCCGGCAAGGATCTTCCAGCAGTGGTCCTCGACCGCCGCAGTGGAGGGGTACTCATCTTTGTCGATCATGTTCCTATCGAACGTCTCGGCATAGAGCCGATTCGCGTGATCGTCCATCCATGTTGTCACGAAGGTGGCAAGGTTGAGCCGTGGATTTCCGTCTAGGAGCGCTTCGTCGTGCACCAGTTGATAAGCAGTCTCAGGCAACAAGGAGCCGACCCCCAGCCGGTTACGCACGGCAGCAGTGGCGCGTGGTCCACGGTCAAAAACGGGCGTCAATTCATTGTCAATCATTGAGTCCCGTTCCTAGGTTGAAGCTTCACCCACCACGCCGCCAAGTTCCGACTGCCATTGGCAGGAAACGGGTTGAATGGTCCTTTAGGTCAGTGTGTCAGAGCGGACACGCGCTCCACAAGACCCGCCTCCACTTCAGCGACTCCACGGCCAAGCCGTGCCCTCCCCAGTGCTGGGTACCACGGATTTCCTCCTACGGGTTAGTGGTTTAGCGCCTAGCTGCCGTGGCAATCACAATCACGGCGCGTTCCACCGCGTACACCGGATCCTTCGCCTCACCCTTAACCTGCGCGTCGGCTTCGGCCAGCACCTTGATGGCAGTCACCAGCGCCGGTCCACTCCAATGTCCGGCATCGCGGCGTGCCGAATCAACCTGCCAAGGGCTCATCCCGAGCTGCCCGGCGAGCTGGGCGGAACTGCCACGGAGCGAAAATACCTTGGCGACCTGCCGAACCTTCATGGCCAGCGCTCCCACCAGAGGCACCGGGTCAACACCTGTGGCGAGGGCATGTCTGAGAGTGGACAGTGCCACGGGGGCGTTGCCGGCGAGGGCAGCATCCGCCACGCGGAAGGCTGTGGCTTCCACACGACCACCGTAGTACTTGTCGACGTCGTCGGTGCTGACCATGCCAGTGGTGTCAGCGATCAGCTGCGAACAGGCTGCCGCCAATTCCGAAAGGCTAGCGCCAACGGCTGCGACCAGGGCCCGGACGGCCTGCGCATCGATTCTGCGCTTGTTCAGTGAGAACTCTGCGCTGACAAATTGTGACTTCTCCGCATCTTTCTTCAACGGCAAGCATTCAATGCGAGGAGCACCGAGCGCCTTCAAGGCGTCCAGGAGCTTCTTCCCGCGGGTACCACCGCTGTGCACCAACAGCAGTGTGACATCCGGGGCAGGGTCCTTGATGTAGGCCAGCACATCCTGCAGGAAATCGTCATTCATGGTCGCCAAGGCCGTGGCTTCAATGAGCTTAGGTTCGCTAAAGAGGGACGGGCTCGCCACCATCCCCAACTGCCCTGCCGTGTACTGGGCAGCGTCGATAGAGGTAAGTTCAATAGCCGGGTCCTGTGCCCGCAACTTCCGGCGAACATCGTCGGTGGCTCGGCTGGCGATGAAGTCCTCAGGACCAAAGAGCAGCACCACGGGAGCCAAGGGAACATCCCGCCAATCGGAGCCTCCGGAAGGCCGCTGGGAAGTTCTGGGTGCGGGGCTCACTGAAGGCTTCCTGTCCATGCATTATTCACACCATCTACTGTGCCACTGACCGCTGTGATTCCCAAGCGGTGCGGCGGCGCCCAACTCACATGCCGCTGCACGGCAGGATTCGCCTCAGAGCGTTTGAGCGTCACTGCAGCCCGCCGGCCCTGGCGTCCCCTCTTCATAGTTGCAGTACCGCCGCGCTCCACCATGCTGTTGTTCCGGCAGCCAGAACCACCGCGATCATAAACCAGTGATCTCGCCAACCGGCCGGTAACAACGAACGCAATTTTAGCGCCACGGTCATGGCGCGTTGCCGCTCCACCATGACAAACAGAGCCGCGAGCAGCGCGGCATTCAACAGCGACATCAGCACCACCCCCTGCACCCCGGAAGGCCAGGGCAGACTCGCAGCTGGCAGCGTCGACATGGTGCGAGCCACCGCCGCCACCCACCAGGCACCTGCCCCGCTGATTGCCGCACACACCGCAGCCAGCGGCGGGATCACAGCGGCCACCACCATGCCGAGTGTGCCCACAGTGGTCACGAGAGCCACGACTGGGGCCGCCAACATATTGGCCGGAATGGTGTAGGGCGTCAGTCTGGCTTGCAGCAGCACAATGACAGGGGCGCAGAACAGCTGAGCAGCGAGGGGAATGGCAATTGCCTGTGCGAGCCACAGCGGCAGCATGACAGCCAGCCACTGTACGCAACGTTGGCCCACCAAGTGCAGCCCCAACGTGGCCAGAACCGAGAGAATGAAGGCGTAATCTGAGGCGAGCCAGGGATCACCGAGCAACAGCACCACGACGGAAAGTGACAGGAGAGCCCCCACTCGTTTGGGGCGGCCACCCAACACGGCCATGGCGCCAATGATCCCCATGACAGCAGCTCGCAAGACGCTGGGGTCCGGGCCAACCACCATAACAAATCCCAGCAGCCCTGCACCCGAGGCGGCAAAGGCAATGCCACGCGGCACGCGCAGCGACCGCAGCCCCAGCATGAGCGATGCCAAAACCAGCGTACAGTTCGCGCCACTGACGGCAGTTAAATGTGTGAGACCAACAGTTTTCATGGCCCCATCAAGACTTTTGTCCATGCCGGCACGGTCACCCATAACCATCCCGGGCAGGAGCCCGGCTGTGTCGCTGGAGCCTTTGTCCCACACTTCATGGACGGCGGAGATCCAGGACGTGCGAATGGCTGCGACCGCCGCTTGCGAACCTCCCTCGGCGGCTTTCACGGCCTGCGGAACAGTGGACGGCCGAAGAAGTCCGGCAACTGAATCGCGCTCACCGGCAGGGACAATGATGCCTGCGGTGACAGCCCTGTCGCCTGCTTGCAGGCTCGCCCACGCCATGGACGCCACAACCCGGACGGGCAGTCTGCCAGCCATGAGCTGCCCCTTGGCGCTGGCCGTGAGCACCACCGCATCGAAGGCCACCCGCTGCGGACCGTTTTCCATGCCCAGTGGCCGGGGTGAGTTCTTCAGGCTCAAGGTGAGCACCATGTCCTGGCCCCGCGCCATGGCCTGCTCAAGAGGCGACTCCGCAGTACTCCACGAGCGCAGGGCCACCGATGCCAGCACCGCCACAATGCAGACCGTGGTGAGCACTAGCGTGGGAGCAGCTGCCAGCAGCAGAGCGGACGCACTGCCACAACGGCTGACTCTGCACCTGCCGGGGCGGTTACGGCCTGTCCATCCACCGGGAGATTGCTGGCCAGCTCGCAGCCCAAAGCTGCGCCGTATCCTGACCACCGAGAATCCTGCCAACAAAACTGCAACGAGCAACACCGCACAGCCAACAAGCATCTCCCCCGGCAAGACCACGGCTACGGCTGCTGCGGCCCAGGTCCCAACCACTGCTGGCAGAAGCCGGGCGTCAGGCCTGCGATGCACAGCGACCTCTGCTTGGCCGACTTGCGCCTCGGCAATCCGTCGGCGCAAATCCGCAAGGTGTAGCCGCAAGCGCAGGTGAAGTGGTTTGGGCGCCGCGGGCTCTACCTCACCCACGGCTGCTCTGGCGAAACGAGCCCAGCGCGGTTCCCGGACTCTCATGACACTGTTACCAGATCACGGAGACTCGCCATCATTTTCGCCCCAATTCCGGACACTGCATCCAGGGCGTCCACCGAAGCAAAGGGCCCGTGATCGGTGCGCCAGGTAACGATCCGTTCGGCCAATACCGGGCCCACCCCCGGAAGCGCGTCCAGCTCTGCTGCCGATGCGGTGTTGAGATTGAGCAGCCCGTTCCCAGGGTGAGAATTCGCCGCTGATCCGGGCACGGAATCCGGCGCTAACACGGCACCGGGATGCGGCACCATCTTTGCGGCCTCTTCCTTGGTGGGCACAAACACCTGCAGACCGTCGGCCAAGGGGGCCGCCAGATTCAAGGCGGCCAATTCCGCCGCGGGCAAGGCTCCCCCCGCCGCGTTCACAGCGTCAAAGACTCGGCTGCCCGGTCCTACTCTGTACACTCCCGGGTTCTTGACCGCTCCTGCCACGTGCACCACAAGCACTCCCTGAGTTACTGTGGCGCTGGATGGCAAAGCCCCATTGGCTGGCGGAGTAGGCGCTCCTGGTGAGGACATCTCCGGCGGATCGGGGCTACCGTGGCCAGACGGTTGGGTTCCAGCGGAGGCCTCCAGTGGCGGAACTGCCACCTTGCCGCCTGTTTCGATGGCAAGTTGCGCCGACGCATTCTGGACTCCCGCCGATTCAATCCATAAGACACCCAATGCGGCAGCCACCATAGCTAGGACCACCACCAAGGACCGCACCGGAACAACCCATCGGGGCCCCAGCCAGCTGGCTGGGCCACGGCGGCCGGCAGCGCTAGGGCGGGCAGCACTGGCGACAACGCTCTGCGCACCACCTGGGCCGCCGTCGAACCTTCCGGGGCTATCAGCACCACCGCCACTGCGGGCGCTTCCACCTAAGGATTCCCACCGCTGATTTGCTGCATTGCGCTCTTTCATGGCCCAACCGTAGGCCTCATAGCACCCGCAAGCACGGCCGTTAGGGCCTTCTGTGGCGAGTCAGAGCTCCGGGTCCGGCTGTGGAGGAACAACCGCATCTGAAACCACTACCACCAGCACGCCCAGACCCGCGTGAGCAGCCAGGACGGCAGGCAGCCGGGTCAAGGTGGCATCTGCTAGTCCCGGCGCGCCGGCTTCCAAGGCCCGACCGAGGGCCCGGGCCTGGTCCGCGTTGCCGAAGTGGTGCAGGCTGATCCTTGTCCCGGCGGCCCCCCGAGCCGTAATGTCGGCCGCGGCCAAAGCCTGAAGCCGGGCGATGGCTTTGGCTGCCGTGCGCACCTTTTCGAGCGGGACGATGGCACCATCCTTGATCCCGAGGATGGGTTTGATGTCCAGGACTGTCCCAAACCAGGACGAGGCAAGGCTGATGCGTCCACCCCGGCGCAATTGCTCAAGGCTTGGCACATAGAAGTAGACGGCTGTGGCCGCAAAGGCCGTGGTGGCTGCGGCAATAACGGCTGGGGCATCATCGCCACGCAGCGACGATTCCACTGCAGCCTGGACTCCCCTGCCCTGCCCCATACCCACCGTTGCAGAGTCCACCACGTGCACGGGGATCGGGGACCGGTCTGCCGCCAGCTGGGCTGCTTCCAGTGTTCCCGAGAGTTTCTTTGACAGGTGTAGCGAAACGATCTGCGCGAATCCGGCATCGGCCGCAGCCTTGTAGGCGCGTTCAAACTGGCCAGGAGACGGTCGCGAAGTTTTGATGGGTTTGCCGGATGCCAGCGCCAGCGATATGTGAACTTCCAGTTCCGCATCATCATCGGAATACACGTTCTCGCCGATAATGACCGGGATGGGCACCACGGTGAGCACCCCGGAGTCGGCAATTTCGCCAATCCATTCCGGCGGGAGTGCTGCCGCGGAATCGGTGACAATGGCGACGCTGGGCGCAGGCGGGGCTACCGGCTCTGGCGAAAGCCCAGTTTTTTTAGGGTTTAAGGGGTTGCTGGGCTTGGGGCGTATTCGGCCAACCTGATTCCTTAGCCAGTTCAGAGCAGTCGGTGTGTCATTCACTGCAGTCATCCCCTTCACGAATGCACCTTCAAAAAAGCATGCCGGCCGACAACACAAAAGTGCCCTGCCCCGGTGAGGGCGAGGGCACTTTTACGCTGTGATGCTAAGCGCAGTGACTCTTCGCTAATTAGGCAGGAACAATATTGACCAGCTTAGGCGCACGCACGATCACAGTGCGGATGCCACGGCCATCAAGTGCTTTTTGAACGGCGGCAGAGCCCAAAGCCAGTTCACGCAACTCCTCTTCGGTGATGTCCGGGGACACCTCGAGACGGTCCTTGACCTTGCCTTGGATCTGAACGATCGCGGTGATGCTCTGTTCCACCAGCAATGCCTCATCGACGGCAGGGAAGCCCGCGTTGGCAACCGAGGCCGGGTGGCCCAAGGTGTCCCACATGTCTTCTGCCGTGTACGGCGCAAACAGGCTCAGGACAATGGCCACTGCCTCGGCAGCTTCACGCACCGCAGGATCGGAAGCGCCGGCACCGGAGTCAATGACCTTACGGGTCGCATTGACCAATTCCATGAGCTTGGCGACCACAACGTTGAACTTGTGGCCTTCCAGCAAGACCTTGGTGTCGTGAACCGTGCGGTGCGTCAGGGAACGCAGTGCGGCGTCGCCGCTGGTGGCCGGGGCGCCCGGTTCACTGGCTACATCGCGGGCCAGACGCCATGCGCGGGCCAGGAACTTGGCCGAGCCGGACGGCGAAACATCCGCCCAGTCGACGTCGTCCTCGGGAGGCCCAGCAAAGACCATGGTGAGGCGAATGGCATCCACCCCGTACTTATCCAACTGCTGCCCCAGATCAACACCGTTGCCAAGGGACTTGCTCATGGCCTTGCCGCCGTTGAGTACCTGGCCCTGGTTCAGCAGCGCGCTGAAGGGTTCGGTGGCTTCGAGCAGGCCCAGATCGTGGATGACCTTGGTGAAGAAGCGGGCGTAGAGCAGGTGCAAAATAGCGTGCTCAACGCCACCCACGTACTGGCCTACGGGCATCCAGTCGTTGACCTTGGCCGGATCGAACGGGCCCTCGGTGTAGTCCGGCGAGGTGAAGCGCAGGAAGTACCAGGATGAGTCCACGAACGTGTCCATGGTGTCGGTGTCGCGCTTTGCGGGCTTGCCACAGGAGGGGCACTCAACATTGACCCAGTCCGCGGCGGCAGCCAACGGTGAGGTGCCCTTCGGGGACAGATCCTCGCCGCGCAGATTATCCGGCAGGCGGACGGGCAGCTGATCGTCTGGAACCGGGACCTCGCCACAGTCGGCACAGTGAATGATCGGGATGGGTGTGCCCCAGAAACGCTGCCGGGACAGCAGCCAGTCACGCAGGCGGAAGTTGATGAACTTCTCGCCCGTGCCCAACTTTTCCAGAACTTCAATCGCGGCAGGGATTCCCTCGGCCTTGGACAGGCCGTTCAACTCGCCGGAGTTGATGAGCGTGCCTTCGCCTGTGGAGGCGATGCCGGTCTCGGCGGGATCTTCCATGCCGGTGTCCAGCACTGCGCGGATGGGCAGGTCGAAGGCCTTGGCGAAATCGAGGTCGCGCTGATCGTGAGCAGGCACGGCCATAATGGCGCCGGTGCCGTAATCGGCCAGCACGTAATCGGCGGCCCAGACGGGCAGCTTCTCACCGGTCAGCGGGTTGACGGCGTAACGGCCGGTGAAGATACCCGACTTGGGGCGGTCGGTGGACTGGCGTTCAATGTCGCTCAGAGCCTTGACCTGCTCGCGGTAATCGCTCAGCGCTTCAGCGTGCTCGGCAGTCACCAGCTCCAGTGCCAGGGGCGCGTCGGCGGCGACCACGAAGAACGTTGCTCCGTACAGGGTGTCCGGACGGGTGGTGAAGACTGTCAGTTCCTGCTGTGCCTTCTCTTCTCCAGCTGCTTCAATCACGAACGTGACGTGGGCGCCTTCGGAGCGGCCAATCCAGTTCTTCTGCATGGCCAGCACGCGGTCCGGCCAGTGGCCCTTGAGTGCGTCCATGTCGTCCAGCAGGCGGTCGGCGTAGTCGGTGATCTTGAAGTACCACTGGTTCAGGGACTTCTTGGTGACAATGGTGCCGCAGCGTTCGCAGGCGCCGTTGACAACCTGTTCATTGGCCAGCACTGTCTGGTCCGTGGGGCACCAGTTCACGGGTGAGTTTTTGCGGTATGCCAGGCCCTTCTCGTGGAAGCGCTTGAACAGCCACTGCGTCCACCGGTAGTACTCGGGGTCTGAGGTCTGCAAACGGCGTGACCAGTCCACGGAAATGGCGTAGCGCTTGAACGACTCCGCCTGCGTGTCAATGTTGGCGTACGTCCACTCGCTGGGGTGCGCATTGCGCTTGATGGCAGCATTCTCAGCGGGCAAGCCGAAGGAGTCCCAGCCAATCGGGTGCAGCACGTCGTAGCCCAGCTGGCGCCAGTAACGCGAGACAACGTCTCCCATGGCAAACGCCTCGGCGTGGCCCATGTGCAAGTCGCCCGAGGGGTACGGGAACATGTCCAAGACGTAGCGGCGTTCTTTCGAGCCGTCGTCGAGGGGGGTGAAGACCTTGAGCTCGTCCCAGATGGCCGGCCATTTGGCTTCCATCGAGGCGAAACTGTAGACGCCTTCTTCGCTGTTCTCTTCAGTCTGAGACTGCACGCTCACGTACCCTGCCTTTTCAATCATTGTTGGCTTCTTGATCCTTCTGACCGTTTACACACAAAAGCCCCTCGACATGGCAAGGGGCGCACCGCTTTATAAATTGCGGCTAAATAAGAAGGAGAAATGTATGCACCCCTTTACTTTACCGCACTTAAAAAACTAAGTACCAAGGCTGAAACGTGGTGTTCGACGCCGGACTGCTCCCCTATGCGCCGAACCCGCCGTGGGTTTTGTGCATGTTGTCCACTGGCGCCGAACTCATGTCCAGTTGTGCGCAGCACAGAAGTTAAAAGCACGACGGCGGGACACCACAGTTACGTGGCGCCCCGCCGTCAAGCATTTAATGCCGTTGCCCCGTATTAGAGGACGTCCTCGTCAACCCAGTCCATGGACTTGGTGACGGCCTTCTTCCAGAGGCGCATCTGGCGATCGCGCTCAGCGGCCTCCATCTGCGGTTCCCAACGCTTGTCCTCGGACCAGTTGTTGGACAACTCGCCCAGGTCCTTCCAGAAGCCCACGGCCAGACCGGCTGCATACGCTGCACCCAAGGCTGTGGTTTCGGTGACCTTAGGACGGATAACCGGGACACCGAGGATGTCAGCCTGGAACTGCATGAGCGCGTCATTGGCGACCATGCCGCCGTCGACCTTGAGCTCAGTTAGGTCAACACCGGAGTCGGCGTTGACGGCGTCCAGCACCTCGCGGGTCTGGAACGCAGTGGCTTCCAAGGCGGCCCGGGCAATGTGGTTCTTATTCACAAAGCGGGTCAGACCCACGATGGCACCGCGGGCATCCGCACGCCAGTACGGTGCAAACAGGCCCGAGAATGCGGGGACGATGTAGACGCCACCGTTGTTCTCGACCGCTGCGGCCAGCTCCTCAACTTCGGGAGCGGACTTAATCATGCCGATGTTGTCGCGCAACCACTGGATGAGTGAACCGGTGACGGCTATGGAGCCTTCCAACGCGTAGTGCGGAGCGGCGTCGCCAAGCTTGTAACCGAGGGTGGTCAGCAGCCCGTTCTTCGAGTGGACAATTTCTTCACCCGTGTTGAAGATCAGGAAGCAGCCGGTGCCATAGGTGTTCTTGGCTTCGCCCTGGTTGAATGCAGCCTGACCGAACGTTGCAGCCTGCTGGTCACCCAAGATGCCGGCAACGGGAACTTCGCGCAGCAGCTGGCTGCCGTGCACGTGGCCGTAGACCTCGGAGGAGGACTTGATCTCCGGCATCATGGACTTCGGCACACCGAAGATGCCCAGGATTTCTTCGTCCCATGTGAGGCTTTCCAGATCCATGAACATGGTGCGCGAGGCATTGGTGACATCGGTGATGTGCACGCCGCCATCGGTTCCACCGGTCAGGTTCCAGGTCACCCAGGAATCGGTGTTACCAAAGAGCAGATCGCCAGCTTCCGCCTTTTCACGGGCACCTTCGACGTTGTCCAGAATCCATTTAATTTTGGTTCCGGAGAAGTACGTGGCCAGCGGCAGGCCGACCTTGGCCTTGAAGCGCTCCACGCCACCATCTGCGGCCAGTTCATCCACAATGCTCTGCGTGCGGGTATCCTGCCACACGATGGCGTTGTAGACCGGCACACCGGTGTTCTTGTCCCAGACCACGGCTGTTTCACGCTGGTTGGTGATGCCCACGCCCACAATATCGTGGCGTGTCAGGTTGGCCTGGGCCAGCGCGGTGCCAATCACCTCGCGGGTGTTGTTCCAGATCTCGGTTGCGTTGTGCTCAACCCAGCCAGCCTTCGGGAAAATCTGCTCATGCTCCAGCTGTCCGGTGGAGACAATGTTGCCGTCATGGTCAAACACGATGGCGCGGCTGCTGGTGGTTCCCTGGTCAATGGCAATTACATACTGAGACATCTTTGTTTCCTTTTCTTTGGCACTTTCTTTGGCACTTCAGAAGCGAGCAGAAGTTAAGCGACGGCAGCAATCAGATCAGGCATCCATTGGCTCATCAGACCAGCCAAGGCACCACCAAGAAGGGGACCAACAACCGGAACCCACGCGTAGCTCCAGTCGCTGGAACCCTTGCCCTTGATGGGCAACAAAGCATGTGCAATACGCGGGCCAAGGTCACGGGCCGGGTTGATGGCGTAACCGGTGGGCCCACCAAGTGAGGCACCAATACCTACAACGAGCAGTGCTACGGGCAGCGGGCCAAGTGCGGCCGGACCATTGGAAAAGTGCAAGATCACGAAGACCAGGACAAAGGTGCCGATGACTTCAGTGACGACATTCCAGCCATAGCTGCGAATGGCCGGGCCAGTGGAGAATACGCCCAGCTTGGTAGCTGCATCGGGTTCGCCATCGAAGTGCTGCTTGTATGCCAACCAGCACACCACGGCACCGATAATGGCACCCACCATTTCCGCACCAAAGTACGTCATGGTTGACGCGAAGTTCACGGCCACGCCGGGTGCGTACTCGGCCTTGCCGTTGGCCAGCAGACCCACTGTCACTGCAGGGTTCAGGTGTGCACCCGATTTAGCGGCAACGAAGACACCGGCAAAGACTGCCAAGCCCCAGCCCCAGTTGACCAGTAGAAAACCGCCGGAATTGCCTTTGGTTCCCTTGAGTGCGACGTTTGCAACAACACCACAACCCAACAGAGTGAGCAGCATTGTTCCCATCACCTCGGACAGGAACACTATTCCAAGAGACATCTTTGACTCCAATTGGTTAGTTTTTACGAGAAGGGCCAGCCATTTTGGCTGGCCCTCTTGAGCCCCCTTCGCCCCCCTAGGGCTTAGGCAATCAAGCTTTGTACCTGGACGCCATGGAAGCGTGCCAGAATATCTACGCTGTGGCCGATCTCTTGCGCCACCTTTGCCTCATTCCATCCCAGCAACCCTGCCAGCACAGCAGCGGTCTCGGCCAGCAGCTCACTGGTGACCAGGCCTCGGAAGGCCAGGGAGGTGCGGCGGATCATGACGTCGATGAGGTGTCCGATTTGTTCGTTCTCCACCATGAAGGCAACCTCACGGTCGCTGAGTTCATTGGTTGAATCGAACACCGTGTCTTTTCCTTCGGCAAGGTAGGCCATGACGGTCTCGGCGCGCGTTCCGTAGCGGGTCAGCAGGACCCCAGCCCGGGCGGCGTCGACCGTTCCGCTCGTGTGTGAGGAAATCCAGGCTTCGATGCCGGCATTGGTGGCGGGGAAGTTCACGCCGCCACCAATGGCCAGCTTGGCCGTGGACGTCTTGCGGGGTGCGCCCAAGATCGCCAGCACGTCGTTCGTCATGTGCTCAGACAAGGCGCGGAATGTGGTCCACTTGCCGCCAACCAGGCTCAGCACAGGAACGGAGGCCCCGGCAATGGTGCGTTCGGCGCGCTCAATCCTGTAGTCGCGGGAAACGAATCCCGGAGCCGTTGCGTCGTGGCGCGGCAACGGGCGAACACCGGCGAAGCTGTAAACAATCTCGTCGCGGGTCACCAAGATGTTGGGGAAAACATGGCCAACGAGGTCGAAGAAGTAGTCAATCTCTTCCTCGGTGCAGACCGCATCTTGGGTCATGTCAGCGTTGACGTCGGTGGTGCCAACCAGAACCCTGTCACCCATGGGGTAAATCAGGACGATCCGCCCATCGGTGTGTTCGAAGAAGATTTCGCGGCCGTTGCACGCTGCCAGCAGCCCGGGGTGATCCAAGACGATATGTGAGCCCTTGGTGCCGCCCATGAACTGGGTGGCTGCCCCCATGACGCTATTTGTCATATCCACCCAGGCGCCTGTGGTGTTGACAATGACGTCGGCCTTGAACGTGAACGTCTCACCCGTGAGCTGATCGGTGAGTTCAACGCCGTCGTCCGTGACGGCAGTAGCGGCCAGGTAGTTGGTGGCACGAGCCTTGGCATCGGCGGCGGTGACGGACTGCGCGGCACCAGCCAAGCCGGCCTTCTCGCCGTCCTGGAGGACATCCAAGGTCAGACGCTCCGGGTTGTGCACGGAAGCATCGTAGTACGTGGCTGCGTATTTGAGATTCGAGGGCAGCTGGGGCAACTCGGCAAGCGCCTTCTTGCGACCCTTGAAATCGTGGCGCGGAACAGTACCGCCGTCTCGTGAGAAGGCATCGTAGAGGGTCAGGCCGACCTTGATCAAGAACGCGCCGCGCTCCTGTGGCTTTCCCTGCTTGTGTGTCAGGAACCGCATGGGGGCGCTGAGGATGCCGGAGAAGGTGCTGAAGATGGGGATGGTGGTCTGCAGCGGCTTGACGTAATGGGGGGCGATCTTCAGCAGCCCGTTGCGCTCAACGACCGATTCCTTGACGAGGCGGAACTCGCCATTTTCAAGGTAGCGGATGCCGCCGTGGATCATGTGGGAGGACGCCCCGGAGGCGCCTTGGCAGTAGTCGCCGCGCTCTACGAGTGCCACATCCACGCCCTGAAGGGCCAAGTCACGGAACGTTCCAACACCGTTGATGCCACCACCAATGATCAAAACACTGGCGCGCGGGCGCTCCTTCAGGGCCTCAACTTGAGCTCGCACAACCGTTGGGTTTTGGTCCGCTGAATTGTTCTTGCCTGCGTTGCCTAGGAGTCCCACGACGACCTCTTTCGAGTCCAGATTAATTGCGCTCTATGCGCTTCTTCCCTTTATTGTTGGAGCAAGTGGAAATTTTAGTCAACATGTTTGCACGAACGTGCAGAAAGGGTCAATGAACCGTGAGTTCCAAGCGAACAAAACAGCAAGATGCCCTCCGAGCTGCACAAATGTACTACTTGCAGGATCAGACCATGGATGCCATTGCCAGGGAGCTCCGGACCTCCCGGTCCACGGTGTCCAGACTGCTCTCAATGGCCCGTGACAGCGGCCTGGTACAGATTCAAATCAAGACACCATCGGATCGGGCACCGGAATTGGAACGCGCCATCCGCAAGCGCTACCAAGTAGAGGTCCATGTTGTTCCGGTCTCCGACATGCTTAGTGAAGTTGAAGTCCTCGACAGGGTCAGCATGCAGGCCGCACGCACCATTGGCCCGCTGGTGGACTCCAATGCCGTGATCGGCGTGGCCTGGGGCTCCACTGTCAGCACCGTCAGCCGCCACCTGACCCGCAAGACAACCCACGGCAGCACCATTGTCCAACTCAACGGGGCAGGCAACACCCAAACTTCCGGCATTACCTACGCCTCAGAGATCATCCGCCGCTTTGGCACGGCGTACGGAGCCAAGGTGGAGCAGTTTCCCGTGCCAGCCTTCTTTGACCACGCCGAGACCAAGAACCTGATGTGGCAGGAACGCAGCGTCCGGCGCATCCTTGACCTGCAGGAACGAATGACCATTGCCATATTCGGTGTCGGCTCCATGGATGCCGAAATCCCCAGCCACGTCTACAGCGGCGGCTACCTCGATTCCACCGATCTCGATGCCCTAGAAGCCAGCGGTGTGGCAGGAGATGTGGCCACTGTCTTCTTCCGCTCGGACGGAAGTGACGACGGCATTGTGCTCAACTCTCGCTCCAGCGGTCCGGACCTAAAAAGCCTTCGCAAGATCCGGCGTCGTATCTGTGTCGTCTCTGGCACCAAGAAAATCACGGGACTGCGCGGCGCACTCGCCGCTGGCCTGGTCACGGATCTGATTCTGGATGAAACCACGGCGCGGGAACTGGTGGAATTGTCCAGCCCCTCCAGCGACCCGATTTTTGGCTTCCTCAATGGCTTGGACGGGCTCTAACCTCAGACTGGGTAAAGTTGTTGGTATGCAACGCTCCCCCAAATACACGCTCAACAACGGTGTCGACATTGATGTGCTCGGCTACGGCGTCTACAAAGTTCCCTCCGCGGACTGCGCAGACCTGGTCTCCACCGCCCTGGACACCGGCTACCGGACCGTGGATACCGCCGCCCTGTACGGCAATGAGGAAGGCGTGGGCACCGCGATCCGCAACGCCGTCGCCGCTGGCACGCCGCGCACGGACTTGTTCGTCACCTCCAAGGTTTGGAACACCGAGCACGGCTACGATTCCACGTTGGCTGCCTTTGACGCCAGCATGGAGCGCTTGGGGCTGGACTTTGTGGACATGTTCCTCATTCATTGGCCGTGCCCCGAGAAGAACTTGTTCATCCCCACCTACAAGGCGTTGGAATCCCTCTATCACGAGGGCCGCGTGCGTGCCATCGGTGTCAGCAACTTCGAGCCGGAGCATCTGGAACAGCTCCTGGATGCCACCGACGTGGTGCCAGCCGTGAACCAGATTGAGCTCCATCCGTGGCTGGCCCAGCACAGCTTGCGCGCCCTTCACGCGGAGCTCGGCATCGCCACTCAGGCGTGGAGCCCCTTGGCCCGCGGCGCACTGTTGAGCGATCCAGTGCTGCTCGCGCTGGCGGCGGAGACCGGCAAATCGGTGGCTCAGCTGGTGCTGCGCTGGCATGTCCAGTCCGGTCATTTGGTGATCCCCAAGGCCAGCTCGGCAGCCCGAATCGCTGAAAACCTGAACGTTTTCGACTTTTCACTCTCTGATACGCAGTTCACTGCCATCGATGGCTTGGATCAGGACCGCCGTTCTGGCTCAAATCCGAATGTTGTGAACTGACATGTCTGCCAAGAACAGTACGACGGCGCCCACCTCACCCATCGCTGTTGATGTGGCGGACCGGGTCAGTGCCCATGTCCTGAATGTTGCGGGCACCCCTGTTCATTACTGGGAGTACGCCGCCACCGAGCCGTCCGCTGTCAGCCGGACCATTGTCATGGTGCATGGTTTCCGTGGCGACCACCATGGGCTTGAGCGTGTGGTGGAGTTACTGCCGGAGCACCGGATCATCATGGCGGACCTTCCTGGTTTTGGAATCTCCCCAGCGTTTGCTTCCGGCCAGCATGATATTCCCGGATATGTGGCGTTCCTTGCCTCTTTCCTGGACGCGCTGGATCTTGGACCGGACACCGTCCTGTTGGGACATTCCTTTGGGTCTATTGTGGTCAGCCACTTTGTGGCCGCTCACCCGGACCGGGTCTATCCGCTCATCTTGGTGAACCCGATCGCCTCCCCCGCTTTAGAGGGGCCCAAGGGCATCATGACCAAGCTCGCGGTCTTTTATTACTGGGCATCGGCCAAGCTCCCGGCGCCGCTGGGCAATACCCTCTTGCGCAGCAAGCTCATTGTGCACGTCATGAGTGTGACCATGGCCAAGACGCGGGACAAGGCGTTGCTGGCTTTCATCCATGGGCAACACCACGCGTATTTCAGCGGCTTTGCCAATCGGGACATGCTGCTGGAGTCATTTCAAGCCTCCGTCAGTGGCACCGTGCGTGAAGTGGCTACTGCTCTCACGCTCCCCACCTTGCTGATTGCCGGAGCACAGGATGAAATCGCCACCCTTCCCAACCAGCACAAACTGCTGGAGATCCTCCCCCAGGGCGAACTTCTCGTCATTGACGGGGTGGGCCACCTCATTCACTACGAAACACCCCAGCCGGCAGCAATCGCCATCACAGCATTTCTTGAAAGGCACCCCGCCCCTTGAGCACCCCCACCGCGGCCAACACGCCAGAATCGTCCGGCTATCAGGGCACGTCAGCTAAACCCAAGATCGTCATGGATGCCCGCTTCACGCGCATGGATCACCACGACGGGATCAGCCGTTACGGCGCAAGCCTCATGGCCGCCGTCGCACCTTATGCGCAGGTAACGATGCTCATCCATGACGAACGCCAACTGGCACTGCTGCCGGATTTGCCGTGGGTGAAGATCAATTCGCCGCTGAGCCCGTTGGAGCTGTTCGTGTCCCGGCACGTCAATAAACTGGGAGCCGATCTGGTGTTTTGCCCCATGCAAACCATGGGCAGCTGGGGACGGAAATACCCCCTCGTCCTGACGCTGCATGACCTGATTTACTACGAGCACCCGGCACCTCCCGGATTTCTACCGGCGCCGGTGCGCGTGCTGTGGCGGCTGTACCACAAGGCGTATTGGCCGCAGCGGATGCTGTTGAATCGCGCTAACGTGGTGGCCACCATCAGCAACACCACGCTTTCACTGATGCGCCAGCACAAACTCACCAAGCGGCCGGTGCGGATCATTGGCAACGCTCCGCAGGGCGAGAGGACGCCGCGGGATCCTGGGGTGACACCGGAGAAAACGCTGACCTACATGGGCTCGTTCATGCCCTATAAGAACGTCGAAACGCTAATCCGTGGCATGGCCGAACTGCCTGATTTCACGCTTAACCTACTCAGCCGGATCACGCCTGAGCGGCGCGCGGAGTTGGCGGCGCTGGTGCCTGCGGGTGCGTCGGTGGTGTTCCATAACGGCGTAACCGATGCCGAATATGATGAGCTGCTGCTGCGCACTACGGCCCTTGTCACACTGTCCAAAGCCGAAGGCTACGGACTACCGTTGGTGGAGGCCATGGCACTGGGAACACCCGTGGTGGTGGCTGATACCGCGATTTTCCGCGAAGTGGGCGGTAAGGCAGCACAGTATGTGCCAGCCGATTCAGCGCACGACTTTGCCGTTGCCGTGCGCTCCTTGGCTGACCCCGCTGAATGGGCTGCTTGTTCGAGCGCGTCCGTGGCCCAGGCGGCCACGTTCAGTTGGGATTCCTCCGCCCAGGAACTGCTTGCCATTGCGCAGGAGCTGAGCCCGCCACGATGACACCACCGCTGATCCGGATCCATAAGAAGCCCCGTTTCGGCTTTCCTTGGCTGGCTCTTCTGCTGGGAATCGGAACAGTTTTCTTTACTGTCCAGGGCTACCAAGCAATCACCGCAACTCCCACCGCCCAGCTCGAGATTGTGGTTGAAGGCCAGCACGGTCTCAACATTTCCCAGGCGAGTGTGAACGCAGTTGTGGGCGAAGGCATCAAAACCTGGCAGCCGATGCGAATACTCGTCACACCCCGGATTCTGAGCCACGACGAGAAGAAGGGCCGCCAGGACCTAGGCGCTGACGTCATCTTGTCGACCATCATCGACGACGACCCGACTACGAGCATCAATAATCGCCGGTTTGCAGGCGTTGGGATCTATCCTGCCAGCGGCGACAATGGCAAAGACCTGCACAACACCTTAGAGATCCGCAACGCCTTCATGGACAACGTGGGCCTTGGTCACGGCCCCAAAGCGGTGGCTGCGGCGGCACAGCGTGCGGCCGAGGTTCTCGATAAAGGGCCTCTTCAATCCCCTCT
Organism: Arthrobacter alpinus; assembly: GCF_001445575.1. NCBI lineage: Bacteria > Bacillati > Actinomycetota > Actinomycetes > Micrococcales > Micrococcaceae > Arthrobacter > Arthrobacter alpinus. Next base: position 2,400,145 of record NZ_CP013200.1, on the reverse strand, counting down.
GTTCTGGCTCATGGGAGTGGTCATCGGTTTTGGCTTAACGATCATTGCCTTGGCATTCTCACTCTCCCGGCGTCAACGGCGTGAATTGATCTTCCGCAGGCTGACCAAAGCCCAGCGGAAACTGGCAAAGGTGGTCCTTGAACTGGAGGCGCTGGAGGTGAGCTATCTCGCCACCCCCATGGAGCAGCGCACGGCTGGGTTTACCTCATCGTGGCGCGTGGTTCGGGACGCATCGCTGCAGCTGGCCCGAACAGAAAACGCTGTCATCGATGCGGTCTACAGCGCCAAATCCGCGCTGCAGCCTGCCACGGCCAGCCTCGTCGCATCTTTCGAAGCCGAAGCCGCGCGTTTGGTGGTTCAAGCAAATGCCCTCATGTCCGCGGGCGCCGTCTTGGGAACTCTTTCAGGACGCCAGCGTGTCTTGGACCGTTTGGCGGCCCCCATGATCTTCGCTACCAGGGAGCTGCTGGCCCGGCTGAGCACACGGTCGCCAGGTGCCGTCGCCGAAAAACGCGTGCGCCGCCTCAATGACGCGCTGGAATCGCTGCTGCGTATTCTCACCAACGATCATGGAAACCCCGAAACCATTCAGGCCTGGCGGTCAGCGGAGAACGAGCTGGAAAAGAGTGCACTGGCCGTGGACCGGTCACTCCGCCGGCATCGAACGGCACGTGTCTGGATGCCTGAGCCTGATAAGAAAATTGACGAGTACTCGGCCTTGCGGTCAGGGTTGGGGCTCTCGCCCACAGGTTCAAAACGAACCTTAACAGCCCTGCGAGATGCCAACGCTGCGGCCCACGCACTGTGCGGACCCTTGCCCGGGACCACGGAATTACCTGTGCCGGCTCCACGAGAATTCAGTTGGCTGATGCTTGTTCCGAAGCCTTCCACCCTACTGTGGGCTGCCAGGAGCACCCCCTGGCTTTTCCGAGGTGTTGGAATTGTGCTAGTCGCAGTCATCGCCAGTGCAGTAGTTGTTGGAAACTTGCCGTCACGGAACAGCAACGAGCTCAACGGCAAACTGCCTCTGCATTCCCTGGTTTTCGACGGGGAAACCACTGGCTTGGACGAAGCTCAAATACGCCGGCATTTTGACGACAAGTTCACGCAGCAAGTGGACATCACCGTTGCAGTCCGCAGCGCTACTGACTATTTGGGTATCCAGCAGGAAATACTGGCAGGCGATTCCGCCTTCGTTCAGAACCAGGACCCCCAAGTCTTGGTGGATGCCTTGTGGCGGGTGAAGGCAGAATTCCCGCAACTTCTGGAGCAGTCAACGGCAGAGCTCGGGGAGAACCATGTCATCATTCCGGTATGGAAGTTGGGCGAGGACCACTTTTCCATCCCGACGCCGATAACTGGTGCCGTGGCAGAGGGAGAATTCAATAGCCTGGGCAACAAGACTTGGGACCACGGCAGTTACTACTTCTCCGGCATTGGTGACATTACCGTGGCGCGGACCATCGAGAATCTAGCTCTGGGGATCCAAGACAATGGTTATCTGCAACCGGCAGTAAATGCCTTCTGGCTCTTTGTATTGCTGGCCTTGACTATTGCCTTGGGCAGCGTCACCTTAATCATGGCGATCAGCTACGGCGGAGTCATGTCCACGAAGCTTGGACGTTTTGGCCGCAATTCAGCAACGCTGCGACATGTGCGCACCCAACTCAATGAGCTCGCCTTGGGATTGGATGATTCGCGGCTAAACGCCGTGGCAATGCTCGGTTCGGGATCGGCGGCCACATCTGCCGAATCTGATCAGCGTATTTTTGAAGGCGCACTGGCCATGGCGTGGCGTATGGCCGATGACCTGGCCGCACGTTCTCTGTCACAGCGCCTTGGTGAGGAGTATGTGGCCGACGTCAAGAAACTCGAACTCCTGGTGAAGATGCTGTCCATTCGCGACACTGACGTCAACCGGCGTACAAGGGCCCTGCTTGATGCAACACTTGGTCGAAATCCAACCAAGTAGGCAACCAATGAAGCGGGTTAGCTTGCTGATTTTTTGGTGGTTTTGTTGATGAGGTTTTTGAGCCATTTGGGGTACTCAGGCCGCTCGGGTTCGGTATTCAGCGGTGGCCGGTACCTGCCACCAGGGGTGATCCAACCGATCCGCCCATCCGGGGTAGCTTGCGGTGTCCAGCCACGGAGCTTGATCCCGTGCCGTTCAGGCTCATCGATACACCGCCGGCGCCCACGCCGGTTCTTATCATCCTTGAAGTGCTTCATCAGGTGATGGCGTTTACACGCCGGGCGAAGATTCGCCATCACCGAGGCCCCACCAAATTCAAAAGCCCGTAAATGATCCAACTCCGTATCCAACACCGGATGAGGACAATTCGGTACATAACAACACCCAGCAAGGCCCTGCAAGACCGCTCGTTCCGCCGCCCGCAAAATATAGCGTTGCGGCTCCAACGGCAACGCCTCCCCCGTGATCGGATCAGTCAAGACCCGCAAGAACGAAGAACAATTCTTCAACAACTTCCTCGCCACGTCCTCCGGAATAGGACCACTCTGAGGCCCCACCAACTCTGCTGGTTCATCCGTGATCCCCAACAACCCCAAGAACGGGACCTTGACCAACACCAACGCATCCGGCAGCGGCGGATCAACCATCACACCATGAGCCGCCAACTCCACTAACTGCCGCTCATAATCCGCCTGCGGATCCTCGACCAACCCATCCACCACATCACCCACCAACCCAGAACCATCCCCCACCAACCCGACCACATCAACAGCATCAACCGGGTCAATAAGGTCAGCCGGGTCAATAAGGTTTCGACCATCTGAATCCACAGGATCAGCAGGATCATCATCGCTGGTGAAATAGAGGGCGGTGGCAGCAGCCGCGGAAACTATTCCTGCGGCGGGGGCGTGGGCGGTGGCAGCATCCGCGGAAACTATTCCTGCGGTGGGATCGGTTGCGGGGGCGGCAGGGCTGGTGGTGGGCAGTGGTGTCCCCTCACCACCGCCCCTGCTAGACAAGACTCCCCCAGCCGCAACACCACCGGGTGAAGCACCACTGGGTGAGGTACCGCTAGTAGGAGTTGGTCTTGTGGCCCAGACAGGAACGTCGTCCAGGTCAAGAACACTGCCACCCATACCCCCGGTGGCATCAGACGTGATAACGACACCAGTACTGGTGCCAGTGGTGTCAGAAGTTATGTCGACATCAGGATTTGTGGCGGTATCAGCTAGGGGCGCATGCTTACCGAAGCAAGGCGGTACATCAGGCTCAGGATCTTTTCCGTCGCGGCGCACCGTGGCTCGGAAAGCAGACCCCTGCCCACCCAACCCGCCAACAACACCAGACCCGGACCCAGCTCCAGCCCCACAATCAACACCAGTGCTCTGGCTGGTTGAATTCCCGGCACCAGTGCTCGTGCCACCCTTCGCGCCCCGTTCTGCGCGCCGGTCAGATGACATTCCGGTGCCCGTGCTCGTGCCAGCCCTGGTTCCGGGGTTGGTTTCTGGGTTGGCCGGGTTGTTGGTGGGCAGGGTAGCTTCGGCGTCGTTGAGTAACTGTGTGGCAGATTCCGGAAGGTTTTGGCCCAGTAGCAGGATCGCGGCAACATCGGCCCGTAACTGCGCCAGTGTCCTATGCTCACGACAATCCTGACCCGTCCCAGCAGCATCAGCCACAGCTTGAGCACGGACCCCATCAGCTTTAATCGCCCGCGCCAATCGAGTACACCGCGTATAAATCCCGGAGGCACTCACCGCCGGCATGTGCAACCCCAACCACGCCATCCCATCAGCACCCAGCGAACACACCAACTTCCGCTTCGCGAACGCTTCCTTAACCCGGACCGGGATACTCTCCGGAAACATCTTCTCCCGCGCCCGACGAGCCTTACCCAGAAACGAAAACGCTGTGGTCCCCGGCGCGAGAAACAACAACCGCCCTTCCAACACCGCCACATCGGCGGCCGTGGCACTACCCATAGACCCTAAAGTCGCGATCTCATCATTAATACTCACCGCATGCCGCCAAGAAAGCTCCCCCGCTTCCAGAGCATCCAACACCGCGGGACGTTCACTCAGCAACACCACACTGTGCTCCAGCAACGACGCCGCGCTCGGCTCAGGAATCCCCAACGCGAACGCGACCTCTGTAGCCAACCCCGCCGAGGCAACCCCACGCTGAAACCCATCTAAAGCCCACACAGATGCCTCAACCGCAGCCGCACCCACAACCCTAGCCACCAACCGTGCCTTACACCCCGCCACAGCATCCTCAAGACGCTTCAACTCCACCAACGCCGCAACCCCAGCATCACGAACCCCCTCAGCAACAGACAGCACCGACGGTGACTCCACAACCAGCCCCAATTCCGACCCCGGCTCCGGGAGCGGGTACAACGCCAGTGCCGGCAACCCCACCAGCTCAGCATTGTCAGACCCAAAAGGTTCAATAGAAGGAAGAGTAATCCCAGCCAGCAGCGACGCTACATCCTGTGTAGCCTCACCGCCCCGGTCCCCGGGGAACACCTCCCGAATACTCATACAACAAGCCTAAACCCACCGATATACAACCGCAATACTTACTAGAAAGTAACTTCTAATAAGTGTGGTATGAAAGTGCTTAGAGCAGGTGTTGCGTGGTGTTTTAGAGAACGTCCAAACCATCGCATCGCACCTGGACGGGCGAGCCCATCCTGCGGGCAGCGTTGGACGCTTTCAACGCCCGCATACTGGCCGTGACGGTCGCCGCCATGGAGTACGGAAAGAGCAAGATGGTCCGGTAATCGGGGGCATCCTCAGCATCGGCACCACCAGCGCTCGAAGCACTCAGGTGCGCGGCCGCAACGGGCGCGGGTCCGATGCGGCGCACAGCATCCGGCAACTTCAATGCAGCCACAAAAGCCTCCACATCGCTTTCTTGCCCCGTCAACGAGGCCAGCCTCATGGCCGGCGGCAACCCGAGTTGATGACGCAGCGCGAACTCTCGTTCTGCGTGCCCAGCGGGATCCCAGCGCACCAGCGCAGCCACTTCAGGAGACTCATCTGCGGTGACAACCACGATTCCGCCGTCCTTGGCGGAGCGGACCAGGGCGGCCGCGTTCATCCACCGACGCAGCGTTTCCTCGCCCGCACGCAACGACTCCCGCCGAAGCATGGAATCACCATCGAGTAACAGCGCAGCCGCGTAGCCGTGTGGAGCCACCGGCTCGGCCCCAATGGTGGCCACCACAATGGCCGGTTTATCCGGAACCATAGTTTTAATGTTGTCCCCAGAGGAGGAAATAACAGGCACCGATGGGAATGCCCGGCCCAGCTCCTCGGCAGTGCGCAAGGCACCTACCGAGATAGCCCGCAGCTGATTGAACCCGCAGGTGTTGCAGCTGAAAGCGTTCTCGGGCTGCCCACACCACTTGCAGGTCACCGCGACGGAGGCTGAACCAGCTGCACGGCTCTGCATGAGCGGGCCGGTGCAGTGCTGGCAACGGGCCACTTCACGGCAGCGCTGACAGGCAAGTGCCGGCGCATATCCGGTCCGGGCCACCTGAACCAGCACCGGCCCAAACTTCAGAGCCGCTTTAGCCGTCTCCCAAGCCCGGTGAGGTAGACGCGCCATGGCCGCCGCAGGATCGCGCTCTTGCTCGAAGGAGTCTGAGGTGCTGATGACCCTGGCCGTGGCCTTACGAACCTCAGGGCGGGCGGCGACAAGGTCCTGCGCCCAGCCAGTCGCAACGAGACGTTGCGACTCGCTACTTCTGCTGTGCCCGGCCATCAAGACCGCAGCATCTTCAATACCTGAGCGAAGTAGGAGTACATCGCGGCTGTGCTGGTAAGGGGCGCGGCGTTCAACGTGGAGCTCATCGCCGTCATCCCAACAACAAACCAGGCCCAGATCCGCCACTGGTGCATAGGCAGCCGAGCGCGTGCCAATCACAATCTTTACGTCACCTGACAGGACGCGGAGGAAGTTGGCATAGCGGAGACTAGGACCGTCGTCGGCCGTTAGCTTGACGAAACTGCCCTCTGGTAGCACCTGGGCGAAGGCGTGGTCCAACAGTTCAAGGTCCCGCAGGTCCGGTACCACCACGATGGCTCCCCGACCCGAGAGCTGACAATAGGCCACCACCTGAGCAAGCTGCCGGTGCCACGACACGGGGCCGAATCCGTGCAGGGTCCCTAAAACGGCCTTGGGGGAATCCCCCATGGCAAGCCGGGTCAGGAAGTCCTCTGCATGCGGGTAATCACCGAACAGAGAATGACCCGGCTTGGCAGCAGCAGGTGGCTCTAGGAGAGGTTCCAGATGGGGATCGTGAGCCACGGCTCCCCCGATTCGGCTAGCCCCAGAGTCTGCGCCAGCCCCTGCGGCCACTGTCAAAGCAGCATCAGCCGCCCGTTCGGCAGCCTTCTTCAGGTACACCTTCTCCAGGCTGGCCACCCGGGGAGGAACGGCAACACGAAGCACATCTGCAACCGTGCCGCAGTAACGGGCCGCCACCTGATGTGCCAGTTCCAGCACCTGCGGAGCCAGCACGGGAACAGCGGAATACACGCGGCTGAGCGGAACTAAGCGCTCGCTCTCGGATACTGCCACGCGAGCCACGAGGAAACCATTGAGGTCTTGGCCGGAGAATTTAACGCGCACCCGCACGCCCGGCTGCGCCTCGGCGTCGAGCTCTAAGGGAACGGAGTAGTCAAAGATCCGGTCAAGGTGCGGTAGTGGAGAGTCAATGACAACGTGTGCCACGGGCAGAACAGGGGCCAGCACCACGCCGCTATGCGGATCAGCCACGCGCTCCTTGGCCACAAAGCCACTGAGCAGGCTCAGCTGCACGCCCTCGCCTGGGCCATCATGGTGAGCTGAATCAGCCATGGCATCCTCCTGCGATTGGTGCGGCAAACCCGCCTGGCTAAACCGCAAGGGCTCACCCGAGTGGGTTTACCCCTGGGGGCTTGAAAGTTCGGCCGGAAAATTCGGCCTAAAACAAGCTAAGCACAGGCCACTGACAAAGTAGTCGGCGGGCTGTGCTCAGCTGTGGATAACAGAAACGATTAGGCGTTGAAGTAGGCCTTCAAAGCATCGACGCGATCGAGGTTTTCCCAGGTGAAATCGGGGTCGTCGCGGCCGAAGTGACCGTGGGCGGCCGTCTTGGCGTAGATGGGACGCTTGAGGTCAAGGCTGTCGATGATGGCCATGGGGCGCAGATCAAAGATGGCCGCAATGGCATCCTCGATGCGGCGCGGATCCACGGTTTCGGTGCCGAAGGTCTCAACGTAGACACCCACCGGGCGGGCCACGCCAATGGCATAACCGACCTGGATTTCCGCGCGTGAGGCCAGTCCTGCAGCCACCACATTCTTGGCAACCCAGCGCATGGCGTAGGCGGCCGAACGGTCAACCTTTGACGGGTCCTTGCCGGAGAATGCGCCGCCACCGTGACGGGCCATTCCGCCATAGGTGTCAACGATGATCTTGCGACCGGTCAAACCGGCATCGCCCACAGGACCGCCCACCACGAACGGGCCGGCCGGGTTCAGGTACGTCTTCAGGCCGGAAACATCCAGACCGGAGGCTTCCATGACCGGAGCAATAACAAATTCAGCCAGATCGGCGCGCAGCTTATCCAGCATGGTGCCTTCGGCGTGCTGACTGGAGATGACAACGGTGTCTACAGAGACGGGCTTTTCGCCGTCATACCCGATGGTCACCTGAGTCTTGCCATCCGGGCGCAGGTATTCCAGCAAACCGGACTTGCGCACATCGGTGAGGCGCTCGGAGAGCCGGTGTGCCAAGAAGATCGGAGTGGGCATATAGGAGGCGGTCTCATTGCTGGCGTAGCCGAACATGAGGCCCTGATCGCCGGCACCCTGGGAGTCGTACTTGTCCACGGCGGTGCCTTCGCGGACCTCCAGAGCGTTGAAAACGCCGTCGGAGATGTCCTGCGATTGCTGACCGATCGAGACGGACACGCCGCAGCGGGCGCCGTCGAAGCCGTTGGCTGAGGAATCGTAGCCAATGTCCAAGATGGTGTTGCGGACAATGGCCGGGATTTCCACATAGGCGTTGGTGGTCACCTCGCCAGCCACATGGACCAGGCCGGTGGTGGCCATGGTCTCAACGGCGACGCGGGAGTCCGGGTCTTCGGCCAGTAGCGCGTCAAGAATGGCGTCGCTGATCTGGTCGCAAATTTTATCGGGGTGGCCTGCCGTCACGGATTCGGACGTAAATAGGCGCAGGGGGTTCACTGAAGTCACTGTTCTACTTTACTTTGGGATAGCGCGCCACCCATTGCTGTGAGACACGGTTTGTCATACATATTGTGTTGCTGGTGCGCTTTTAGCTTCGCCCGAGCCGTTGTGCAATGACACGCACGACGGCGTCTGCCACCTCACGCTTGCTGCCCCCGGACTGCACGGGGGTGGCACCGTCAAGAGCCAAAATCTCCACGTGGTTGGTGTCCTGACCGAAGACCCGCTCGCTGCCGGAATCTCCCGGCCCAACTTCGTTGACAACCAGCAAATCGCAGCCCTTGCGGCGCAGTTTCGCCTCAGCGTAGCTGCGCGCATCGGCTTCATCGTCACCTGTTTCTGCGGCGAATCCAACGATGAGCTGTTGTTGGTTCTGCGCGGATCTGTGGGCCACGAGTTCAACCAAAATATCCGGGTTGCGGACCAAAGTGATGACGGGGTCCTCGACGTTGTCACGCTTTTTGATCTTGCCGGAGGAGACGTTCGCGGGGCGGAAGTCCGCCACGGCAGCGGCCATGATGACCACGTCGGCAGAAGCCGCCGCGGCCAGCGTTGCCTTCCGCAATTCAAGCGCCGTCTCAATCGGTTGCAGCTTGGCACCCGCGGGAGGGGCCACTTCCAAATGCGCGTGGATCAAGGTGACGGTAGCGCCTGCGGCCAAGGCTGCTTGCGCCAGAGCCACACCCTGCTTGCCCGAAGACTTATTGCCCAGGAAACGTACGGGATCCAAAGGTTCGCGTGTTCCACCGGCAGTGATCAGGACATGCATTCCGGAAAGCAGGCCATCTGGAACAGGAACGAGGACCGGACCAGGGAGAAAATGCTCAGCTTCACTGGCAGTGATGCCATCGTCGGAAGACTCAGAATCAGTAGATGAGGCAGCGGATGCCTCAACCAGAGTCCCGGTCCCCGACTGATCTTCAGCGCTAGGTACGGTTTCAGCGGATCCCGAAGACCCGGCGTCGTTCTGTGCCTTAGGACTTTGCTGAGCCGAAGAAACTGCCGGGGTGTCGCCGTCAAGCAACGCCATGGCGGCGGCAAAAATCGCTTCCGGCTCGGGCAGCCGGCCAGGACCGGAGTCCACGCCGGTCAGGCGCCCAACGGCAGGGTCCAAAACGTGCACGCCACGAGAGCGCAGCGAGGCAACATTGGCTTGCGTTGAAGCATGCGCCCACATCTCTGTATGCATGGCCGGGGCAAAAAGCACCGGGCCGCGGGCCATCAGCAACGTGGTGGTCAACAGATCGTTGGCGTGTCCACCAGCGGCCTTCGCCAAAAGATCGGCGGTGGCCGGGGCCACCACGATCAAATCGGCCTCATGGCCGATCCTCACGTGGTTGACCTGATCCACGGCGTCAAAAACATTGTTGGTGGCGGGTCGCCCGCTCAGAGCCTCCCAGGTGGCAACACCCACAAAATTCGTGGATGCGTCGGTGGGAATGACTGTGACCTGGTGGCCGGCCTCGGTAAAGAGGCGCAGCAGCAAGGCCGCCTTGTAGGCGGCGATGCCGCCGCCTACGCCCAGGACAATGTTCAAGGTAGACACAGTGGGTTTGATCGAGCTGCCGTTACGCGGTCTCGACGGGGGTGGAAACCAACAGGCCCTCGTCGATTTCACGGAAAGCGATGGAGAGGGACTTCTCGTTCAGCTTGGTGTCTACCAGCGGGCCGACGTACTCGAACAGGCCCTCGTGGAGCTGAGCGTAGTAAGCGTTGATCTGGCGTGCGCGCTTGGCACCAAAGATGACCAGTCCGTACTTCGAATCGGCAGCTTCAAGCAGCGAATCGATCGAGGGATTGATGATGCCTTCGGGTTGTGTAGTCAATTACTTCTCCAAAAAATCGAAAGGGTGTCTTGCAGATCCAACAATGTAGACGTTTAACGGCCCACGTTGCTGGCTCAAGCAGTGTGGTGAGGGGTGAGCCCCATCAGTTCAACAAGCGCGGCTGCAGCCCGGCTGACATCGTCATTGACAATGACGTAATCAAATTCCGGGGCGGCAGCAAGTTCCAGTTTAGCGGTTTCCAAGCGGCGGTGCTGTTCCTCGGCCGTTTCTGTGCCGCGTCCCACCAATCGGCGGACCAATTCGTCCCAATTGGGAGGGCCCAGGAACACAAAATCAGCCTCAGGCATGGCTTCTTTGACCTGGCGTGCGCCCTGCAAATCAATTTCCAACAGCACCGATTTTCCATCGGCCACAGCAGCCTGGACGGTGCTGCGCAAGGTGCCGTAGCGGTTGACGCCGTGAACAACCGCCCACTCGAGGAGTTCGCCGTCGGCCACGAGGGAATCAAATTCCTCCGCTGATCGGAAGAAGTAGTGCACGCCTTCTTCTTCGCCCGGACGGGCCGGACGGGTGGTGGCTGAAACGGACAGCCACACATCCGGGTAGTTGTCCCGGATGAACGTTGAGACAGTGCCCTTGCCGACGGCGGTGGGCCCGGCCAGAACCGTCACACCGCTGCGCGGCTTGGTGCGGACGGTACTTTCAGACGGCACAGCTGGGACGGCTGGCACGGCTGGCACGGAAACGTCGCTCATGACTTTTTCCCAAGGTAGCTAATCAAGGCTCGGCGTTGGTGCACGCCCAAGCCACGCACCCTGCGCGTTGGGGCTATCCCCAGCTCGCTCATGATCACAGTTGCACGTACCTTTCCAATGCCCGGAAGGGCTTCCAATAAATCGCTAACTCTAAGTCTGTCCAAGGCAGGCTCGGCCGCGGCCGCATCAAGCACGTCTGCCACACTGGCCTGCCCTGTTTTTAAATCTAGTTTTATCTGGGACCTGACCGCCCGGGCTGCAATGGCCTTAATCCGCGCTTCTGCGCGCTGTTCATGCGAGAGGTGCGGCAAGTTCACGAAAAAGCTCCCTGATGACGGATATCCCCGGCGCGGATGGCGAAACAGTAATAGTTCCGAACTTATCCGCACCGGGGATGCAAATCAATCCGCTGGCGCACTTGACGCAGCCTGAGCGGGAGTTACAGCTTGGCGTGCCGGTGTTACTTTAGCCCGGCCAGCGTTTGTGTGGTAGCTGCCCGCAGCGCCGCAATATCCGGCCCGGCCGCGAGGATACCCCTGCTGGAAGTGCCCAGTACGACAGGATAGGCAGCCCCGAAGGTGAGCTGCATGTCCGCCCCCGTGGCACCTTGCGCACCAAGGCCCGGAGCCAGAATGGGCCCGTGCAGCGCGGCCAGATCAATGCCCAGCTCACTCAGAGCACTACCCACGGTGGCGCCAACAACCAGTCCAACCGAACCCAAAGCCTGTTCGGCATAACGGCGATTCTCCTGCGCGGCCGCTTCGACAATGCGCTTGGCCACCGACTCGCTTCCGCCTACATGCTGAACAGAAGCGCCCTCAGGGTTGGACGTCAATGCGAGAACAAACACACCCCGACCATTGGCTGCCGCAAGATCCAGCGCCGGGCGCAGCGACTCAAAACCCAGGTACGGGCTCAAGGTCACAGAATCGGCAGCAAGAGCAGATCCATCGCGCAGCCAAGCATCGGCATAGCCGGCCATGGTGGAGCCAATGTCTCCGCGCTTGGCATCAGCAATGGTCAGCACATCGGCCTCGAGCGCGGCCGCCAACAGTTCTTCAAGAACTGCGAGGCCGGCAGAACCGTGGCGCTCATAGAGTGCCACCTGCGGCTTGATGGCCGCAGCGAGAGGGGCAACAGCTTCCAGAACTGTCGCAGAAAACGTGCGCAGGCCCTGCACAGAATCAGCCAGGCCCCAGGCCGCCAGCAGTCCCGGGTGCGGGTCGATACCCACACACAGCGGACCACGGGCAGCCATCGCACCGGCTAGTCGGGCACCGAAAGGTGCCCTCCCGCCGTCGTGCTTCACAGCACTGCTGTTGACATTGTTAGGCATTCTGAGCTGCCTGACCTGCTGCCAAAACCTTGGCGTGTTCCTGCAGGCTGGTGACGTCCCACTCGTAGGTGCGCAGTGCTTCCATGGCCTGGACAGCCACGTTGAACTCGGCCACCGTGGTGATGCACGGCTTGCCAATGGAGACGGCAGCCGCACGGATTTCGTAGCCGTCACCGCGTGCCTGGCCACCGCTGGGGGTGTTGAAGATCATGGCGATCTCACCGTTGTTGATCAAGTCAACAATGGTGCCTTCACCCGTTTCCGAGGTGCCTTCACCAATCTTGCGCACGATGGTGGACTCGATGCCGTTGCGGCGCAGGACGTCCGCGGTGCCTCCGGTGGAGACGATCTCGTAGCCCAGATCAGCAAGGCGCTTGACGGCCATGATGATGGAGCGCTTGTCACGGTTGGCCACCGAGACGAAGATCTTGCCTTCGATCGGCAAGGCGCCGTTGGCGGCCGCCTGGCTCTTGGCAAAGGCAGTGTCGAAGTGCTTGTCGATGCCCATGACTTCGCCGGTGGAGCGCATTTCCGGGCCCAGCAGGGAGTCAACAACGTGACCCTCCGGGGTGCGGAAACGGTTGAACGGCATAACAGCTTCCTTGACAGCAACCGGGGCGGAGTCCGGCAGGGTGCCGCCGTCGCCAATTTCCGGCAGGATGTGGTGGACGCTGCGCAAGTGAGCGATGGACACGCCAACACCAATCAGCGCGGCGGCCTTGGCCATCTGCACACCGGTTGCCTTGGAAACGAACGGGACGGTGCGTGAGGCACGCGGGTTGGCCTCAAGAACGTAGAGGATGTCAGCGGCCAGCGCGAACTGAATGTTGATCAGGCCGCGGACACCCACACCTTCGGCGATGGCGCGGGTTGCCTTCCGGACCCGCTCCTGCACGTCCTTGCCCAAGGTGATGGGAGGCAGCACACAGGCGGAGTCACCGGAGTGAATGCCGGCCTCTTCAATGTGCTCCATGATGCCGCCAAGGTACATGTCCTTGCCGTCGAAGAGTGCGTCGACGTCAATTTCAATGGCATCTTCCAAGAACCGGTCAATCAAGACCGGGTGGGCCTCGGTGATTTCAGTGGCGTTCTTGATGTAGCGGGACAGGTTGGCCTCGTCGTAGACGATCTCCATGCCGCGGCCACCCAAAACGTAGGACGGGCGGACCAGCACGGGGTAGCCAATTTCATCGGCGATCTTCTTGGCGTCATTGAAGGACACGGCCGTGCCGTTCTTCGGCGCAATCAAACCGGCATTGTCCAGCACACGCGAGAACATGCCGCGGTGCTCGGCCAAATCGATGGCTTCCGGGGAGGTACCCAAGATGGGCACACCGGCGTCGGCCAGTTCTTGAGCAAGCTTCAGCGGAGTCTGGCCGCCCAGTTGGACGAACACGCCCAAAACGCCGCCGGTGCGCTCTTCCGCGGCAATGACCTCCAGCACGTCTTCCAGCGTCAACGGCTCAAAGTACAAGCGGGTGGAGACGTCGTAATCTGTGGAGACGGTTTCCGGGTTGCAGTTGACCATGACGGTCTCGTAGCCGGCCTTGCGCAGTGCCATGGAAGCGTGCACGCAGGAGTAATCAAACTCGATGCCCTGACCAATACGGTTCGGGCCCGAGCCGAGAATGATGACTGACGGCTTTTCGTGCAGCGCAATCTCGTCCTCTTCGTCGTAGGAAGAGTAGTGGTACGGGGTGTAGGCGTTGAACTCGGCCGCACAGGTATCAACCGTCTTGTACACGGGGCGGATGCTCAGGGCCTGGCGCACACCGCGGACAACAGCCTCGGAGTTGTTGGTCAAGGCACCGATTTGGGCGTCGGAGAAGCCGTGGCGCTTGGCCAGCTTGAGCATTTCCGGCGTCAGGGCGGTGGACTTGCGGATGGTTGCCGCCACCTCGTTGAGCAGCACCAGCTGATCCAGGTACCAGGGGTCAATGCCGGTGGCTGCGTACAATTCTTCGATGGTACCGCCGCCAAGCAGGGCGCGCTGGACCTGGGCGAGGCGATCGGTGGTGGGGCGCTTGGCGGCCTCGATCAGATCGGGGACATCCAAAGCATTGACCGAGGAGAAGTCCAGGCTGGCGCCCTTTTGCTCCAAGGAACGCAAGGCCTTTTGCAGGGCCTCGGTGAAGTTACGACCAATGGCCATCGCCTCGCCAACACTCTTCATGGTGGTGGTCAGCGTGGGGTCCGCTGCCGGGAACTTCTCAAACGCGAAGCGCGGAACCTTGACAACCACGTAGTCCAGGCTGGGCTCAAAGGAGGCCGGCGTCTTCTGCGTGATGTCGTTCGGGATCTCATCCAGGGTGTAGCCAAGGGACAGCTTCGTGGCGATCTTGGCAATGGCGAAGCCGGTTGCCTTCGACGCCAATGCCGAGGACCGTGACACGCGCGGGTTCATCTCAATGACGACGACGCGGCCGGTGTCGGGCTCAATAGCGAACTGGATGTTGCAACCACCGGTGTCAACGCCAACCTCGCGGATGACGGCGATCGAGATGTCACGCAGGTTCTGGTATTCACGGTCCGTCAGCGTCATGGCCGGGGCCACCGTGATGGAGTCACCCGTGTGAACACCTACCGGGTCAAAGTTTTCGATGGAGCAAACAACCACGACATTGTCGTTCTTGTCGCGCATCATCTCCAGCTCGTATTCCTTCCAGCCGAGGATGCTCTCTTCAAGCAGAACCTCGGTGGTGGGGCTGTACTGCAGGCCCTGGCCCACAATGCGCTCCAGGTCCGACGGCGTGTACGCGAGGCCGGAGCCCAGCCCACCCATGGTGAATGAGGGGCGCACAACCATGGGGTAACCCAGGTCTTCGGCGGCGACGTACGCCTCTTCCATGGTGTGGATGATGTGACTGCGTGCTGATTCAGCACCGCAACGCTCAACGACGCCCTTGAACTTTTCGCGGTCCTCGCCGAGCTCGATGGCTGCGATGTTCGCACCGATCAGCTCGACGTTGTACTTGGCCAGCACACCGTTCTTGTCCAACGCGATGGCGGCGTTCAACGCGGTCTGGCCACCCAGTGTGGGCAAGATGGCGTCGGGACGTTCCTTGGCGATGATCTTCTCGATGACCTCCGGGGTGATCGGCTCAACGTAGGTGGCGTCGGCGAACTCGGGATCGGTCATGATGGTGGCCGGGTTGGAGTTGACCAGGATGACCCGCAGGCCCTCCTCCTTCAGAACACGCAGCGCCTGGGTGCCGGAGTAATCAAACTCGGCAGCCTGGCCAATCACGATCGGGCCGGAGCCAATGACCAAGACTGATTTGAGATCTTCCCTCTTTGGCATTACTTGTTTTCCTGGCTCTGTGCGGTCTTGCTGGCGGTCATAAGAGTGATGAACCTGTCGAACAGGTAGGCGGCGTCATGCGGACCCGCCGCGGCTTCCGGGTGGTACTGCACCGAGAAGGCGGGGATGTCCAGGCAGGAGAGCCCTTCAACAACCTGATCGTTGAGGCTGATGTGGCTGACCTCAACGCGGCCGAAGCGCTCTTCGGGGGCCTGCGTGGGTCCATCCAGCGGGGCATCAACGGCGAAGCCGTGGTTCTGGCTGGTGATTTCCACCTTGCCGGTGCTGCGGTCCATGACGGGCTGGTTGATGCCGCGGTGGCCGTAACGCAGCTTGTAGGTGCCGTAACCCAGGGCACGGCCCAGGATCTGGTTGCCGAAGCAGATACCGAAGTACGGCACGCCGGCGTCCAGGAAGCTGCGGACGAAAGTAACCTGGCGGTCGGCCGTGGCGGGGTCGCCGGGGCCGTTGGAGATGAAAACACCATCGGGGTTCAGCGCGGAGGCTTCTTCGAAGGTGGTGGCTGCCGGCAACACGTGCACACGCACGCCGCGCTCGGCGAAGCGGGTGGGCGTCATGGCCTTGATACCCAGATCCAGGGCTGCGATGGTGAACAGCGGCTCACCCTCCCACCCGTGGGCGGAAGGTTCGACGACGTATGCTTCCTTGACGCTGACCTCTTCAGCCAGGCGCAAGCCTGCCATGGACGGCTGCGCCAAAACCTGAGCTAGCAGCTCAGCTTCGGGAGCAGATGCGTCGGCGCCGGAGAAGATCCCGGCCTTCATGGCGCCACGCTCGCGCAGGTGGCGGGTGATGGCACGGGTGTCCACACCCTGGATGCCCACGATCCCCTGGGTGGTGAGCTCGTCGTCGAGCGTTCCCTCGCTGCGCCAGTTTGACGGGCGGCGGGCGGCGTCACGAACAACGTAACCGGCGGCCCAGATCCGAGTGGATTCATTATCAGCCTTGTTCACACCGGTGTTACCGATGTGCGGTGCCGTCTGAACGATCAGCTGACGGGCGTATGAAGGATCCGTCAAGGTTTCCTGGTAACCGGTCATGCCGGTGGTGAAGACTGCCTCGCCCAGGGCCGTGCCCTGCGCTCCGTAGCTGGTGCCACGGAAAGTGCGGCCGTCTTCCAAGACCAAAAGTGCCTGTGCAGGCATAGTTGCATCACTCATTCTCAATTGTTCTTTCCGTTGCTATGTGTGTCGCTGTCATTAGGCGGCAATGCCTGCGATCCCTGCAGTTCCTGCAATGCGAGTATTAATGGACGCTTGGCGCCTGCCTCGGTGGTCCGGAATCCGGTATCCACCGCAGCGTCTGCTAGTTGCCAGCTGATAACAACCAGCCCATCCTTCTCTACAAATTTACCGGCCATTCCGGCTTTGGTATCCACTTCGGTGAGCGCGTCTTGGGCGATGAAGAGGTTTTGGCCACCTTTTCGCTCAATCACCACACCCTCAGGGTGCACATGGACCACAGCCGGGGTGCGGATCCCCAGGCTTTGGACGGCCACTCGATCAAGCCAATCGCCGGCCGAGGTGGTGACCACGTATTGGCCCGGAACGCTGATGATGGCCTCACCCAGATCATCCGGCACTTCTGGCAAGTGTGCCAGCGTGCCTTGACGCTTGAGCTTGTTCCGCCATCCCCAGGCCATCAGCCCGAAGATGATCAGCATGGGTACGCCCGCGGAGATGACGATGAGGACTTCCTTGCTCACTGCTGCGTCACCGCCCGGTAAGGGGTGTTCAGCTTGCCATCCAAAACAGTGGGGTGGCCGTGGAAGAACGTGGCAACAACCTTGCCGGGCAGGACCAGACCGGCAAACGGTGAGTTGCGGCCCTTGGTAGCCATGGCATACGGGTCAACGTTCCAGCGCGCGGCAGGGTCAACCAGCACAATATTTGCCGGCTCCCCTACTTCCAGCGGACGGCCCTGATCAGCCACTTGGCCAATCTGGGCCGGGGTGGTGGAGGTGACGCGAGCAAAGTCAGCCCACGTCATCAAGCCGGTTTCAATCATGGTTTCCTGCACTACCGACAGGGCCGTTTCCAGTCCTGTCATGCCCATAGCCGCAGCAGCCCATTCACATTCCTTGGCTTCGCTGGGGTGCGGGGCGTGATCGGTGCCCACAATGTCAATGGTGCCGTCGGCAAGAGCCGCACGCAGGGCGTGGACATCAGCGTCGGCGCGCAAGGGCGGGTTGACCTTGTAGACCGGGTTGTAGCTGCGAACCAGTTCTTCAGTCAGCAGCAAGTGGTGCGGAGTGACCTCGGCCGTGACGGAAATGCCGCGTTCCTTGGCCCAGCGGATGATCTCCACGGAACCGGCTGTGGACACGTGGCAGACGTGCAGGCGTGAGCCCACATGCTGGGCCAGCAGGACGTCACGGGCAATAATGGACTCTTCGGCCACGGCCGGCCAGCCGGTCAGGCCAAGATCTGCCGAGACCACGCCTTCGTTCATCTGGGCGCCTTCGGTGAGGCGAGGTTCCTGCGCGTGCTGGGCGATCACGCCGTCGAATGCCTTGACGTATTCCAGGGCGCGGCGCATCAGGACTGGGTCACTGACGCAGATGCCATCATCGGAGAATACCCGGACGCGGGCACGGGAATCTGCCATGGCGCCAAGCTCAGCCAGCTGGGTGCCGGCCAAGCCTACTGTCACGGCACCAACGGGGCGTACATCAACCCAGCCGGACTCGCGCCCCAGAGTGTGAACCTGCTCCACCACTCCGGCGGTATCGGCCACCGGTGAGCTGTTGGCCATGGCATGGACGGCGGTGAAGCCACCCAAGGCGGCGGCACGAGTACCGGTTTCAACGGTTTCGGCATCTTCGCGGCCGGGCTCGCGCAAGTGGGTGTGCAGGTCAACCATGCCGGGCAGGGCTACCAGCGCACTGGCATCGATCACGGTGGCATCGCCCACCACATCGGCGGTGAGGTTCTCCCCCACGGCGGCAATAACGCCATCGCGCACCAAAATGTCCGCGGTCTCTTCGCCCAACAAAGACGCTGAACGAATCAAGTAACTTACGGAAGTCATGAAGGGTCCTTTACTGAAGGCAGAGTTGAGGGGACGGCGATTTTAGCGGGTGTTTCGCGCATTTCCCCGGAAAGCAGGAGGTACAAGGCAGCCATGCGCACCGAGACACCGTTGCGGACCTGAGCCAGCACGGTGGAACGGGGCGAATCGGCGGCGGCGGAGGAAATCTCCAGGCCGCGGTTCATGGGGCCGGGGTGCATGATGATGGTGTCCTTGAGGTTCAGGGCATCCAGTTTGGCGAGACGGGCGTCGTCGAACCCCCATCGGCGGGCGTATTCACGCGTGGAAGGGAAGAACGACGCGTTCATGCGCTCGGCCTGCACACGCAGCATCATGACGGCGTCAACACCCTTTTCCAGGGCGGCATCGAGATCGTAGCTGACCTCGCAAGGCCAATGTTCGACGCCGACCGGCAGCAAGGTGGGCGGCGCCACCAAGGTCACGTGGGCACCAAGGGTACGCAACAGCCAGACGTTGGATCGGGCCACGCGCGAGTGCAGCACGTCTCCGACGATCAGCACGCGCATGCCGGCTAGATCGGCTCCCACCGAGGCCTTGCCCTGAATCTTTGACCAGTGGGCGCGCATGGTGAAGGCGTCCAGCAGTGCTTGCGTGGGGTGGGCGTGGGTGCCGTCGCCAGCGTTGATGACGGCAGCGTCAATCCAGCCGGAGTTGGCCAACTGCGCGGGGGCACCGGAGGCCCAGTGCCTGATGACCACGGCGTCGGCGCTCATGGCTTCAAGGGTCTGGGCGGTGTCTTTGAGGGATTCGCCCTTGGATACCGAGGAGCCTTTGGCACTGAAGTTGATGACATCTGCGGAGAGGCGCTTGGCGGCAGCCTCGAAGGAGATGCGCGTACGGGTGGAGTCTTCGAAGAAGAGGTTCACCACGGTGCGTCCGCGAAGGGCCGGGAGCTTCTTGATTTCACGTTGGCCCACGGCACTCATTTCCTGGGCGGTGTCCAGGATTGCAATAGTATTTTCGAGGCTCAGCTGCTCTGTAGACAGGAGGTGCTTCATGCGCCAACCTCAATCACAACTTCATCGTTAGCAGCAATGCCGCCGTCAATTTCAACGAGGTGTACACGCACTTTTTCGCTCGAGGAGGTGGGCAGGTTCTTGCCGACGTGGTCTGCCCGGATGGGTAGTTCACGGTGTCCGCGGTCAACCAGAACGGCAAGGCGCACAGCGCGGGGACGGCCCAGGTCCACCAAGGCATCCAGGGCGGCCCGGATGGTTCGTCCGGAATACAACACATCATCGACCAGCACAATGGTTTTCCCATCGATGCCTGAGACGGGCAGTTGAGTGCGTTGGGGAGCTCGGGTGGGCTGGTGGGCCAGATCGTCACGGAACATGGTGACATCGAGTTGGCCAACAATAGCGGCTGGATCCACGGTGGGATCGGTGGCGGCCAATTTGGCGGCCAGACGCTGAGCCAGCGGGAAGCCGCGGCGCGGAATGCCAAGGAGCAGCAGGTCCGACAAGCCTTTGTTGGCTTCTAAGATTTCATAGGCGATACGAGTCAGCGCCCGTTCTATGTCCGCGGCACTTAGTACTACACGGGACACAGTTACAGGAGCAGAGCTTTGCTCATTACCCTGCGATGATGCAGAGGAAGTAGTCATTCTCGCGTCCCCTTTCCCCGCCTCACAGGACGGAATTAAAAGGTTGATTGCGTACACCTCAAACTACCACAGCAGCCGCATCCTCCCGGGCCTGAGTGCGGGAGCGGCCGGCCGGTGACTGGCCGGGCAGGACCGGTAAGAGGCTGTTGCGCGCGGCATCTTTGAGCGGGCAAGCTATGGCCCTACGCTTGAGAGCATGAGCGAACCCGGCCACTGGCAAAACCCCGCTGCAGGCGCACCGCAGCAGCAACCGTACTATGCCCAAGCACCCCTGCCCCAGGTCGCGGCCCCGCGGACTGCCTTGGACTACGCGCCGGACTATTGGGCGCACCCAGCCCCCGGCCCGGCGAAAATAAAAACCCGCGGAACGGCCGTGAAGGTGACCAACATCATCTTGCTCTGTGTCCTTGCGTTGGTAACACTGGTGACCTTGGCGTTCTTCGCCGTTTCCATTGGTGCCAACGTCTTTTTGATCTGTGGGGCGATGGCCCTGATTCCGCTGGCCATTTGCATCGCCACGTTGATGTGGATTGACCGGTGGGAACCGGAACCCAAGACGGCGTTGATCCTCGGCTTTTGTTGGGGCGCCGGGATGGCTGTCATCACCACACTGGTGATTGGCAGCTGGGTACAGCCTCTGCTCATGACCACGAACCCCACGGCCGACGCCGACATGGTGGGTGCGGTTATCCAGGCACCACTCGTGGAGGAACTGTGCAAGGGAGCAGGAGTGCTGCTGCTGTTCTTCCTGCGCCGGCGCACCTTTGATGGACCCATTGACGGTGTGGTGTATGCGGGCATGATCGCCGCAGGTTTCGCCTTCACGGAAAACATCCTCTACTTTGGCCAGGCACTATCCGAGTCCGACGGTGCTGTGGGCGGGCTGGTGGGCATCTTCATCATGCGCGGGCTGATGTCCCCCTTTGCCCATGTCATGTTCACCGCAACCCTGGGTGTCTGCGTTGGCTATGCGGCCCGCAACGGTGGCACGCTGATGGTCTTGGGCGCCTGGGTAGTGGGCCTGGTTCCCGCCATGCTGCTGCACGGACTGTGGAATGGAACTGCGTTTCTGGGCGGAAACTTCTTCGTGGCCTATGTGGTGCTGCAGGTCCCCCTGTTCATCCTGAGCATTGTCGGCATCATCTTGCTGCGTCGTTCCGAAGCGAAACTGACCAGAAAGCGCCTTTCCGACTACGTCCCGTCCGGCTGGTTCACCCAGCAGGAGGTGCCGATGCTCGCTACGGGTTCGGGCCGCCGTCGTGCCTTGACATGGTCCAAAACCTTTGCCGCCGGACCCATCATGAAGGAATTCATCCGCTTGGCCACGCGGTTGGCCTTCACCAGGCAACGACTCCTGGTCGATGCCCGAGGCAGAGCTGGGAGCACCGCAGCCAACCGGTTCAGTGCCGGCCAAGAGTTGGAGATGGCGCTGTTGAACAAGATCACAGGCGTCCGAACAGAGCTGCTGGGCCGCCATTCGCACGCCGTGTGGCAGGCGCAGAACGTACAAGCTCAACAGCTTCAGGCGCAACAGCTGCATGCTCAACAGTTGCAGGCGCAGAACAACTGGCACCAGCCCCGCTAACGCCGCAGCTGGGTGAGGGGCCGGCCCCTCCCGGAATAGCCCCTCCCCGAAAAGCTGGGTTAAGCACAATGACCCGCAGCTCGGGCTCGGGTACATCGCATATTCGCGGTGTACCCGAGCCTAGGCTGCGGGTCATTTGCTTAGGAGCTAAGCGCTTAAGCCAAGAGTGTCGGCTTGATCTGCTGGAGACGTCCCAGCAGACCGTTGATGAACTGAGGCGATTCATCTGTGGAGAGAATCTTGGCCAGCTCAACGGCTTCGCTCACGGCAACGCCGTCGGGGACGTCGTCGTTGTAGAGCAGTTCCCAGGTGCCAATGCGCAGGATAATCCTGTCCACGGCCGGCATACGCTCAAGCGTCCAGCCCTGAGAGTACGTCTGCAGGAATTCGTCAATGCTCTCAGCCATAGCCGTGACGCCTTCGACCACTTCAACCGTGTAGAGGTTGATGATCTGGTCTGCGATTTCACGCCGGGCCGTCAAGGCGGACATGGCGCTAACTTCACGCTGCTCAGCCTCGAACAAGATGTCCAAGGCGCGGCGACGCGCCTTGCTACGTGCCGAATTCGGTTTGCCCGAGGGATTGTTGTCTTTAGTGCTTGCCACTACTCGCTGACACGTCCCAAGTAGCTGCCGTCGCGAGTGTCAACCTTGACCAGGGTGTTGTTGTCAACGAACAACGGAACCTGGATCTCCAAGCCGGTCTCAACGGTTGCGGGCTTGGTGCCAGCAGAGGAGCGGTCGCCCTGCAGGCCGGGCTCGGTGTACGTGATGCGCAGCTGTACCGACGGCGGCAGCTCGATGTAGAGCGGGTTGCCTTCGTGCAAAGCGATAGTCACGTTCAGGTTTTCCAACATGAAATTGGAGGCTTCGCCAACCGTCTTCGCCAGCACAGTGATCTGGTCGTAGTTGTCATTGTCCATGAATACGTAGTCTTCGCCGTCCTGGTACAGGTACTGGAAGTCGGAGCGATCAACAGTGGCGGTTTCAATCTTCAAGCCAGCGTTGAAGGTCTTATCGACTACCTTGCCGGAGAGAATGTTGCGCATCTTGGTGCGAACGAATGCGCCACCCTTGCCCGGCTTGACGTGCTGGAACTCAATGACGTTCCACAATTGGCCCTCAAGCTTGAGAACGGTTCCGTTCTTAATGTCGTTAGTCGTTGCCACAGTTGCCTCTTAGCGTATAAGTATTATCAAAAATCCATTGTCAATACTACCGCATGCCCAGACATCGCGCCGCATGATTCCGCCCACTATGAGAAGTACGACGCCGGCCTGCCGCCAGTGAGGTGATAGAGCGTTCGCGAATATTGCCCAAAAGGTGATCGAGCGTTGCCGAAAACACCCCAAAAGGTGATCGAGCGTTCGCGAATATTGCCCGAAAGGTGATGAAGCGTTGTAGGACTGGGCCCACGGGAGTGGGGAGCTTAGGAGCGTTCGGCTAGATCCAGTGCCCGCTTGAGGGAGACCGTGGCTGAGTAGATGGCCGAGGCGTCGGATCCCGAGGCTACCCGCAACTCCAGCGCGGTGGCGAACGTCTTGGCAGCCGTTTCAAATGCGCCGCTGCTGAAATGCACCTTGCCCAGCTGCTGGAACACCCACGGTTCCATGGGAGTGCCGGCAACTTCGGGCAGCAGGGCGCGAAGGATCCGCTCGGCCCTGTCGTAGTGTTTGCTGGCGCGCAGAATCTCGGCGTCCAGAACCTGCAGGCGCACCGAGCCCGGATCGCTCAGGCGCGCGTCGGCCGCCGCATCGGCAGCCTCGGCAATCAGCCCTCGAGCCAGCAGCACAAATACCGCATCCGCAGCGTCATTGGATTCCGCCAGGGCCTGCGTGCACGATTCTTCGTCCACCACCTCGGGTATCAGCGTCATGGGGTTGACGGCGGTGCCCGGGAATCCGGCGGAGGGCCAATCTTTCAATCCCATGTCAGGACGCTATTTCTTGGTAGGCGGCAAAGAGCAGGGATTGGTCGGGAACGTCGAGGATGCCGGGGCGGCCAATGCCGTCGAGCACCACAAAGCGCAGCAGATCGCCACGGGACTTCTTGTCCCGCTTCATGCCATCCAGCAGTGCCTGCCAGCGGTCGCGCCGGTAACTCAGGGGCAGACCCAGCAAGTCAAGGATGGTGCGGTGCCGGTCAGCATCCGCATCGCTGAGGCGTCCCACGCTGCGGGCCAGTTCGGCCGCAAACATCATGCCGACGGCAACAGCGGCACCATGACGCCAGGAATACCGTTCCGTGAGCTCAATGGCGTGCCCCAGGGTGTGTCCGTAGTTCAAGATTTCCCGCAGGCCGGTTTCCTTCAGATCCTCGGAGACAACCTTGGCCTTGACGCTGATGGAGCGTTCAATGAGTTCACGGAGCACGTCTGAGCGCGGATCCGTCACAGCTTCCGGGTTAGCTTCGACCAGATCGAGGATAGCGGGGTCTGCAATGAAACCGCACTTGACCACCTCAGCCATGCCGGAGATGAGTTCATTGCGCGGCAGCGTGTCCAGGGTGTCCAGATCGACCAGGACACCTGCCGGCGGGTAGAACGTGCCCACCAGGTTCTTGCCCTCGGCGGTGTTGATACCGTTCTTGCCACCTACGGCGGCGTCCACCATGCCCAGCAGTGAGGTGGGCATGGTGACGAGCTTGACCCCGCGCAGCCACGTTGCTGCCACGAAACCGGCGACGTCTGTTACGGCGCCACCGCCCACAGCCACCACGGCGTCGGAACGGGTGAAATCATTCTTACCCAGCACTTCCCAGCAGAAGGAAGCCACCTGAATGTGCTTACCTTCTTCGGCGTCGGGGATCTCGGCCGTGAGTGCCGTGAAGCCTGCGGCCTCCAGCTCGTCACGTACGGCGTCACCTGTCATGCGCAGCGCACGGGGGTGGATCACCAAAACCTTTTTGACCCGCTCACCTAGGAGTTCCGGAAGGTGGGCCAGCAGTCCACGGCCCACTACGACGTCGTAGTTGTCCTGCGGCAAGACGCCGGTGACCTTGATGACAGTGTTCGGTGCTGCGGGAGTGTTCTGAATATTCACGGTTTAAGAATTCTCTTTCCTTGATTCTGTTTCCAGCAGGTGGATCAGCCGCTCAACAAGCTGCGGCACATTGGAGTCGCCAACATCAAGAGTGATGTCGGCCAGTCTGGCGTATACGGGGCCGCGGACGGCCGCGAGGCGTTCCCACGTGGCAACGGGATCCGCCGCCAGGAGGGGCCGGCCGGTACTGCGGGTAATGCGCTCCCGGACGGTGTCCAGTTCTGCGCGCAGGAAAACTACTGTGGTGCGGGCCAGCAACTGTTGGGTTCCGGAGTCCAGGACGGCGCCGCCGCCCAAGGACAGGACCACGGGTGCCGGGGCCGGCGCGTCCAGGACATCGGCGATGGCCTTGGCTTCCAGCTGCCGGAAATGATGCTCACCTTTGGCGGCAAAAATCCGCGGAATGGTCCCGTGTTTGGCCACAATCTTGTGATCGGAGTCCACGAAGCTCAGGCCCAGCACGCGGGCAAGTTCGGCACCAATGACCGACTTGCCCACGGCCATGGGCCCAATCATGACAATGGGACGTTGGGGCGTAAAGTCCGGCACCCCAACCGGATCCCGGCCCCTAATCATCAGCGGCCTTGAGTATCCAGATTGGCAGGAATGGCTGCCAGGTAGCTGTCCATGTTCCGTTTGGTCTCCGTGATGGAGTCCCCGCCAAACTTCTCGACGAGAGCTTCGGCCAGAACCAGAGCCGTCATGGCTTCAGCCACCACGCCCGCCGCCGGAACGGCACAGACGTCAGAGCGCTGGTGGTGTGCCTTGGCGGGTTCACCCGTGGCCACGTCAATGGTCTTCAGGGCGCGCGGCACGGTGGCGATGGGCTTCATGGCAGCGCGGACCCGCAGGACGTCGCCCATGCTCATGCCACCCTCGATCCCGCCTGCGCGGTTGGAGGTGCGGATGATGCGCCCGGAATCATCGCGGACAATTTCATCGTGTGCGGCCGATCCGCGGCGGGCTGCCGTAGCAAAGCCGTCGCCTACTTCCACACCCTTGATGGCCTGGATGCCCATCAGGGCACCGGCCAGGCGGGAGTCCAGACGGCGGTCCCAATGAACGTAGCTTCCCAGTCCGGGAGGCAGGTTGTAGGCGAGCACCTCAACCACACCGCCGAGCGTTTCACCCTGCTTCTGGGCGGCGTCCACCTCTTCCACCATGGCGGCGGAGGTGGCTGCGTCAAAGCAGCGCAGCGGATCGGCGTCCAGGGCAACAACATCGGCAAGGACCGGCAGCGCCGCGGTTTCCGGTGACGCTACGCCGGCAATTTGCACGGTGTGGCTGACCAGCTCCACGCCAACGGCGGCCAGCATCTGTGCAGCAACCGCACCAAGGGCCACCCGGGTGGCGGTTTCGCGGGCACTGGCACGTTCCAGTACGGGGCGGGCCTCATCGAAGGCGTACTTCTGCATCCCGGTGAAATCAGCATGCCCGGGGCGCGGGCGCGTCAACGGCGCGTTACGGGCCTGGCCGTCAAGCTCAGCGGCATCCACGGGGTCAGCAGACATGATCTGCTCCCACTTGGGCCACTCGGAGTTGGCGATCTGGATGGCGACGGGGCCACCCTGAGTCAGACCGTGGCGGACACCGCCCAAAATGGTGACCACGTCCTGCTCAAACTTCATGCGGGCGCCGCGGCCATAGCCTAGACGACGGCGCGCAAGGGCGTCCCGGATGTGGGCGCTCGTGAGCTCCACACCGGCGGGGACGCCTTCAATAATTCCAACAAGAGCCGGGCCATGTGATTCTCCGGCGGTCAACCAACGCAACATACTCTCTATCCTGCCATGTTCTGCTCATGGGAATCGCGCCTGTGGACGCCAATTGCGTCGCACATCACATTGATGACGTCCCTGACTTGCACTGTGTCCAGTTCGCCGAACCCTCCGGCCGCTGAAAACAGCTTGACTTGTTCAACACCTTGATACAAAAGCATTTCGATTCCAGCCACAACAGTTCCGCCGGCTCCCTCCCATGCCTGACCCAAGGCGCTGGGCCACGGATCATAGGCAACATCCAGCAACAGCGCGCCCGCAACGTCGTTTCCGGCGGCCGCAAACTCTTCTGCGAGGGCGTCGGCTCCGTGGGGCGGCAGCGTGGAGATGACTACGTCATAGCCGGCAAGTTTTGCTGCTGCACCGTCAAAAGATTCAAGCACGACGGCGGCACCGAGAGTCGCCGCCACCTCGAGAGTCCCAGCGGACTTCTCCAAGTTACGGACAAACACCGTGATCTCCACGGCTTGAAGATGCGCCAGTGCGGCAATGGCTGAGACCGCGGTCCCACCGCCACCCAAGATGGCTGCCCGGGGCCGCTCCCCCACGCCTGCGTGGCGCAGAGAGTTATAGATCCCAGCCACGTCGGTGTTGTCCCCCAAAAGGTGAGCATGTCCGGCGTCGTCCGTGGTGATCACAATGGTGTTCACGGCCCCCAAGGCCGCCGCCACGGGTGTCAGGGTGTCCATGAGGTCCACGGCCGCATTCTTCAGCGGCATGGTCACGGACAGCCCGAACCAGCTGCCATGGGCACGCACCTGATCCAGGAAAGCGGCCAACTGCGGCACCTGCAGATCATAGGCGGTGTAGGCGAATGGTGCACCCAGCACCGTGTACGCGGCGTTATGCATGGCCGGCGACTGCGAGTGCCCAATCGGGTGCCCCAGAACCGCTCCCCGACGAATATCAGGCAGCGGTTCCGGTAGGGGAAGAGAGCGCACTTAGTCGCACGCCCCTGCATTGGCATCGCACCAGGCAACATACTTGGCGACGTTGACTTGGTGTTCGGCAAAGGTAGCCGCGTACAGCGTCTCGCCGGTCTTCAGGTTGACAGTCACCCAGAAGTAGTACGGGTTCTTCTCCGGGTGGGCAGCGGCAATAATGGCTTTCACGGCCGGTGAACCAATGGGACCCACAGGAAGCCCCGGGTTAGCGAAGGTGTTGTACAGATTAGACGTATCAGCCTTCTGCGCGGCGGTGATGTTGTAGGTTTTCAACCCCAACCCGTAGGCGACGGTTGCATCGGATTCCAAGCGTCCCCCGGTTTCACCGTTGGGGTTGTTGATGCGGTTTTCAATGGCGCCGGAAATCTTGGCGTAGTTCGCCTCATTGCCTTCAAATTCAATGATGCTGGCAACCGTCAGGATGCGGAACTGCTCCACGGGATCGGTGACGCCGGTTTCGGTGAGCGCCTTCATGGTTTTCCCGACCATTTCGCTCAGGATTTGTTTGGCATCGTATTCCAGCGGGAAGCGGTACTCCCCCGGAGCCAGGTAGCCTTCCAGGTTTTTAGCCTTGGCAGGGAGCCCGAACAGTGCCGGCTGGTTGGCCAGTTTTGTGAACTCGGCCACGGGGATTCCGGTGCTCTTGGCCAGTTCGGCCAGGACTTCGTTGATGCGCAGGTTCTGCGGCACGGCGGCATAGTGCACCTTGGAATCGCTGACAGCCAGCAAGATGGCAACAGCGTCAGAAGCCTTCATTTGATTCTTCATGGTGAAGTCGCCTGGCTGCAAGGAAGCCGAGCCATCCGCGGCGCTGAGCGCGTCGAGGAAGGACTGCTCACTGGCTACCACGTCATTGGCTTTGAGATCGCTGGCCACAGTGCGTCCCGTGGCACCTGCCGGCACCACAATCTTCACAGTTCCGGTACCGGGACCCGGATAGTCGGGCACGGAGAATCCGCCCAGCATGGGCTTTACAGCTTGGACGGCAAAGAACACGACAGCACCAAACAGGACCAAGATGACCAGGAAGACAGCCGTGCGACGGCGCTTACGAACCCGTTTGGAGACCCTGCTGTTGCGGCGCGAGGGCAGAGGGGCCGCTTCGGCTTCTACGTGCTCAGCTTCTACGTGCTCTGCGTCGACATGTTCGAAGGACGGGTGCTGCCCAT
The DNA here is from genome assembly GCF_001445575.1 of Arthrobacter alpinus. NCBI lineage: Bacteria > Bacillati > Actinomycetota > Actinomycetes > Micrococcales > Micrococcaceae > Arthrobacter > Arthrobacter alpinus. The sequence goes on along the minus strand of NZ_CP013200.1, from coordinate 2,371,558 downwards.
GCTCCTCGTAGTGTTCATAATCTGAATGACCCGTGTAGGCGGTGTCTTCACTGCCGTCGGGCCAGTACGTTTCGCCAGCGGCTTGCTCATCGTCGTACTGCGCGGGCTCACTAGACTGCTGACCGAACTGCGCATCGGAGCTGCGGCGCCCTGACCGGTCCCGGAAAAGATCACTCATGGCGCCTCATGCATGTCGACGGGCGCATTACTAGAGCTGATAATGGTTAATCCCTCTTCGTCTTCAGGTGAATCGGCAGTCCCCACAACGCCTGATTTGACTGCGCGCACGAGCTCCCCGACATCGGAATTGCGCGCTTTTTGCATATCTAAGGCATGCTGCAATATTTCAACGGCCGCCACTTGATCTACTACTTTACGGTGTTCACGGCTATCCAGACCAGCTTGGCGCAGCGCTTGATGGGCACTAACAGTGGTCAAGCGCTCGTCCACAAGCCGCACCGGGACATTCTGACCCGCGGCCGCCAGCATATTTGCAAGATGCTGGGCATAGCCACGAGCCATGTGCGCCGAGGCCTTTTCCTCACCCTTCATGGTGCGAGGCAGGCCCACAAAGATTTGCTGTGCGCCGCGGGTGGTGGCCTCTTTGACCACCACTTTAATGTCACTGTTCTTCTTTGTGTCCCGGCTCAGGGTCTTCACGGGTGTGGCCAGAATTCCGTCGGGGTCACAGCTTGCCAACCCCACCCGAACCATCCCTACATCCACACCAAGTTTGACCCCTTGCGGGTAATTCTGCTCCGTCACAAAAACCCTAGGATCGATTCGCCACGGCATCGCTGACGGCAGCCAGTGCGGCGCCGATAGCGTTGACGTCCTGGCCGCCGCCCTGAGCCATGTCCGGCTTACCACCGCCGCCACCACCCAAGATGCCCGAGGCCAGCTTGACCAGGTTGCCGGCCTTGACGCCTGCCTCGCGGGCGGCCTCGTTGGTGACCACCAAGATGATGGGGCGGCCATTGCTGGCACCTGCCACGGCAATGGTCGACGGCGCTGAGCCGAGACGATCGCGCAGGTCAAGGGCCAGCCCGCGCAGATCATCAGCACTGCTGACTTCACCGGCATCGTGAGCAATCACCCGAACTCCGTTGGCGTCCACAGCGGAGCCCACCAGTGTGGCCGCGGCGGCGCTGAGCTGTTCCTTGCGGAGCTGCTCCAACTGCTTTTCCGCATTCTTGAGCTTCAATAGGGTTGCGGAGACGCGTTCCGCCAGCAAATTGGAGGGAACCTTGAGCATGTCGGTCAGCGAGCTGACCAGGGCGCGCTCGGCGGCCAAATGGCGGAAGGAATCCAGACCAACAAAGGCTTCAACACGGCGGTTTCCGGAACCAACTGACTGCTCACCGAGCAGGGTCAGGGAGCCGATGCGAGAGGTGCTTGCCACATGGGTGCCACCGCAGAGCTCACGGGACCAGGCGCCGTCGATCTCTACAACGCGCACCTCGGAACCGTAGTTCTCGCCGAACAGTGCCATTGCGCCTAGGGCCTTGGCGGCGTCCAGGTCCATGACCTTGGTGTCCACGCGGTAGTTGTTGCGGATGGCGATGTTGGCCACTTCTTCAATTTCCGAGCGCGTTGCCGTGCTCAGGCCTTCTCCCCAGGCAAAGTCAAAGCGCAGGTAGCCGGCTTTGTTGTAGGAGCCACGCTGGGTGGCTTCCGGGCCGAGGATCTGGTGCAGGGCGGCGTGCACAATGTGCGTACCGGTGTGCGCCTGTTCGGCGGCGTGGCGGCGTTCCCGGTCCACGGCGGCACGCACCAAGGCGTCGGCTGGCAGTTCGCCTTCGCGCACAATGGCCTTGTGGACGCTCAGGCCCTTGATGGGCTTCTGAACATCCAGCACCTCGACAACGAAGCCGTCACCGGTGATGAGGCCGGTATCTGCACTCTGGCCACCTGCCTCAGCGTAAAACGGGGTGGCGTCCAGAACTAGCGAGATTTCATCGCCGGTTGAGGCGTGCTGCACCGAGACGCCGTTAGCCAGGATGGAGCGCACACGGCCCTCACCTTCCAGCTCGGTGTAACCGGTAAACACCGTCTCGCCCTGAGCCAGCAGCTCGTGGAAGACGGAAAGGTCGGCGTGGCCGCTCTTCTTGGACTTGGCATCCTTCTGGGCACGCTGGCGCTGCTCGAGCATGAGGGCACGGAAGCCGGCCTCATCCACGGCCAGCCCAGCTTCGCCAGCCATTTCCAGGGTCAGATCGATCGGGAAACCGTAGGTGTCATGCAACGCGAACGCCTCAGTGGCAGAGAGGTTGCTGTTGGCAGCCTTGGATTCCTTGACGGCTTCTTCCAAACGGGCGGTGCCGCTGGCGATGGTGCGCAGGAAGGATTTCTCTTCGGCGTAAGCAATACGTGAGATCCGGGCGAAGTCAGTCTCAACCTCGGGGTAAGCGCCCTTCATGGCGTCACGGGACACTGGCAGCAGCTCCGGCAACACAGCGGTTTCCACACCGAGGAGGCGCATGGAGCGCACGGCACGGCGGATCAGGCGGCGCAGCACATAGCCGCGGCCTTCGTTGGAGGGGGTGACGCCGTCGGAAATCAACATCAAGGCTGAACGGATGTGGTCGGCGACAACGCGCATGCGGACATCGTCAATGTGGTGCGGATCTGCCGGGTCCTCGGTGGAGGTGTACTCCTTGCCGGACAGCTCTGCGGCCTTGTCCAGGACGGGGCGGACCTGATCGGTCTCGTACATGTTCTCCACGCCTTGGAGAATCATGGCCAAACGCTCCAGGCCCAGGCCCGTGTCGATGTTCTTGTTGGGCAGCTCGCCTACCACGTCAAAGTCAACCTTGGAGGTGACGTTGTCAATCTGGTACTGCATGAACACGAGGTTCCAGATTTCAATGTAACGGGTTTCATCGGCGATGGGCCCGCCCTCAACACCGTACTCGGCGCCGCGGTCATAGAAGATCTCCGAGCACGGGCCGGCCGGGCCGGGCTGGCCCGTGGACCAGTAGTTGTCTTCCTTGCCAATGCGCTGGATGCGCTCCTCGGGGAAGCCCACTTTGTCGCGCCAGATTTCCAGGGCCTCGTCGTCTTCCTCGTACACCGTGACCCACAGCCGATCGGCTGGGAGGCCGAAGCCGCCGTCGGCTATTGAGCTTGTCAGCAGTTCCCAGGCGTAGGGAATGGCGGTTTCCTTGAAGTAATCTCCAAAGGAGAAGTTACCGCACATCTGGAAGAACGTGCCGTGCCGGACCGTCTTGCCCACTTCTTCAATGTCGCCGGTGCGGATGCACTTTTGCACGCTGGTGGCGCGCTTGAACGGCGGCACCTCGCGGGCTGTCAGGTAGGGAATGAAGGGAACCATGCCTGCCACCGTGAAGAGCAGTGACGGGTCGGAGGACACCAGTGAGGCCGAGGGCACGGGGGTGTGTGACTTGCTGGCGAAAAAATCTACCCAGCGGCGTGCAATGTCGTGCGATTTCATTAGCCTGGTGGCTCCTTCATAGTTCTATCGGGCAAAAAACTTTGATTCGCTGGCGTTGGACGCGCAGCGCGGGGTGGCCGGGCACCTGCCGGCCAGTTGGTGCATCAGCTGTGGATCAGCGGCGGGTGGTGGCGGAGGGATCCGTGTCCACACCGAGGGCGATCCGCAAGTCACTTTCACGTTCATTCATGTTCTCACGGAGAGCATCGGCGAAGTCGTGAACGGCGTCGCTCATTGCCCCTACTGCACGGTTGAGACCTGCTGGTCCCAGCGCGCCCTTGGCTGCTGTGATTTTTCGGGCTGCGATGACGCCAACGGTGATGCCGACGCCGAGCCAAAAGATTTTCTTCATGGGTGTTTGTCCTTGGAAGGGCTTCGCTTAGCGGCTGCGCCGTGCGCGCGTGGGTTTCCCGCGGCCGGCAAAGGCTTGGCGGACGCCGTAGGAGAAGGCGGCAACCTTGATCAATGGTGAACCGATGGTTGCGGCCACGAGAGCGGAGAGCGCCGAGATGTTGGCGGTGGCGTCGGAGACGTTATTGGAAATCCCATCCACCTTGCCCAGCTGGGTGTTGGTGGTGGCAACCGTGGCGGTGACCTCATCGATGAGCGGCGTGGTGCCGTCACCAATCTGTTTGATGGTCACGCGAATCTCATCAAACACCTTGCCCAATTTGAGGATGGGCACTGCCAGCAGCGCCACTAGGATGGCAAAGACTCCTGCCGCTATCAGTCCTGCAATGTCGCCACCGCTCATATGCGTGCCGCCTCAATTCGTTGACTCGTCTGTGACTCGTTTGGCCGATGCGCTCTGGCCGGGGCCGGAAACAACATCTTTCCCCAAAGTACCTTAGTCCAAAAGTGGGCTTGGGTGGGTACAAAACAGCCCGCGGCGGAGGCCACGGGCTGTTTTGTGTTTCAAGCTGCGAATGAATCGAGCTCTACTCAATGCTAAGAAGATTTAGCGTGAGTAGAATTCAACAACCAGCTGCTCTTCACAGGTTACGGGAACCTCGACACGCTTGGGCTTGCGAACCAGGCGAGCCTGCAGGCTCTCCAACTTCACATCCAAGTAAGCCGGGACGGCGGGGAGCACGTCGCGGTGAGCGCCGGCTGCAGCGAGCTGCAACGGAACCATGGTCTGGCTGCGCGGGTGCACGTGGATCAGCTGACCCTCGGCAACGCGGAACGACGGGCGGTCCACGCGGGCGCCGTCAACCATGATGTGGCGGTGAACAACCAGCTGGCGAGCCTGAGCGGTGGTGCGGGCGAAGCCTGCACGCAGAACCAAGGCGTCCAAACGGCTTTCCAAGATCTCAACCAGGTTCTCACCGGTCATGCCCTTGGTGCGCTTGGCTTCTTCGAAGGCACGGGTCAGCTGTGCTTCGCGGATACCGTACTGGGCGCGCAGACGCTGCTTTTCGCGCAAGCGTACGGCGTAGTCGCTGTCCTGCTTCTTGCGGGCGCGGCCGTGCTCACCGGGGCCGTACGGGCGGCGCTCGAGGTACTTAGCTGCCTTCGGGGTCAGAGCAATGCCGAGGGCTCGCGAAAGGCGAGCCTGACGGCGGGCACGTGTGTTGTTAGCCACTTGTGTCCTTCCAATATTTGCAATAAGTATTTGTCTGGCCTCCATTGTGGAGAGCTGGGGCTACTGCGGCCCTTCGCTACAGCACCTGGGCATGGACAACATTTCCTTGAAAAGGCCATGAGCACTGTAAATACACGGCAAAAAGCCGTACAAACCGTACGTGGATGTTGTGCATGGAGCCAGAGCTTGCCAGTGCGGGTTTAACTCTACCACTTCAGGGCAGGACAGACGTCGAGACGAGTTCCTTGAGCGCTGGGCTCAGCCCTGCTTCTGGGCCTTTGCCGTCAGCTCTTTTTGGGTGGGGTGCTACTTGACGAGCCGCGAATGATCTCCCGCAACCTGGTGAGTCGTGGACCCAGATCGCGTTCATGCCCGTTGGCCGTTGGCGTGTAGTAGTTCTTTCCCACCAGGTCATCCGGCGGGTATTGCTGCGTGGCGATGGAGTGCGGGGCATCGTGGGCGTAAATGTAGCCCTTGCCGTGTCCCAGTCCGGCGGAACCGGCATAGTGGGCGTCGCGCAGCGGCGCCGGCACCATGGTGCCCTTGCCGGCTCGCACATCGGCGATAGCTGCGTTAATGCCGTTGTAGGAGGCATTGGACTTTGGCGCCGTGGCCACATGCACCACGGCCTCGGCCAGGATGATCCGGGCCTCCGGCATGCCGATCAACGCCACAGCCTGGGCGGCAGCCACAGCAGTTTGCAAAGCTGTGGGATCGGCCATTCCCACGTCCTCGGCAGCAGAAATCATGATGCGGCGGCTGATGAAGCGAGGGTCCTCCCCCGCCTCCAGCATCCGGGCAAGGTAATGCAAAGCGGCGTCAACGTCTGAGCCGCGTACGGATTTAATAAAGGCACTGATGATGTCATAGTGCTGATCACCCGCCCTGTCATAGCGCACGGCGGCCGCGTCTATGGCGCGTTCGGCTATGGCCAAATCAATCACCACGGGTTCATCCCCGGCATCCGTTGCCAGCTCCGACAACGCCACGCCAGCAGCAGCCTCGAGGGTGGTCAGGCCGCGGCGGGCGTCGCCAGCGGCCAGCCGAACCAGATGGTCCAGGGCGTCATCGGTCACGGTCACGAGCTTGTCCAGCCCTCGCGGATCTTCCACGGCCCGTTCCAGCAGGTCCTGGATATCGGCGTTGGTCAGTGGCTGGAGCGTGAGCAAGATGGAGCGGGAGAGCAGCGGCGCCACCACGGAGAAGGACGGGTTCTCCGTGGTGGCAGCGATCAGCACCACCCAGCGGTTCTCCACGCCCGGCAGCAACGCATCTTGCTGTGCCTTGTTGAAGCGGTGGATCTCATCGAGGAACAACACGGTGGTGCGCCCGTGCAGATCCCTGTCATTCAGCGCCTGATCCATGACCCGGCGCACGTCCTTGACCCCAGCGGTGATGGCGGAGAGTTCAACAAACTTCCGCCCCGGACCACGGGCAATGACATGGGCTAGCGTGGTTTTCCCTGTTCCCGGAGGGCCCCACAACATGACGGAGGCAGGCCCTGCCGCTCCCCCGGCGCTGCCGCCGGCGGCCAACATTTGCAACGGCGAGCCAGGACCCAGCAGGTGCTGTTGGCCCACCACTTCATCGAGGCTGCGGGGCCGCATGCGCACGGCTAGAGGGCTGCGTGGGCGCGACGCCGGCTCGGCACTGCCGCCGCCAAAGGACCCGCCGCCCAAGGCGAGGGTGCCGTCGTCGTCCGCGTCATCGTCCCCGCGAAGGGCACTAAAGAGGTCACTCACTCTCCTAGGCTATCCCCGGTAGTCTGGCAGCGTGAACTCAGCCCAACGCACTGCCCATGTCCACGCCGACCGCTTGAGCGGGTGGGTGGATCGCTTCGCCGCTTCCCACCGGGGATTGGCGTCCACCACAGACACGGACGACGGCGTGCTGCTGGCCATGCGCGACGGCGCCACCGCACTGCTCTGCGCACCGTGGCCCGACGATGGCAGGCCCGGCCGAGGCGCCGGGAGCCTGGAACGTCTGGTCTCACTCGCGGCTCAGGAACGCCGCTTGGCTCTTGTGCTGGTGCGGCGCGGCGGCTACGCGGTGGGTATTGCCGTGGGCGGGAAACTGGTGGCACACAAGGTTGGTACGGCGGGCTCGCGTTCTCGCGGCGCCGATTCTGGGGCGGCCATGGTGCAGCGTGCGGCTGCCGAGGCCGCGAAGGTTTTTTCGGGCCAGAGCTTTGAATATTTGGCCACGGGCGGGGACAAGCCTTTGGTTGAATCGGTCCTGGCGACGCCTACGCTCCGGGATGTTGCTCAACGCTCGCGGTTGGCCCCGCTGGCCGTGGCGGACCCCAACATGGCCGTACTGACCAAGGCCGCCGGCGATTTTTGCGCCGTCCGGATCACCATCACCGATCCCGCGGGGAGCTGACTGCGGCGAATTTCCAGCGGACGTAGTGGTGTCACGGACCTGTGCAGCCCATGTCTCAGCAGGCTCCCAAGGCTCGGCGCAGCGGCGCTTGGCGGTAGTGGTAGCGGCCCTGTTCGGTGAATCCGGCACGAGCGTAAAGCTCCTGGGCACCTGAGTTGGCAGCTGTCACCATGAGCCAGTAGCTGTGCAAGCCCCTGTCCGCACCGGCCGTTGTCAGGGCACCCAGAATTTCCGTGGCGATGCCGCGGCGGCGAGCTTGGGGATGGACGGCCATGGAGTACACCCCACCCCAACCTTCGGAGCCTGCTACGTTCGGCATGGCGAGGCGACCTGTGCCGACAGCAACACCCTGATCATCATGGGCCGTGGCATACAGCGCCGGTGCGGCGATAAGAATGCTGTGCGCTATAGCCATTTCCTGCGGTCCGCCGCGGCCGTCAACGCTCCACCACAGTTCCAACCAGTCCTGCGTGGGGGCATCGCTCATGGTGATGGTGCTCTTTGCCGGTAGCGGATTTGTGGCCTCGACTGCTGAGGCGCGTGCAGCCGTGGGTCCTGCCGTGGCGGTCATGATGAGTGTCTGCGACTGCTTGCTATAGGACTGCTGATCGAGCAACGCTTCCAGACCCGCATTTTCAGCACGGTGGCTCAGCTGAAAAATCACCGGTTGGCGGCGGTCGGCGTACCAACGCGTCGTGGACCGCAGCGCAGCTGCACTATCGCTGGGCGCTGACACGGGCCACACCGAGTTGGCTCGTTGAGTGACACCGCCGGCAGAGCGCAGGTGCCAACCGTCCAGGTCTTCTGCATCCGGGGCCGGCCACGCAGCGTTCATGAGCTGCTCCAAATGGTCAAGGTGTCCGGCTGCCGCAATTGTCATGGCAACAGCTTAACGGCAACTGAGCCCCAGCCCTCCGCTCTACCCTGCGCTCTAACTCTGGGCTCTACCCTGGGGCGGGGCACGCCCATGGCGAGGACCCGTAGGATCTCATACACGAGACTCCGCGTTCCCGGAAGGAAGCACAATGAACGATTCAACGCACTTCATTTCTCCCACAGCCATCGCCGAACACGTCAGCCGATCACAGGTCCTGTCCCCTGACATTCGCCCCCTGTGGGATGGCGCTCGGCTGAGCGGGCCAGCCTATACGGTCCGGTGCGCCCCCGGCGATAATCTGATGCTCCATGCGGCGATCCACCGGGCCCCGGCCGGGTCGGTGCTCGTGGTCGATGGCGGTGATGCTTCCCACGCGATCGCAGGAGGCAACGTCTGTGCTGTGGCGCACCGGCGCGGGATCGCCGGCTTGATAGTTGACGGCGCCATCCGTGACGTGCAGGAAATCCGTGATCTGGGATTTCCGGTCTTTGCCCGTGCCGTAGTGCCTAAACCTGGCCTGAAAGCCATAGTCCTGCCGTTGCAGCAACCCGTAAACTGCGGCGGAGTCCTGGTGCATGCTGGCGACTTCCTCGTAGCGGATGAGGAAGGGATCGTTGCCGTGCCGGCGAAAATCCTCGAATCAGTGCTTAAGGCCGTCTCTGACAAGGCTCAGGCAGAACAAGCCCAAACACTTGATGAATGGGAAGCGGAACACGATGAGAAGATCACCTCGATCCTCCGAGCAGCCGGAGTGGATTGGTAGCACGCAACACCTCCGTGCGCAAGCTGCCAGAAGGTCAGAGCATCATGTGTGCCAGTTCCGTTGCGAAGCCTTGGCCTTGGCCTTGGGCGTCAAAAACAAAACGATATCCCAGGTTCCAAAAGATGTCCTGCTTGGCGGAGGAGCCACCGTACCCGATGATGCTCTGATCACTGGGATTCTTGACCACCCACGGACCCAGCTCATCACGGTCCCACACGTCATCACGGTCCCACACGGCAATAAACTGGCTCACGATCACCTGGGTCTGTTCCATAGCGTCATGCCGCAGGCTGGGGAAGTGTCTCCAGCCTGCGGGGATCGCTGTAGATCTGGTGCAAGCCCTCGGCGTCTTCGGTACATGGCCGGTGCTGAACACTGCGCCCTCGCAAGCCATCGCTTGGGTGAGGGATCCGCCGTCGTTCGTGAAAAACAAAATGCCTGCCTCCCCGCTAACGGGAAGGCAGGCATTTTAGACACACACAAAACTACTTGGCGTCGGTGTCGCCCTTGGCTTCGGGGTCAGCTTTCTTGGCCTCCGGCTTGAAGTCAACGCCGGCTTCCTTGCGCTGCTGTGCCGTGATCGGGGCCGGAGCCTCAGTCATGGGATCGTAACCGCCGCCGGACTTCGGGAACGCAATGACGTCGCGGATGGAGTCAACACCGGCCAGCAATGACACGGCACGGTCCCAGCCAATGGCGATGCCACCATGCGGCGGGGCGCCGAACTTGAAGCCGTCCAGCAAGAAGCCGAACTTCTCGTCGGCCTCGGCCTCGGAGATGCCCATGACACCGAAGACGCGCTCCTGCACATCGCGGCGGTGGATACGGATGGAACCGCCGCCAATTTCGTTACCGTTGCAGACAATGTCGTAGGCGTAAGCCAAGGCCTCGCCCGGATCGGTGTCGAAGGTGTCCATGAACTCAGGCTTGGGTGAGGTGAACGCGTGGTGCACGGCCGTCCAGGCGCTGTGTCCCAGGGCCACATCGCCGGAGCCAACGGCAACGCTGGTGGGCTCGAACATGGGAGCGTCAACAACCCACACGAACGCCCAATCCTTCGGGTTGATCAGGCCGGTGCGGTGACCGATCTCAACACGAGCGGCACCCAGCAGTGCACGGGAAGGGGCAACCTCGCCGGCGGCGAAGAAGATGGCGTCGCCGGTCTTGGCGCCAACAGCTTCGGCCAGGCCGGCACGCTCGGTGTCGGTCAAGTTCTTGGCAACCGGGCCGGTGAGCTCGCCCTCTTCCTTGATCAGGACATAGGCCAGGCCCTTGGCGCCGCGCTGCTTGGCCCATTCCTGCCAAGCGTCCAGCTGGCGGCGAGGCTGGGAGGCTCCGCCGGGCATGACAACGGCGCCCACGTAGGGAGCCTTGAAGACGCCGAAGTCGGTGTCCTTGAAGAATTCGGTCAGGTCGCTCAGTTCCAGGCCGAAGCGCAGATCCGGCTTGTCGGAGCCGAAGCGGGCCATGGCGTCGCGGTACGTCATGCGCTGGATCGGCATCGGGATCTCAACGTCGATCAGCTTCCACAACTCGGCGACAACCTTTTCGCCCAAGGCGATGATGTCATCCTGGTCAACGAAGCTGGCTTCGATGTCGAGCTGGGTGAACTCGGGCTGGCGGTCCGCACGGAAATCTTCGTCGCGGTAGCAGCGGGCTATCTGGTAGTACTTCTCGAAGCCACCCACCTGCAGGAGTTGCTTGAACAACTGCGGGGACTGCGGCAGTGCGTACCAGGAACCGGGAGCCAGACGTGCCGGCACCACGAAGTCGCGGGCACCCTCAGGGGTGGAGCGGGTCAGTGTGGGGGTTTCAATCTCGATGTAACCCTGATCGTGCAGCAAGTTGCGGGCAACACGGTTGGCTTCGGAGCGCAGGCGCATGTTGCGCTGCATGCCCGGGCGGCGCAGGTCCAGGTAGCGGTGCTTCAGGCGTGCTTCCTCACCCACCTCAACATGGTCATCCACCTGGAACGGCAACGGGGCCGCTTCGTTCAGGACGATAACCTCATCGGCCATGACTTCGATCTCACCTGTGGCGAGAGCCGCGTTTTCGTTGCCTTCCGGGCGGCGAGAGACCGTTCCGGTGATCTGCAAAACAAATTCGTTACGCAATGCGTGGAAGATTTCTTCCTCACGCACCACAATCTGTGCCACACCGGATGCGTCACGCAGGTCCAAGAAAGCCACTCCGCCGTGATCACGGCGACGGGCAACCCAGCCCGAAAGCGTGACGGTTTGGCCAATATGTTCAGCCCGCAAGGAGCCTAGGTCATGTGTGCGCAGCACAACATTCCTTTCAATGGTGGTTAACAGCCCGCGATTCCGGGCCGCACAAGTGTTTGATATGAAGTTTACCGGTGATTGAGTATCCCCGTGGTCGAGTGGGCTCTGCCACCCAGTGGTCCTGCATCGATCCGTGAGAAATGGCTGTTATCCGCCCACCATAACGACCACTTCTCACGGATCGATGCAGCGAAGCCGAGAATCGAGCCTTACGCCACGATGATCTGCGGGGTCAGGTCGATGGCGGGCGGCATCCACGTGGCGGGGTCCGCTTCGACCTGGTCGCCGGAGCGAATGTCCTTGACCTGGTGCGCACCGGACTCGTCGGTGAACCAGACATAGGGAATGCCGCGCTTGTCCGCGTACTTGATCTGCTTGCCGAACTTATCCGCCTTGGCGGCAACTTCCGTGGAGATTCCGCGGGCGCGCAGGGCAGTTGCCACATCCTGGGCATCTCCCCAGCTGTCCTCATCAACCAAGGTCACCAGCACGGCCGTGGGGACGGAGCGTGAGGCCTTGGCGAATTCCTGGCTGAGGATCCGTGCCACGAGGCGGGTGACGCCAATGGACAGCCCAACACCGGGGAACTTGCGGTTGCCCTTGGAGGCCAAGGCGTCGTAGCGACCGCCGGAGCAGATGGAACCCAACTGCTCATGGCCCACCAGCACAGTCTCGTAAACAGTGCCCGTGTAGTAATCCAAACCACGGGCAATGGAGAGATCTGCCACAACGGAGCCGGGTGCACTCTTGACGGCCGCAGAAATGACCTGCTCGAGCTCGTTCAGGCCCTCTTCCATGAGCTCGTCGGTGACGCCCAGTGCGCGCACAGCAGCCACGAAGGAAGTGTCTTCCGTGCGGATGGAGGCCAGAGCCAGAGCCTTGGCAGCCTGCTCATCGGTAGCACCGAGCTCATTCTTGAGCAGTTCGGCAACCCGTTCCGCGCCAATCTTCTCCAGCTTGTCGATGCTGCGCAGCACACCAGCGGTATCGGTCAGGCCGATGCCGCGGTAGAAACCCTCGGCCAGCTTGCGGTTGTTGATGCGCAGCTTGAAGGCGGGGATCGGCAGGGCCGAGAGCGCCTCGGCGATGACCAGCGCAAGTTCCACGTCATAGCGGAAGGGCAGGACGCCGTCGGCCACTACATCAATGTCCGCCTGCGTGAATTCGCGGGCGCGGCCCTCCTGGGGACGCTCGCCGCGCCACACCTTCTGGATCTGGTACCGGCGGAACGGGAAGGACAGGTAGCCGGCGTTTTCCACAACGTAGCGGGCAAAGGGCACCGTCAGATCGAAGTGCAGGGCCAGCGCGTTGGGATCGTCCTTGGAGGCCACGGCGGTGTTTCCGTCGTCGTCCTGCAGCCGGGAGAGCCCGTACACTTCCTTGTCGATCTCCCCCTTGCGCAGAAGATGGCCAACGGTTTCTACAGCCCGCGTTTCAATGGAGCTGAATCCGTGCAGCTCGAAGGTGCGGCGCAAAGTGTCCAGCACATGCGCCTCCACCAGGCGCTCCTCGGGAAGCCACTCGGGAAAACCGGACAAGGAGGCGTTGCGTGCCATGGGTGTTGCTCTCCTAACATGCACCGGGTCCACAAAGTTGCTCGCAGGACCCGGCGGGGCGGGTAAACGTAACGGTGCGCCGCGGCCATGTCATGCTCACCAGTGGGCGTGCATTACATGGGTAAACTGGCACCGGCTGCCATTTTATAAGGTTTGGCAGCACACCCCTAACCTACCCGGCCGCGACAGCGCCGCGTGAACAGAGAAGTTCCATTTGAAGGAAGAGGCACCGTTGGTCAACAGCAACAAGTCCACCCGCGAAACCAAGGCCCGTGTGGCGCGCATGGAGGCCAACCAGGCTTTCCAACGGGAACAGGTCCTGCGGCGTAAGCGTGACAACCTCATCGCCTTCATCGCGATCGGCGTCGCCGTGGTCCTGGCCATTGTGCTGGCCTTGACGGTGTTCACTCCTCAGACGGACGACGTCGTAGCTGACCCGGGTGCCTCCGCGAACAGTTCCGCTCCTGCTGCTAGCGCAACGGAAGCGCCAACGGCTGCGGCCACCGAGGCTGCCCCGGCACAGACCAACAGCCCCACGGTTCCCAAGGCAGACACCGCCACAGGCAAAACATTCACCGGCACCTTGACGCTCAATGGCAAGCCGCTAGGTGTGGAGCTTGACGGTACCAAGGCTCCGCAGGCCGCCGCCGTGTTCAAGTCTCTGGCCGACTCCGGCTTCATGAAGGGCAAAAGCTGCCACCGCCTCACCAACTCGCCCAACTTCGGCCTGATCCAGTGCGGCTCGCTTAAGGGCGACGGCGCAGGCGATCCCAGCTACCAGTGGGGTCCGGTAGAAAACACCCCGGCGGACGGCGTGTACCCGGCCGGAACCATCGCTGTAGCGCGCGCTAACACCACCTACAGCAACGGCACCCAGTTCTTCATTACCTATGAAGACACCAACTTGCCTCAGACCGACGGTGGCTACACGATCGTCGGAAAGGTCACCAGCGGCCTTGACGTTGTCACCGCCATTGCTAAGGACGGGATCACCGGAGGAGCATCTGACGGTGCACCCAACACCAAGGTGACGATAGACTCGTTCAAGCTCAACTAGTTTTCATCAGGCCTTCCCTGATGCGGCACAGCCGCGCATCTCAGGGAAAAGCACCACAGCGGTCCTGGCCAGATTCGTTTGTTCCATCTGCCAGCATCCATCAAGCGAAAGACTTTTAGCGGTGACACACAGTCAAGAATCCGACGAAACACTTGCCTCAACAACAGAGCTTCCCGTAACGGAAAATGCCACTGTAGAAAGCACGACGGCGGCAACTCCCGCCCCTGCTCCGGCAGCCGTTCCGGCTCCCTCACCTTCCCCGGCCGCATTTGCCGCGCGCCCCAAGGCACCGGCTGCGCCAGCAGTTTCAGCCCCCGTGCCCGCCCCGGCAGCTCCCGCCGTCAACTTGGCCGAAGCCGCCAAGTTTGGCCGCGCCGAAGAAGACGGCCACGTCTTCTTGCTCTTGGACGGAGAAGAGTTCCCTGTTGGCCAGTACCCCGGCGCCACGCAGGACGAGGCCCTGAGCTACTTTGTGCGCAAGTTTGATGACATCCTGGCCCAGGTTGTTCTGCTCGAGCAGCGTGTTGAGGCCAAGGCCCCCACCACGGATATGAACAAAACCGTGACCCACCTGCGCGAGCAGTTGGGAGAGCGCACCTCCGTGGGCGACGTCAACGCAGCTCTTGCTCGTTTAGTCACCCTTGAAGAGAACATCAAGGCACTGGCTGCGCAGGAGCGCTCGGCACACGACTCGGCTCGCGCCGTCGAACTTGCCGCCCGTGAAGCGATTGTGGCCGAGGCCGAGACCATTTCTGCCGAGGATCCCGCCACCATTCAGTGGAAGATCAGCAGCGCACGCATGAACGAGCTGTTCGAGCAGTGGAAGAACGCCCAGAAGTCGGGAATGCGTCTGGGCCGTGCCACGGAAGAAGGCCTGTGGAAGCGTTTCCGCAGCGCCCGGACAGTCTTTGACCGCCACCGCCGCGCGTACTTCTCACAGCTGGACAGCACCAACGCGACAGCCAAGAGCACCAAAGAAGCGTTGATCGCCGCTGCTGAGGAACTGGCCACCTCCACCGACTGGGGCTTTGCTGCAGGCGAGTACCGCCGCCTCATGGACCAGTGGAAGAGCTCCCCGCGGGCCAGCCGCAAGGACGACGACGCACTCTGGGCACGCTTCCGCGGTGCGCAGGATAAGTTCTTTGCCGCCCGCCAGGCCACCAACAACGCCTTGGATGAGGAGTTCGGTGCCAACTTGGTCGTCAAGGAAGCGCTGATCACCGAAGCTCAGGCACTGCTGCCGATCAAGGACCTCAACGCCGCCAAGAAGGCGCTGCAGTCCATCCGTGACCGCTGGGAAGAAGCCGGCAAGGTGCCGCGCAATGACATGGCGCGTGTTGAGGCTGGCCTGCGCAAGGTTGAAGAAGCTGTCCGCTCCGCTGAGGACGACAACTGGCGCCGCAGCGATCCCGAAGCCAAGGCTCGCACCAGCAGCGCGCTGAGCCAGCTCGAAGCCACCATTGCAGGGCTGAAGGACGATCTGGCTGCCGCGCAGAAGGCCGGGGATGCCCGCAAGGTCGCCAAGGCCACCGAGGCGTTGGCCGCCCGTGAGCTGTGGCTGGAGCAAATCCAGAAGGCCGCTGCGGATTTCTCCTGATCTTGAGCTCCTGCGGGCATAATCCGCGAGCAGTTTGAGACGGTTTTCACGGTTTTACAAGGCCCCCGGGCTAGGTTGTCCACAGCCTAGCCAGGGGGTCTTTTTCTTCGCCGCAAGGCGGTGCACGCTTGAGGGATGACAATCCCAACAAACCCAACAAACCCAACAGACCCATCAAACTCAGCCAATGCACAGATCGAGACGCTTCTGGCGCCGGGAACTCTCTTCATCTTTTCCGAGTTGTCAGCCATGGCCATGGACGGGGTGCTCAGCCACGTTTTTGGTCAGGTTTTCCGGCCATCCTCGCTTCCTGAAACCCCTGCCGTCCGGGCGGCGGCGCTGGCACACCACATCCCTGCCTTTCTGAGCCACCGGGCAGTGTTGAGCCAGCTCACTGCGGCGTGGGTGTACGGTTGCGCTCCACCGCCGGGCGAGATTGCCCTGCTGGTGGAAAATGATGGCAACAGTGCCTCGCTGCCGCGCCGCAGCGGCTGCTCGGTGCGGCAGGTCCAGCTGGATGCACACTGCGTGCTCGCACTAGAGACCACGAGGCTGACCGACGGTTTGCGCACAGCGTTGGATGTGGCCCGGAGTGCACCGGAAGCGCTGGCTCGCCCTGTCGTGGCTGCCCTCGCCGGGGAGCCTGCCCTGGGGTGTCCGCTCGAGCGTATTCTCCGCGCCCTCTCAGAAGCACCGCACGTCCCCGGCAAAATCCGCGGTCAGGCCCTTGTGCAGTCAATGCTCCCAGACCCCGGGGGCCGCTCCCTCGAGGAGGGCATGTTCCTCGACCTCGAGGGCACGGCCCTGGACCCCGCAGAGCAGACCGCCATGCTCCAAGCGTTCCTGGCCCCGCTCCTAGCTCCGCCGCCAGCGGAGCCGGAACTCTAGGAGGAACAAGCGCTGGGCGCCACCAGATCTAGGCGCGGCGCTGGGAACCGGTGGCCCGGTAGACGTCGTACACGCCGTCGATGCGTCGCACCGCGTTCAGGACGTGGTCCAGGTACTTGGGGTCACCCATTTCGAACGCGAACTTGGAGATGGCAACACGGTTGGTGCTGGTGTTGACGCTGGCGGCCAGAATGTTCACATGATTTTCCGCCAAGACTCGGGTCACGTCGGAGAGCAGGCTCTTGCGGTCCAGTGCTTCAACTTGAATTTCCACCAGGAAAACTCCCGATTGTGTGGGGGCCCAATCAACCTCGACCAGCTTGTCCGGCTCATGTTTGAGGTGCAGGAGGTTGGGGCAGTCACGGCGATGCACAGAAATACCCGAGCCCTTGGTAACAAAACCTGAGATGGGATCCGGCGGCACCGGAGTGCAGCACCTGGCCAGTTTCACCAGGACATCGTCCACGCCGTGGACGATCACTCCGGAGTTTGAAATCCTTGACCGGGCGTTGGAAACACGAGTTTCCAACGGCGGGGCAACTTCTTCAACATCTGCCACACCCATGACGTCGCGGAGGCGCTCCACCACTGATTGGGCGGAGGTATACCCGTCCCCCACGGCTGCGTAGAGACCAGCTATGTCTTGATAGTGGAAGTGCTCGGTGACGGCCATGAGGGCGTCATGGGTCATCATTTTCTGCAGGGGCAGGTTCGCCTTCCGCATAGCCTTCGTGAGGAGTTCCTTGCCCTTTTCAATGGACTCGTCGCGGCGTTCCTTGGTGAACCACTGACGGATCTTATTCCTGGCCCGGGGGCTCTTGACGAAGTTCTGCCAGTCCTGGCTGGGACCGGCACCTTCGGCCTTGTTGGTAAAGATCTCCACGGTGTCGCTGTTGGAAAGTTCACTGTTCAGTGGCACAAGTTTTCCGTTGACGCGGGCGCCAATGGTCCGGTGCCCCACCTCGGTGTGCACGGAGTAGGCGAAGTCCACAGGGGTTGCCCCGGCTGGCAGTGCCACCACCTTGCCCTTGGGTGTGAACACGTACACTTCTTTGGCGTTCATTTCAAAGCGCATGGAGTCCAAGAACTCGCCCGGGTCCACTGTCTCGCGCTGCCAGTCCATGAGGGAACGCAGCCAGCTCATATCGTCCTGATTGGTGCCAGCTGGTGCCTTGTTGCCGCTCTTGTACATCCAGTGCGCCGCTACGCCATATTCGGCCCGCTGGTGCATTTCTCGGGTCCGGATCTGAATTTCCACGAGCTTGCCGCCGGGACCCAGCACCGTGGTGTGCAGTGACTGGTACATGTTGAATTTGGGCAGCGCGATGTAATCCTTGAAGCGTCCCACCAAGGGCGTCCAGAGTGAATGGACCTCGCCCAGCATGGCGTAACAGTCTCCCACTGTCTCCACCAAGACACGAACCCCAATGAGGTCGTTAATGTCATCGAATTCTTTTTTGCGAACCACCATCTTTTGATAGATGGAGTAGTAGTGCTTGGGCCGGCCGCTGATTTCACCCTTGATCTTGGTGACACGCAGAACGTCAAGCAGTTCACGGCGGATCAACCCGAGCTTCTTTTCACGCTCGGGTGAGCGGTCCTGGACCATGCGCACAATTTCCTCGTACACCTTCGGGTACAAGGCAGCGAAGGAGAGCTCCTCCAATTCCCACTTCATGGCATTCATGCCAAGGCGGTGGGCTAGCGGAGCAAAAATATCGAGGGTTTCCCGGGCCTTCTTACTCGATGACTGGGCTGAGACAAAACGCCAGGTACGCGCGTTATGTAGCCTGTCAGCCAGCTTGATGACCAGGACCCTGATGTCCTTGGACATGGCAATGACCATCTTGCGCAGCGTTTCAGCTTGCGCGGCCTCGCCGTAATCAACCTTGTCCAATTTGGTGACGCCGTCCACCAGCAGAGTGATTTCCTTGCCGAAGTCACGTTCCAGCTCAGCCAGGGTGTAGGGCGTGTCTTCCACCGTGTCATGCAGCAGTGCTGCGGCCAGGGTGCTGCCGCTGAGGCCCATTTCAGCCAAGATGGTGGCCACGGCAACAGGGTGGGTGATGTAGGGATCTCCACTCTTGCGCTTTTGGCCGTCGTGGTACTTTTCGGCAATGACGAAGGCGCGCTGGAGCAGGTCCAGGTCTTCTTTGGGGTTCTTGGCGCGCACAATGCGCAACAAAGGCTCCAGGATGGGTGAGTAGCTTTCCGTGGACCAGCCGGTGAGGCGGGCTAGGCGTGACCTAGTGCGTTCACGGCGACCTGGAAAGGTGGGCCGAATATCTGCAGGCCGCTGACCGGAACCTTCACCGGTGGGCTGCGCTTTCACGCCGGAATCTGTCGCTAGCTCATGCGAGGGCGATTCATCGTTCAACGCATTACCTCCCTCACACACGTACGTCCTGTGCGCCCCTGCGCCGGGGCATTAACCCAGTCTAAGGTGCCCAGCAGAGCAATGTTGACCAAAACAGGGCCGGGGTCGAATGCGTAGCATTCGACCCCGGCCCTGTTGGGGGCCGCAGAGACTTCAGTGGCGGATCCCTAAGCCGTAGCGGACACGGCAACTGCGTCATTGGCGCGGCGCTGTTGCACCTTTTTGGCCTGTTTGGCCAGAGCGGGTTCACGCTCGCGCAGCCATGAGTACATGGGAGCAGCCACGAAGATCGTGGAGAAGGTGCTCACAATAATTCCGATAAACAAGGCCAGCGAGAGGTCGCGCAGGGTACCGGCACCGAGCAGGAGTGCACCGATGAACAGAATGGATGCCACAGGCAGCACCGCTACCATCATGGTATTGATGGATCGCAC
Source organism: Arthrobacter alpinus (assembly GCF_001445575.1). NCBI lineage: Bacteria > Bacillati > Actinomycetota > Actinomycetes > Micrococcales > Micrococcaceae > Arthrobacter > Arthrobacter alpinus. Next base: position 2,352,303 of record NZ_CP013200.1, on the reverse strand, counting down.
CAGAGTCTGGTTCACTGCGAGGTTGACCTCTTCGGCAAACGTCCGGCGCTCAGACTTGGTGATGTCTTGCGTGTTTTCTCGAATCTTGTCAAACACCACCACCGTGTCATATAGCGAATAGCTCAAGATTGTCAGGAAGCCAATGATGGCCGACGGCGTGACCTCGAAACCGGACACGGCGTAGATACCAGCGGTGACAGCCATAACCACCAGCAGGCCCACCATGGCCGCAATGGACATGCGCCAGGTCCTAAAGTAAAGAGCCATCAAGACGGTGGCCAACAGGACAAACACGATGAAGCCGATGATGGCCTGACGGGAGACGTCCTGTCCCCAGCTGGGGCCAACAAAGGTGGAGGTGATGTGGTCCTCAGTGACACCATAAGCAGACTTCAGGGCATCCTTGACGGCCAGAGTCTGGTCGTCGCTGAGCCTGTCAGTCTGCACCTGCATGGTGTCGCCGGCCACGTTGGTGACAACTGCCGCCGTACCCGGGGCAGCCTTGGCAACAGCCGCTTGACCGATGGCAACATCAGTGCTCGTCACCTGCGAAATGGTGAACTGGGAACCGCCCCGGAAATCAATGCCGAAGTTGAACCCGCCACCCAACAGAGGGAACAAGATGGAAAGCAAAACCAAGACGCCAGCAATGCTGAACCAAATCTTGCGTTTTCCAACGAACTCGTAAGACCGCTCACCGGTGTACAGCTCATTGCCGAAAGTAGCGAAACTCTTCATTATTTGCTCTCCTTCGAGGCACTGGACTCGGACTTTGCGGCCCCGGCGCCCTTGCTGCCAACCATTTCTGCTTCCTTGGCAGCCAACCGCCGCTCAGCGATGGTTTGGCGGCGTTCGGCTTCGCCAGCGGCGCGGACGTTCTTGCCCTTGACCACGGCTGCGGTTTCTTCCGGAGTACGGAATCGCCCGGCGCCCCGGTACAGCGGAATGGCGCCAAGCTGCTTCGGATCAAGACCTGAGAAGCTGTGTCCTTCGCCGAAGAATTTGGTGCGTGCCAGCAACTGCAGCGTGGGGTGGGTGAACATGAAGACCACAATAAGGTCGGCCACCGCTGTCAGACCAAGAGTAAAAGCGAAGCCCTTGACGCTGCCAACAGAGACAAAATACAGGACCAAGGAAGCGAGAACGTTCACGGCCTTTGACGCAAGGATGGTCCGCTTGGCGCGCTCCCAACCGTTTTCCACGGCGGCAACAAGTCCTCGACCGTCTCGCAACTCATCTCTGACGCGTTCGAAGTACACAATGAACGAGTCAGCGGTCTGGCCAATGGCCACGATGATACCCGCCACGCCAGCAAGGGACAGACGGTAGTTTTCCGCCCAGCCCAGCAGCACGATCGCCAAGTAGGTCAGAACACCTGCAATGACCAAGGAGAAAATGGTGACCAGACCAAGCGCGCGGTACTGGAACAGTGAATAGATGACCACGAGGCCAAGACCAATCAAACCGGCCAAAAGACCCATTTCCAGCTGCTGCAGACCAAGGGTCGCCGAGATCTGAACTTCGCTCTGAATCTCGAAGCTGATGGGTAGCGAACCGAACTTGAGCTGGTCGGACAGAGCCTTGGCGCTGGCTTCGGTGAAGTTACCAGTGATGGATGACTGACCGTCAGTGATGACCGCTTGAGAAGCAGGCGCTGAAACGATGCTGTCATCAAGGACAATGGCAAAACGTGCCTGAGGATCGTTCGGATTTGCCAAGTACTTTGCATACAAGCGCTGAGTTACTGTCTTGAACGCATCAGCACCCTGCGGCTTCTCCAAGGTCAGCTGAACTGACCACTGGTTGGTTGTGGCACCTTGAGCACCGGACTGCAGGCCGTAGGAAGCGGTCTTGATCCACTTGCCGGGAACTTCCACCGGACCGAGGATGTACTTGAAACCGGTATCGGGTTCACAGCTGACAATCGGCTTGTTCGCATCCGACGTGGTAGGGCGTTCCGTCAGCGGGGCAATACAGCTGGTAGCTTCAAATTGCTTCATGAGCGCCGCATCAACCCAGTTGGGATCGCTGGCGTTAAGCGGTGCGGCCGTGGGAACCGGCAGCTTATCCGCGGCAGTCCGCTCAGCTTCCGGGACGGCACCGGTGGGAGCCTGAGTCGCGGCAATGACAGGGCGGAAGTTCATGTTGGCAGAAGCCTTGATGAGGTTACGCTCCTCATCCGTGGGCTTACCCGGCATGCTTACAACAACGTTGCGCCCGCCTTCCGTGGAGATCTGGGCTTCAGAGACACCCGAACCGTCCACACGCTGGCGAATAATGGACACAGCCTGGTCCAATTGTTCAGCGGCGATATTGCTAGTTCCTTCAACCTTGGGCGCCAGAATCATCTGGGTACCGCCCTCAAGGTCAAGGCCGAGCTTTGGCGCCCAAGTGGTGGCCCCGGCGAGGACGCCGCCACCTACTGCCAGGGTGCATGCAATAATGAGCGCCGCAAGCCACAGAAGAGTTCTGCGAGCTGTTGACGCCGGACCTGTTCGTGCCATCAAGGGATCCTTCTATTGGTCACGGGATTGTGAACATGGCAATGCTGCTGCGCCAAGGAAGTCCTTTGCACAGCAGCCGCCAACCCGGATAAGGCTAGTTGTCTTTGTTGTCTTTGTTGTTCAGACGTTCCAAGGAGTCTTCTACGGACTCAGGAGCATCGGGGGCCTTGTCAAGGTTCAAGGTCAATGACGATGCATCATCGGGAACAATGGCCTCAACCGCATCCGCAGGCTCAATGATCTTGGCAACAGTCTGGCTGTGCACGGTTGCCGTGGTTCCGGGGGAGATTTCCATGAGGATCTTGTTCTCCTCAGTATCAATGGAAAGAACCTTGCCGAAAAGGCCAAAGTTGGTCATGATCTCAACACCCGGGGCCAGCTTGGAACGCTTTTCAGCAGCCGCAGCCTTGGCCTTCTTTTGCTTGCGCATCATCATGAAGATGAGCAGTCCAAACATGACGAACAAGAGAATACTCATCGGGTCCATGAGAACCCCCGAGGGTGGAGTTGTTGGTCAGATTACTACTCAAGGCCACAGCTGGATTTCCATTCTTTGAAGTTCAAGGTCAAGTCAGCTCGAAACAAACGTGCCGGACGTCATAACAGTCTAGAGGGTAAAGCTGGACGTGGGATGAGAATCAACCCAGAACCGCGCATATTTACACACATTGCGCGCAAAAAACCTCAAATGACGCTTTTGTGCCGCTACATATACCGCTCTGAGCGGAATTCAAAACTGTCGACGACGGCACTTCCCTCATGCACTACCCCAAACGACTATGCCTCAAACCTCAGTGCCTCAAACGTCGTTGTCATCCCCGTCAAAGGGGATCATGGCAGCGGCAACGGCGTTGCCGGGCATTTTCAGCCCAAGGTGAGCCCATGCCGCCGGCATGGCGATGCGTCCGCGGGGGTTCTGCCCAACAGACCTTCACGCACCAGGAAGGGTTCTGCCACCGTCTCCACGGTTTCAGGCTCCTCCCCCACGGCGATGGCTAGCGTGGACAAACCTACGGGCCCGCCGTTGAACTTATTGACCAGAGCTTCAAGAACAGAACGGTCCAAGCGGTCCAGACCGCGGGCGTCCACCTCATACATGTCCAGAGCCGCTGAAGCGGTGCGGGCATCAATGGATTCGATGCCATGGACCAGCGCCCAGTCACGGACTCTGCGCAGCAGCCTGTTGGCGATGCGTGGTGTGCCACGGGAGCGCCCGGCAATTTCTGCGAAACCGGCGCTGGTGAGCTTTAAATCCAACATTCCAGCGGAACGGCGCAACACCAGTTCAAGTTCGGCAACCGAGTAGAACTCCAGATGCCCGGTGAATCCAAAACGGTCGCGCAGCGGACCCGGCAACAGACCGGCGCGGGTGGTAGCACCAACTAGGGTGAACGATGGCAACTCCAAGGGAATGGCCGTGGCTCCGGCACCCTTGCCGACAATGATGTCCACACGGAAATCTTCCATGGCCATGTACAGCATTTCCTCGGCGGGGCGAGACATGCGGTGAATTTCATCCAAGAACAGCACCTCGCCCTCGGTGAGCGAGGACAAGATGGCGGCGAGGTCCCCAGCGTGCTGAATGGCCGGGCCCGAACTGATGCGCAAGGGCGCGTTCATTTCGGCGGCAACAATCATGGCGAGAGTGGTTTTACCTAGGCCGGGAGGGCCTGACATCAGTACGTGATCGGCGCTGCGTCCACGAATTTTCGAGGCAGCCAGCACCAGCGACAGCTGTTTGCGGACACGTTCCTGACCCACAAAATCGTCAAGGTTTTTGGGTCGCAAGGCCGCTTCGAGTTCGCGTTCTTCGGGCTCCGCCACGGGTGCAGCCAGTTCACTGGCGGCACCGCGGCCGGCGCTGGCGTTAGTGTTGCCGCCAGCCTCGCCAATACTGATCTGACCCGGCAGGAGCGGGATTGAATTATCCATGGCAGCCATGTTCTAGCGCACACCGCTCTTGGCTCTGGTGTGGTCCTGACCGAGCCAGCGCAGGGTTGCCCGCAGCACGGCCGGCACGTTGGCGCCTTGTGCCAGTTCAGGCTCGGCAGCTACGGCGGCATCAATAGCCTTGAGCGCATCACGTTCATTCCAGCCCAAGCTGGTCATGGCGGCCACAACCTGATCCTTCCATTCCATCGCGGCAGCTGCGGCAGGGGCAGCGGCCACGGCCTCCCCTGTCGGTTTGAGCTTGCCCTTGAGCTCCAGGACAATGCGTCCGGCAACCTTGGGACCCACGCCCGGGACCTTTGTAAAGACCTTGCCATCGCCGGTGTCCACACCGATCCTGATGCTCTCCGGTTCCAGCACGGACAGAATGGCAAGCGCCAAGCGAGGTCCAATGCCACTGACGGTCAACAGCGTGTCGAAGACCTCCCGCTCACCGGCGTCGGCAAAGCCAAAAAGTGTCATGGAATCTTCGCGCACAATCATGGCAGTGGTGAGGGTTGCCTCCTCCCCCAGCCGCAATCCGCCCAAGGTTTTGGGTGTGGCATGCACCAGCATGCCAATACCATTGACGTCGATAACGGCCTGAGCCAAGGAAAGCGAAGCCACCGGCCCACGGACAAAACTGATCATTGCTTGCGTCTCCTGACAAAAACCGGACCGACTGGCCACGTTCATTATTACCCATTGTATCGAACATACGTACTAAACATCTAGCGCCACTTGGCGTTAGGCTTTTCCTTGTTCTTCTTCACTTGAGACTTAGCCTCGGCATCACGCCAAAGCTGCTGGGCCGCCGTCGTACCTGCAGAGTCCTTACCCACGGAGTTCCCGCTGCGCCAGGCGTGCGCAATGGCCAGCGCCAAGGCGTCCGCAGCATCGGCGGGCCGGGGAGGTTCAGACAGGCGCAGCAGCCGGGTAACCATCGCCGTGACATGCTCTTTGTCGGCGCGGCCATTGCCGGTGACAGCGGCCTTCACTTCCGACGGCGTGTGCATGGCCACCGGGATCCCGCGCCGGGCCGCAGAGACCATGACCACCCCGGATACCTGGGCCACACCCATCACGGTGCTGAGGTTGGTTTGGGCAAAGACGCGTTCAATGGCCAAAACATCGGGCTTAAACGCGTCCAGCCACTGGTCCACCGCTTCCGCGATCACCAGCAGCCGGGCGTCAAGGCTCAATTCATGCGAGCTTCCCACCACACCGACCCCGACAAGGGTGGCCTGGCGGTTGGGGGCGACGTCAACAACGCCGAGCCCGCACCGGGTCAAGCCCGGGTCAACTCCTAGAACACGCAGTTCCTAGTCCTCGTCAAGCGCGGCGAGAACCTCTGCGCTCATGTCTGCGTTGGAGTAAATGTTCTGAACGTCGTCCAGATCTTCCAGAGCGTCGTAGAGCTTCATGAACTTGCGGGCGTTCTCGACATCGAGTTCAACCTGCATGGACGGGACAAAGCCAGCCTCATCGGACTCATACTCAATGCCGGCCTCGGTCAGGGCTGCGCGGATGGCCGGCAGGTCCTGAGGATCGGAGATCACTTCAAAGCTTTCGCCCTGGTCCTTGACCTCTTCAGCACCGGCGTCCAGGACGGCCATGAGCAGATCATCTTCGGTCAAATCATTCTTGGGCAGACCCACAATGCCCTTGCGGGTGAACATGTAGGCAACGGAACCGGGATCGCCCATGTTGCCGCCGTTGCGACCCACGGCCAAACGCACCTCGGAGGCTGCACGGTTCTTGTTGTCGGTCAGACATTCAATCAAGATCGCTGAACCGGCCGGGCCGTAGCCTTCGTACATGATGGTCTGGTAATCGACGGCTTCACCGAGCAGGCCGGCACCGCGCTTGATGGCGCGGTCAATGTTGTCAGCGGGAACCGAGGTCTTCTTAGCCTTGGAGACGGCAAGTTCCAGCGCCGGGTTGCCTTGGAGGTCGGCTCCGCCACCGCGGGCAGCAACTTCGATGGTCTTGATGAGCTTGGCAAACGACTTCGCCCGACGGCTGTCGAGAATTGCCTTCTTATGCTTGGTGGTTGCCCATTTGGAGTGGCCTGACATAGTTACGCTTCTCCTCTAATCATTCGAATAAATAGCTCATGGATGCGGCGCTCCCCCGTCACTTCCGGATGGAAGGAGGTGGCCAGCAAATGCCGTGAACGAACGGCGACAGCACGAACTTCTGAATCAATCCTATCGTTTTGCGCAGCGTCCGGCAGAGTTACGCTGGCGAGCACCTGCACCCCGTCCCCCACACGCTCCACCCACGGCGCCCGAATAAAGACGGCATGCAGCGGCGATTCGGGCTGGCCAGCCGGAGCCAAGCCCGTGAAGTCGAGCTCCGTTTCAAAGGAGTCAACTTGGCGGCCAAAGGCGTTGCGGCGCACCGTGATGTCCAGTCCGCCCAGTGTCTGCTGCGGGTTACCTGCCATATCCGTGGCGGGGTCGGCGATGTCATGGGCCAGCATGATCATCCCGGCGCAACTGCCGTACACGGGCAGTCCCGCGGCAATCCGTTCACGGAGCGGATCGCGCATCTCGAAGATCCGGGTGAGCTTGTCAATAGTGGTTGACTCCCCGCCTGGAATGATCAAACCGTCGACGGCGGCCAACTCGCCAGGGCGGCGCACGGCAACAGCCTTGCCGCCGCACGCTTCGATGGCGCGGGCATGTTCGCGAACATCTCCCTGCAGCGCCAGAATTCCTACGGTGGGCCCGTTTACTGTGTTTATGGTGGAGTCAAAAGTCACGTCCCCATCATATGTGGGCGCTATCTCACACTTTTAACTTCCCTCACGCGCCGGGCTGGGTGGGCAACAAGTCCGACGCAAGCAAGTAGCATTGACCGCAGGACTGACGTACTAAAGATGAGGTAAGTAAGTATGTGCGGAATCGCCGGTTACTACGGTTATGGGGACGATGAATCCCTGTTGCAGGAGATGAATGCCTGCATGGTGCATCGAGGCCCCGATGGTGAGGGCATCTACACGCAGGGCAACGTAGGACTGGCGCATCGACGCCTCTCCATCATTGACGTGGCCCATGGCCAGGAACCCATGTTCAGCGCTGACGGTGAAACCGTACTGGTGTACAACGGCGAGGTTTATAACTACCTTGAGCTGCGTGCCGAGCTGGAGGCGCTGGGACGCACCTTCTCCACGAAGTCGGACACCGAAGTTGTCCTGCAGTCTTACGAAGAGTGGGGAGATGCCGCCTTTGATAAGTTCAACGGCATGTTCGGCTTCGCCATCCATGACCGGAAGAACAACCGTCTGGTGCTGGCCCGGGATCACTTCGGCATCAAGCCGCTGTACTACGCCACTGCCGGCACCGCTGAGGCGCCCACACTGCTGTTCGGCTCGGAGATCAAGCCGCTGCTGGCCTCCAACAAGATCACCGCCAAGGTCGATGAGCGGATCTTGTACCGCTACTTGCAGTTCCGGATCCACGACGACGAAGCCAACACGTTCTTCGCCGGCGTACAGAAGCTCATGCCCGGCGAGAAGCTGGTGGTAAACACCGTGGACACGGCAGCCGGACCGGCCGGAACCGCCACCATCAGCTCGTACACGCGGTTCAAGGAAGAACTGGCCGAACTGGCCAAAATTGAAACCCCGTATTCCCAGGCCGTCATTGACGAATACCGGGAACGCTTCACGGAAGGTGTCCGTCTGCGTCTGCAGTCTGAAGTCCCCGTGGGTACCGCCTTGTCAGGCGGACTGGACTCGTCCGCCGTCGTTGTTACCATCAACAAATTGATGCAGGAGAACGCCGCAGCCACCGATTCCCTCGGAGCCAAGCAGCAGACGTTCTCAGCGATTTTCCCCAACTCCATCAACGACGAGGAAAAGTACGCAGACGCCGTACTGGCCCGTTGTGAAGGCAACGTCATCAGCCACAAGATTCTGCCCCAGCCGGGCGAATTTGTGGATGACCTGGAAGACTTTATCCGCACCATGGAGGAGCCCATCATCTCCTCGGGCCCCTACGCCCAGTACCAGGTGATGCGCGAAGCGTCCAAGCACGTGAGCGTTCTGCTCGATGGCCAGGGTGCCGACGAGATGATGGCCGGCTACATCCCGTACTACTTCGCGTACCTGCGTCAGCTGAAGAAGAACGGTCAGAACGCCAAGCTGGCCAAGGAATTGGTCTCCAGCTCGGACATCTTGTTCCGTCTGGCACGTTTCCGGATCCAGAGCAAGCTCAGCTTCAAGAAGGAAGTTGGCGTTTCGGCGCTGTTGAACAAGAAGTTCACAGCCAAGTACAAGGCTGAGAAGTTCTCCAACATCCCGGATAACTTGAAGCTGCGCCTGATCGATGACCTGTTCCATAAGTCCTTGCCGGCGGTGTTGCGCTACGAGGACAAGAACACCATGCGCTTCTCCCTCGAGGGCCGTGTGCCGTTCCTGGACAAGGAAGTGGTGAAGTTCCTCTTCAGCCTTGATGACGAATCCATCATCAAGGGCGGCTGGAACAAGCGCATCCTGCGTGATGCCACGCGCGAGCTGCTGCCGGAAATGATCAGCAACCGCCGCAACAAGATTGGTTTTACCACCCCGGAAGCGGAGTGGTTTGGGCACATGAAGGAAAAGATCTACGAGATCTTCCTCTCCACCTCCTTCGGCAACCGCCCGTACTGGAACCAGGATGCTGTCATTTACGCGTTCGAGGAGCTCCTCAGCGGCAAGAGCGGCGGTTCCACCATGGTGTTCTGGCGCCTGATCAACACCGAGCTGTGGCTGCGCGAATTCTTTGACGTGCCCGAGGTCAAGGCCGGCATCATTGGTAAGAGCGATTACATTCCCAATGCCGACAAGCAGCTGGACATCACGGTTCCCGATGGTGCCGGCACGTTCCGTCGCTACCCGCTGCGCACCGATGTTTTCTACAAGGAAACAGACTTTGACCCGGAGGTCATGAAGTTCGTCAAGCGCTTCTTTGACGGCCTGCCTGCCGCTGGCGGGGACCATGGCGCCGCCACCTCGGACACCCCGTGGTACCTGTTCCTCTCGGAAAAGATTGTGGCCATGACCCAGGGCCGGTCCATTCCGGTCTGGGACATCAAGGTCAGCAACGCGGCCCGGTTCTTCTCCAAGTTCGTCACCCGCAACCCCGGTGGCATTGGCTTGGCCAGCCCCTGGTCCATGCAGTTGGCCATCGATGAGGTGGGCCTGCCCAAGATCATGTACGCCTCAGCTCGCTCCGTTGTGGGCAAGCTGCAGGGCAAGTCGGGCGTGTTCTATGAAGTGGTAGGCCACAACATCAACGCGATCGACGGCGCAGCCGGCTACCAGGTGGGCACCTCCACTCACTCGGTGAAGTACGCACCGATTGACCCTGACGGCGTTGCAGCCCGCCTGAGCGCCCTGGTCCGCGCCACGGTTCCGGCCGAATATGCGGCAACATTTGCCGGAACTGCCATCATGGACGCCAATGATCTGGGCGTAGTGGCCTTGGGTCACGACACGGCGCTGTCCAAGACGGTTTTGGAGAACATCTTCCGCGACAACCCGCAGGGCCAGACCACGGAGACCACTCCCATGTCCCTCGTGTTCACACAGAAGTAAGCCACCGAAACCCAAGCGGCACCTTTCCAAGGACGACGGCGAAACTCTCGTTTCGCCGTCGTCCTTGGGTTAAACCATGAAAGAGTCAAAGCATGACCGAGGAAAACTCACCCAAGCCGTTCTTGCAGGCCAGCACGCTGGAGTGCCAGCTGCCGGACTTTGCCGCCATCGACGTGTCGCATTACCTGCCCGCGTTCGAGGCCGGTTTTGCGCAACAGTTGGCACAGATCGCTGCCATTACGGACGACCGCGCCGCGGCAACGTTTGAGAACACCGTGCTGGCTATGGAACGTAGCGGAGCGATTCTGACGCGCGTTCAGAACGTGTTTTTCAACATTGCCAGCTCCCATGGGACAGCTGATGTTCAGGCGTTGGAGGCGACGCTAGCCCCGCTGCTCGCCGAGCATGAGGACACGGTGCTGCTCAATACTGCCTTGTATGAGCGCATGCTCGCCGTACCTTCTGCGGATTTGGACGCCGAATCGGTGCGGTTACTCGATGAGTACCGCAAGTCCTTCACGCGCGCCGGCGTTGCGCTGAATGCGGCATCACAGGAGCGTTTGCGCGAACTCAATGGCCAGCTTTCCTCCCTCAGCACCGAATTTTCACAGAAGGTCACGCAGGCCGGCAACGATGCCGCCCTGCATGTTCTGGAGGTAGCCGAGCTCCACGGGCTCAGCGCCGATGATCTGGCGACGGCGGCTGCCGCAGCCCGCGCAGCCGGTCACCCGGACGGTTACCTGCTGACCCTGATTTTGCCCACGGCACAGCCTGCCCTTGAGGTGCTGACGAACAGGGAGACCCGCCGGAAGCTCCATCACGCGTCGGTGAGCCGGGGCAGTGGTTCGGTGGATTCAAACGTGCTGGGCTTGGCCGCCGCCACGGCATCGCTGCGGGCAGAGAAGGCCGCATTGCTTGGTTTCGCCTCAGAGGCGGAGCGTTCCCTTGAACCGCAGACTGCCCCTTCCTTGGCGGCCGTGCAAGCCATGCTCTCCCCCATCACCTCCGCGGCTGTGCGCAATGCCCGTGTTGAGGAAGCCAAGCTGGCAGCCGTGGCCGGGCACCCCATCGAGGCGTGGGACTGGGCGTTTTACTCCGAGCAGGTTCGGCGGGATGAGTACGGTGTAGATCTTGCAGCGCTGCGTCCCTGGTTTGAGCTTGACTCAGTGCTGGAGAACGGCGTCTTCTATGCAGCCACCCAGCTCTACGGCGTGACTTTTACCCTACGCAGCGATCTCGTCGGGTACCATCCTGAGGTCCGGATTTGGGAAGTCAATAATGCCGACGGCTCCACGGTGGGATTGTTCCTGGGCGACTTCTTTACGCGTGAAACCAAGCGTGGCGGAGCCTGGATGAACTCCTTCGTGGAGCAGTCATTCCTTGAAGGCACCCATGCCGTGGTGGTCAATAACCTCAACATTCCCAAGCCTCCCGCCGGGGAGCCAACATTGTTGACCTTTGACGAGGTGGTGACGTGCTTCCACGAGTTCGGCCACGCCTTGCACGGACTGTTCTCCTCTGTGCGCTACCCAAGGTTCTCCGGCACCAACGTTCCGCGTGACTTTGTGGAATACCCGTCACAGGTGAATGAGATGTGGATTCTGTGGCCAGAGGTGCTTGCCAACTACGCCAAGCATTACCGCACCGGTGAACCGCTGCCTGCGGGGACGGCGGAGAAGCTCGAGGCCGCGGCGCTATGGGGCCAGGGGTTCGCCACCACCGAATACCTGGGCGCTACATTATTGGATTTGGCATGGCATGAGCTCTCCCCGGGCGCCCCCGTGGATGATCCACGGGCTTTCGAGGCCGCAGCTTTGACAGCTGCCGGCGTGGATCTTGCCGCTGTACCGCCGCGCTACCGGACAGGTTACTTCAACCACATCTTCGCGGGCGGTTACGCAGCCGGCTACTACTCCTATATTTGGTCCGAGGTGCTCGACGCCGATACCGTGGCCTGGTTTAAAGCCAATGGCGGGCTCAACCGTTCCAACGGTGAACACTTCCGCACCACGTTGCTCCGCCGCGGTTTCTCCGTTGACCCATTGCAGGCTTTCAGGGACTTTGCTGGCCGCGATGCCGATACCGCTCCCCTGCTGGCACGCCGAGGGTTGGTTTAGTCCCATGGTGACACTTGCAGATTGCCAACGAACACAGCACGCCTGGTTCCGTGCCCTGGCCGAGGCCACGGGCGGTCGGGCTTTTTCCACGCATCGCATGGACTGGGTGTGGCTTCCGGAAACCCGTGAAATGTTGTGCATGTTCCCTCAGGAAATTACCGACGCCGGCCTGCAGCCGGCCTTGGCCGAGGCCGAACGTCGCGGCGCCACCGCAGTAGGTATTTGGATGAACGCGGCCGTGCGGGAGGGGATCTTGCCGGCGTACCGTTTTGAGCGTGGCTGGCAGCCCTGGTGGATGACCCGCGCCCTCGATGTAGAAAGCGTAGTGGCAGCCAGTGAGGTATCCGATGGCCGAGTGGAGTTGACCTGTCTCGCGGACGATCAAGTGTGGCTGGCTACTGCCCGCGACGAGGAGAACTGGGCGGGACGCTCTTACGGGTTTTTGCCGCCGAACCAACTGGGTGGAAAACACCTGGCGGGCATCTTTGACATGGTGGTGGATCCCGACCATCGCCGTACCGGGCTCGGTACTGCCCTGCTCAATGCATTGTCCGAGGCGGCGTTCAACGCTGGGGCTGAGCATTTGCTGCTCAACGCAACGCCGGACGGTCAACGGCTTTACCGCAACCGCGGCTTCGAGCTCATTGGCAAAGGCCAGACGTGGTGGTTCCACCCGCCGCAGTAGCCCCTTCCGACGCCGCACCACTTTACGGCCGTTTATGAGCAACGCTGCACCACTTTATGGCTCTTTCCCAACGCTCGCGCAGCTGGCTAGCCGTTAGTTGCGGCGCTTAGCTGCCAGGTTTCCTCCAGAGTGGCGGCGGCAAAGGGTCCCCGGGGCGCAGCCGTCGGAACGCCGATGACATTGGACAGGGCGTGGAGTGCGCCGATGGCGTGAGGCAAGCCAGCCAGGGCGTGCGCAATGGCCTGCAACCGCGCCAAGCTGGCACCCTGCGGCGCCCCTGCCTGGGCGAGTCGCCACACCTTGATGTACTCACCCGGCAGCATCCCGGCCAGGCCACTGTGCCAGGCATCAACATCTGGGCGTTCGTCCAGCAACTGCACATCGGCGCTGAGTCCAATGGAAAAGTTCGGCCCGACGGCCGCCCTGAGCTCGCCAACGCGGCCCGCGACATCCTCGCGCCGCATGGTGTCCTTAACCGCGCGTAGGTGGGTATTGCTTGCCAAATAGGCAAGGGTTACGGGGCTGACATCAAATTGCGTCTGCAGCGGTTTGTTGTAAAAGCAGATCGGCAAGGTCGTTGCTTCAGAGACTGCCAGGAATAGCGCACGAACTTCCGTATCCGAAAGCGGCAAATAAGAAAACGGGGCTAGCAGTACACCGGAGGCTCCAGCACTCTCAGCATCCTGCGCCAGACGTACCACCTCGAGTGTGGACGGGGCGCTCACCGCCGCATACACGGGCATGGTTGATTCCCGCAAACCTTCCGAGGTACCTACCATGGCTGCTGACTCCACGGCAGTTTGCACCACTGCTTGCCGTTCACCCCTGTCAAAAGTCACCCCCGCACCAGAAGTGGCGAGCACGCACACCCCTGATATGCCCGCGAAAGACGCGTTGCGCACGAGGTGAGCGAGAGACGCTAAGTCGAGTTCGTCGTCGTCCCTCAGGGGCGTGATGGGGTAGGCCAGAAGGCCGGCGAAGGGCAGCGTCATGGTGTCAATCTTGGCTGGGAGGAGCCAGGAACACAAACGGTTGAGGGAGAACAGAATCTCCCTCAACCGTTTGCACGCCAGCGACGCCGTAAAGTGGTGCGGCGTCGCGAAAAACACGCCGTAAAGTGGTGCGGCGTTGGAGGGGTTACCAGCCGCGCTCGGCCAGGCGGTGCGGCTCGGGGATGTCGGCCACGTTGATGCCCACCATGGCTTCGCCGAGCCCACGGGAGACATTGGCAATCACGGAGGGATCGTCGAAGAACGTGGTGGCCTTGACCACGGCTGCCGCGCGCTGGGCCGGGTTACCGGACTTGAAGATACCGGAGCCAACAAATACGCCGTCGGCGCCAAGCTGCATCATCATGGCAGCGTCAGCCGGGGTAGCGATGCCACCAGCGGTGAAGAGCACAACGGGGAGCTTGCCGGCCTCGGCAACTTCCTTCACGAGCTCGTACGGCGCCTGCAATTCCTTGGCGGCAACATACAGTTCGTCCTTGGGCAGTGCTGCCAGCTGGGCGATCTGCGTGCGGATCTTGCGCATGTGGCCCGTGGCGTTGGAGACATCGCCGGTGCCGGCTTCACCCTTGGAACGGATCATGGCAGCACCCTCATTGATGCGGCGCAGGGCCTCACCGAGGTTGGTGGCGCCACAGACGAAGGGAACCTTGAAGTTCCACTTATCAATGTGGTGCTCGTAATCTGCCGGGGTCAGCACCTCGGACTCATCCACGAAGTCCACGCCGAGGGACTCCAAAACCTGTGCCTCAACGAAGTGGCCAATACGGGCCTTGGCCATGACGGGGATAGACACCGCGGCGATGATGGCGTCAATCATGTCCGGATCGCTGGCGCGTGAGACGCCACCCTGTGCACGAATATCGGCGGGGACCCGCTCGAGTGCCATGACGGCTACGGCGCCGGCATCTTCGGCGATCTTGGCCTGCTCAACGTTGACCACGTCCATGATGACGCCGCCCTTGAGCATGTCGGCCATGCCGCGCTTGACCCGGCTGCTGCCGGTCACAGGTGTTACCTCAGGTGTAGACACAAAAAACCCCTCTGGGAAGGAACGGAAATAGTTCACGAACCCGCAAACGTGACATGCTTCACGGGTGCGGCCAGTCTATTCCGGCCCCCAGAGGGGATAAAAACAAGTGTTACTGTCCGTGCGACGCAACCGCGTCCATGGCCTGACGCCGGACGGTTCCCATCCTCTGGAACACCGTCACCAGGCTGGCGATGGCTAGCAGGACAAGGACGACGGCGAGCACGGCTTCGGGGATCCCGAGGCCTACCAGCCCGGTCGCCACCAGGACCACCACGAGCCGGTCTGAGCGCTCGGCAATGCCCACATTGGCGGTCATCCCCAACCCTTCGGCACGGGCCTTGGCGTAGGAGACGATGGAGCCCAGCACCAGGCACGTCAGCGCCATGGCTGCGATGAAGTGGTTGTTACCACCGGTGTAGAACCAAACCACGATGCCGGCAAAGACCGCCCCGTCACCTACCCGGTCAAGGGTGGAATCCAGAAACGCTCCCCAGTTGCCTTTGCGCCCAATCATCCTGGCCATGAGCCCGTCAACGATGTCGGAGAACACAAAGACGGTGATGACCACGGTCCCCCAGAACAGCTGGCCGAGCGGATAGCCGATCAAAGCGCCCGCAGCAACACCCAAGGTGCCAATGATGGTCACGGCGTCGGGTGAGACCTTCAGCCGCACCAGCAGTGACGCGATGGGGGTGAAGATAGCGGCGAAAAGTGCCCGAGCATACTTGTTGAGCATTACTGTCCTAGGTCCGTGTTATTCCAGGCATCAGCCACTTGCGCGCGGACATCACCGAGGGTTTGGGTGATGGCCTTGGTGCCGGCAATGATGGGCAGGAAGTTTACGTCCCCGCCCCATCGCGGAATAATATGCTGATGCAAGTGCGCGGAAATACCGGCACCGCCTGTGACACCCTGGTTCATGCCCAGGTTAAACCCTGAGGGGTTTGAGACTGCGCGCAGCACCCGCATCGCCTTCTGCGAGAGGGCCGCGAATTCCGCCGTCTCCTCGAGGGTCAGGTCCGTGTAGTCGGGTACGTGCCGGTAGGGGCACACCAAGATATGCCCCGGGTTGTACGGAAACAGATTCAAGATCACAAAAGCAAGCTCGCCGCGGTGCACAATGAGCGATTCTTCATCGCTGCGTTCGGGCGCCTCGCAGAACGGGCAGTCATGTTTACCGGTGACCTGCTCCTGCCCGCCTTTGACATAGGCGAGCCGGTGGGGCGTCCAGAGTCGTTGGAAGGCGTCCGGAACCCCGGGGAGTTCAAAATCATCGACAACAACGGGCTGTGACGCCCCACCTAGTTCACTCACGCCGTACGGTTCCGAACTGCTTCAACAATGCGGCGGACGGCCTCTTCAACGGCCACGCCATTGTCCTGGCTGCCGTCACGGAAGCGGAAGGACACTGCGTTGGCATCGGCGTCGTCACCGCCGGCGATCAGCACGAACGGGATCTTGTCCTTGCTGGCCGTACGGATCTTCTTCGGGAAGCGGTCGCTGGAGATGTCCACCTCGGCACGGATGCCAGCCTTCTTCAGCTGCGCGACGACGTCGAACATGTAATCGTTGAACGCCTCAGCCACGGGGATGGCCACGACCTGGACCGGGGACAGCCACGCCGGGAAAGCGCCGGCGTAGTGCTCGGTCAGCACGCCCATGAAACGCTCCACGGAGCCGAACAATGCGCGGTGGATCATCACAGGGCGCTGGCGTGTGCCATCGGCAGCCTGGAATTCAAGCTCAAAACGCTCGGGCAGGTTGAAGTCCAGCTGGATGGTGGACATCTGCCAGGTGCGGCCCAGCGCATCCTTGGCCTGCACGGAGATCTTGGGACCGTAGAACGCTGCGCCACCGGGGTCGGCGACCAGTTTCAGACCGGATTCAGTGGCAACTTCTTCCAGGGTGCGGGTAGCTTCTTCCCAGACGTCATCGTCACCGACAAACTTTTCCGGATCCTTGGTGGAAAGTTCCAGGTAGAAGTCCTCCAGTCCGTAGTCCTTCAGAAGAGACAGCACAAAGTTCAGCGTCTCGGTGAGCTCCTCCTTCATCTGATCTTTGGTGCAATAGATGTGAGCGTCGTCCTGGGTCATGCCGCGCACACGTGTCAGACCATGAACCACGCCGGACTTCTCGTAGCGGTACACCGAACCGAATTCGAACAGGCGCAACGGCAGTTCACGGTAGGAGCGTCCGCGGGAGCGGAAGACCAGGTTGTGCATGGGGCAGTTCATGGGCTTGAGGTAGTAATCCTGGCCGGGCTTGCGCACCGTGCCGTCCTCGTTCAGCTCAGCATCAACATGCATGGGAGGGAACATGCCATCGCGGTACCAGTCAAGGTGCCCGGAGACCTCATACAGGTTGGCCTTGGTGATGTGCGGGGTGTACACAAAGTCGTAGCCGGCCTCCACATGGCGCTGGCGGGAGTAATCTTCCATCTCCTTGCGGATGATGCCGCCCTTGGGGTGGAAGATCGGCAGACCCGAGCCCAACTCGTCGGGGAAGGAGAACAGGTCCAGTTCCACACCGAGCTTGCGGTGATCGCGGCGCTCGGCTTCGGCAATGCGTTCCTGGTACGCCTTCAGGGCGTCCTTGGTGGGCCATGCCGTGCCGTAGATGCGCTGCAGCTGCTGGTTTTTCTGGTTTCCCAGCCAGTAGGCGGCGGAGGTGCGGGTCAGTGCGAAGGCGTTGGAGATCAGCTTCGTGTTGGGCAGGTGCGGGCCGCGGCACAGATCGCACCAGATTTCTTCCCCGCTCTTGCGATCAATGTTGGAGTAGATGGTGATGTCTCCGGCACCAACCTCGACGTTGACGCCTTCGGCGGCGTCAGCCACGTCGTCGTTCTTCTTGCCCAACAGCTCCAGCTTGTACGGCTCATTGGCCATGGCCACGCGGGCCTCGTCCTCGGAGACAACGCGGCGAGCGAACTTCTGGTTCTGGTTGACGATCTTGAGCATCATCTTCTCAAGGGTCTTCAGGTCTTCGGGCGTGAAGGGCTCGGCCACATCAAAATCGAAGTAGAAACCGTCGGTGATGTACGGGCCAATGCCGAGCTTGGCGTCCGGGCGCAACGCTTGCACGGCCTGAGCCATAACATGGGCGGTGGAGTGACGGAGCACATCCAGACCGTCGGGGGAATCAATGGTGACCGATTCCACAGCGGCGCCGTCTTCCAATACGGCGGCAAGATCCTTCAAAACTTCATCGACGCGCATGACAACAACGTCGCGGCGTTCAAAGAACAGCTCCGCTCCGGTGGTGCCTGTGGCCACCGTAGTCGTCTCGCCGTCGACATTAATGGTGATCTGTGAATCCACTGGCACTGGTAACTCCTTGTTTGTCATGTATGGCCCCATATCCAAGCAACATACGGGGGTTGCTGTGGGCCTCTTCGATGGTATCGGTTTGCCGGGGCAGCAACCAACCCGGGCTTCTCCTCGGCAGGGGAACCCAACCGTCCTGCCTGGGTTTCTGATCAGCCCCGGGCCAGCATGGTCACACCCAGTACCACCATGACCGCAGCTGTCCCAGCATCCAGCAATTGCCACGCCTGCGGTTTGGCAAATATGGGGCGCAACACTGCTGCGCCGTACCCCAGCGCCGTGAACCAGAGCAGACTGGCGCCAAAGGCCCCTAGCCCAAAACCCCAGCGCATCTGTCCGTGGACGCTGGCCAGGGAACCCAGGAGCAGCACGGTGTCCAGATACACGTGGGGATTCAGCCACGTCACAGCCAACACCGCGAGCAGAACAGCCTTTGTGGTGAGGGCAGTTCCGCGGCTGGGATGCAGTCCGCCCCTGGCCCGCAGACAACGCCTTCCCGCCAGGGCGGCGTAGACAAAGAGGTATCCGGCCCCGCCAAACCGGGCTGCGGCTTCCATTGCTGGCACAGCCCGCAGCACTTGGCCAACCCCTGCAACGCCCACTGCAATGAGGACCACATCACTGAGCAGGCACACCAAGACCACCAGGCCAACGTGGTCGCCGTGGAGCCCCTGCCGCAGCACAAACGCACTCTGCGCACCGATCGCTATGATCAGTGCCAGCCCTGTGCCCAACCCTGCAAGTGCTGCTGCCAAGAACTCAGTGGTCTGCATCTGCCGGCTTCCGTGTAACGGCTGCGGTCCGTCAGCTGAGGCCAATTGGAGACTGCGCCAGCACCGGAGATGGTTGAGACCTTAACTCATACCTCAGTATGCATGTCCCGGCCGTGCTTGGCATCAGTGCTGGCACCGATTTATGCCAAAATTTTCGGCGGGTCGCTAGCCGGTCACCAAGGGCACGCGCGGCAGTGGCAGCGAGGCTGTGTCCTGCAGGTCCCAGGCCTCCAGCGCCTGCACCGTGATGCCGCGCGGTCCCGTGCGCCGGGTCAGCCCCCGGATCAGCAGCATCCGGGTGCCAAAGAGTAAGGGGCCTGACTTCTCCTGCGCCTCGGTAAAGAAGGTGCTGTCCACGCAGCCTGTGCCGTCGTCAATGCTGATGAACACCACCCGCTTGCCACCCCTCATGGGCGGGGTTTGGGTGGCCACCCGCACCCCGGCCACCAACACTTCGCTGTTATTGCGCAGTCCCAGGAGCGCCTCTGCGCGGCTCACGCCGAGGCGGTCCAGCAGCGGAGCATAACTTTCCATGAGGTGGCCGCTGACATCCAGGGACAGCAAGTCCAGCTCCGTGGCCACGGTTTCGGCCAGCCCGGCCTCGGGGTGTTCGGCTGCGAGCGCAGCCAGTTCTATATCCTCCATGGGTAGTGCCAGCTGCCCGAGGAGAGGTTCTTTGCGTTTGCTTCCATGGTGCGCTGGCAGGCTGTTGACGTGGGCTACCAGGTCTGCGCGGTTAGCCGTGTTTGAGGTGTGGCTTTTGGCTTGGTGGTGCAGTGAGTCCAGGGCGCCCAGCTGGGCGAGCCGCTTCAGGGTTGGCCGGCTGAGTCTGGCCCGGTCGCGCAGCTCCGCCAAGGAGTTGTAGGGCTGGCCGGCCAAGATGCGTTTCAGTTCCGTGGCGGAGAGTCCGTAGACCCCGGCGAGGCTCAGCCGGACGCCCGTCTTCCTTGGGCTCCCGTCCCCTGCATCCGTGCGTTCGGCGTGGTACTCGCCGGCGCTGGCGTTGATGTCCAGGGGCAGGATGGGGATGCCCATGCGCCGAGCTTCGGCAACGAGTAGGCGGCGCGGGTACATGCCAGGATCGTGTTCCCAGAGTCCTGCCATGAATTCTGCCGGGTGATGAGCCTTGAGCCAGGCCGATTGGTAGGTGGGTACGGCAAAGGCTGCCCCATGGGCTTTGCAGAACCCGAAGCTCCCAAAGGCGGCCAGGGTCCCCCACACCTCCTCAATGACGGCGGTGGTGTAACCCTTTGCCGTTGCCTTGTCTCTAAAGTACTTCTCCATGGCCGGTTCGACGGCGGGGTTCCCCAGCCCGCGCCGGAATTCGTCGGCTCGGGACAGGGTGCAGCCAGTCATGGTGGCGAAGGTGCGCAGTACCTGTTCATGAAACACCGTCACCCCGTGTGTTTCCGACAAGGCCGGGATGAGGTCCGGGTGGGCGTAGTGCGGTTTGGCGAACCCTGCCCGGCTTTCCAGAAAGGGCTTGACCATGTTGGATTTCATGGGCCCGGGGCGGAACAGGGAAATGTCAATGACGAGGTCGCTGAACTCGGTGGGGGCCATCTTGCCTACTAGCTCCCGCTGACCCGGCGATTCAATCTGGAAGCACCCCAGCGTGTGGGTGCTGCGGATCAGCTCAAAGGTGGGTTCGTCGTCGAGCGGTACGGCGTCAAGGTCAATGGCCCCGCCCTCCCCTATGAACGGCGCATCCGCAGCGTGACCGCCGTCGGCCGCTACAGACTCACGTGAGGGGTGCAACTTGATGATCTCCCGCACCGCATGGGCCATGGCGCTCTGCATGCGCACGCCTAGGACATCGAGCTTGAGCATGCCCATGGCGTCCATGTCGTGCTTGTCGAACTGACTCATGGGAAGGCCCATGCCGCTGGGCTGCACGGGGGTGCGGTTCAGCAGGGTGGAATCACCAAGGATCACTCCGCACGGATGCATGGAGATGTGTCGAGGCAAGCTATCCAGCCGTTGCGTAATATCCACCAGGAGGTCCAACTGTGGTGCGGGCCCATCATCACCATCAGTGGCATAACGGGACTGGTTCACATGGGCTGCCAGCTCACGCAGTTCCGGCTTTTCCTCCAGCGCCTCCCGGAAGGAGCCGGCGGAGAAACGCCACAGCTGCTTGGCGATCTGATCAATCTCACCCTTCTCAACACCTAACGCCAGGCCCGCATCCCGCACGGCGCCCCGAGCCCGGTAACTGTTTTGCATACTCATCAGGGTCACCCGCTTGGCTCCGAAGCGCTCAAAGATGGCCCGGTACACGTTGTGCCGCTGTGCGCTTTCCACGTCCAGGTCAATATCGGGCAGGGTAGCCCTGTCATTGGAGAGGAACCGTTCAAAGAGGAGATCGTTGGCCAGAGGGTCCACCGCGCTGATCCCGAGTAAGTAATTGACTAACGACGACGCACCGGAGCCTCGTGCGGCTCGGCGCACCCCCATGGTGCGGATCATTTCCGAGACCTCGGCCACGGTGAGAAAGTACGATTCAAAGCCAAGATTCGAGATGGTGGCCAGCTCTACTGACAACCTGTCCTTTGCTTTTTCCAGCTTGCTGCCCGAAAAGCTGGAAAAGCGTTGGAGCAGAGCTGACTCCGTGCGCTGTTGCAATTCCTGGCGGGCGGGTTGCAACAGGCCAAGCACATCGCTTTCCGGGGTGCGTGGCTGCTTCCAGCCCAGATCCGTTGGTGGATCCAGCCGGCACTTATCCGCCAGCTGTGCCGTGTTGGCCCAGAGTTGCTGGAGCCCGGAGGTGCCGTAGCCTCCGTAGTCCGCAATGTCCCGCAGCACTTTCTCCATCTCGGAGGAACTTTTCAACCATGCCTGCCCCGTGGGTTGCAGGTCAGCCAGTTGATCCAGGGGGGCAATGTTTCTGGCGGCATCCAGGACATCAGCCACAGGCGCGTCCTCGGGTCCTGCATAGCGGACGGCGTTACTCAACACCGCCGGCACATCAAATTCATGCGCCAACTTCACCATGCGCACAGCGTGGGTGGTGCTCAGCGGTGCTGCGGGGGTGTTTAAGTGGCTGGTAATTTCCGCCACGAGGGAACCCGCGGGCATGGCTTCGCGCCACTGCATGAATTTGCTCCGGGGAAGCAAATATCTGCGACTCTCCATGGCCCGGCCCACAGGAGAATGCGGACCAAGTAGCACTGTCAGCACAGGATGCCCGGACGCTGGGTCAACGACGCCCTGGGCCAGCTGCGCCAGGGTCAGTCCCACAGGCCGCTTGGGCTGATTGTGCGCCAGAGAGATCAGCCGGCACAACGCCCCATAGCCTGCGCCAGGATGCCCAGCGGCCCCGCCATGGGCCAAAACCACAACCCTTCCGGCGACTACCGGGCCGCGCTCTCCTTCTTCCACAACAGCTAGATCAACCCCGAGGATCGGATCAATACCGGCGGCCATGCACGCCTTCACATGCTTGATTGCCCCATACAGCCCGTCCCTGTCGGTGATGGCCAGGGCATCGGCGCCGTCAGCTGCGGCCGCTTGAGCCAAATCTTCGGGCCATGACACACCGTAGTGGGCGCTGAAGGCCGTGGCGGCATGCAAGTGAATGAAGTTACGCACTGTCTTCACGCTCCACAGCGTCTACCTCCAACGGTTCCGTCTCCTGAAACTGTTCCGGGCACTCGGTTTCCTGGACTTCTGGCTCAGCGGATTCGGGCTCAGCTTCGGTGAATTCGCGCTCCACCCGGGGGTGAACCTTAATGACTCGCCAGCGCAGGCTGGGCCGGTACAGCAGCACGTCCATGGTTAAGATCCCGGGTTCGCCCTCACGAACCACCTGCAAGCGCCAGATTTGAGTGTCCACATACCCCACGCCTTCGCCCGGGCGCAGGCTCGTATGGTCCTGCCACCACGGGCGGCGCTGATACCAGCTCTGGGGTTTAGCAACAATCTCGTGGCACAGCCCGCGCCACCACATCCGCACAGGCTCCCCTTCAGGGGAACATTCCATGGTGACGGACTCAGTAAAGGTGCCCATGTGCGCACTCCAATCTCCACCCGACAAGGACAACCATGAGCACTCTTCAGGGCAGACACAATTTATTAGAACATATATTCGAACCTGATTTCAGTGTACGCTCAATTTCACGCGGCACCCATCCGCCACCTTGGGAAAAAACGCAAGAGCGGGCACAAAAGCTGTGCACAAAACGTTATGTAGATGGCTGAGAACGCCTCTTGCGTCTAGCATGGCCTTATGGCGACCGGCTGAGTCCTACCCGCAGGCGCCACCACAACTTAAAGGAGCGTTCCATGACTGACATGGTCACCCTCATCGCCAAAACCACACCACTTGAACGGGAGCTCAAAACAGCATCCCGCACAGTGCAGGAAACCGACATCACCCGTCTCGGCGAACTCTATTTCACCGCTTACGACACAGGCGTTGCTGCCGAGTCACTGGAAGCCGCCATGGCTGACATGCGGGCATCGTACGCCGGCAAATACGGCGAGTTGCTCCCCGATGCTTCCCACGTTGCCTTGGATGAGGACGGCAAGATTGTCGCCGCCGTGCTCGTCGTGGAGCATGCCCTGGGCAATGACACCCCGGATGCCCCCTTCATCATTGAGCTGATCACCGACCGCGAGCACCGCCGTCGCGGCTTGGCGGAGGATTTGGTCTTGGCCACGCTGGACACCCTGTTCAACAATGGCCACAAGGACGTTGCCCTGCGGGTTGAAGCCAACAACTCCGCAGCCCTGGCCCTGTACCTCTCACTAGATTTCCACCGCTGGTCCCCCGAAGAAGAAGAAGACTAAAAGGGCTTCCGTGGAGCAGCGGCTGAACTTCATTACCTTAGGTGTCAGGGATGTTACGCGCTCACGGGAGTTTTATCTCACACGGCTTGGCTGGACGGCGCATAACGAAGTCCCCGGCCAAGTCATCTTCTTGCAGGTCAACCACGGGCTGATCCTTTCCCTGTGGGACCGCGCCGCCATGGCCGCCGAGCTCGGCGTTGAGCCCTCCGACGGCGTCCCTGCCCTCACACTGAGTCACAACGTTGCTAGCCCAGCTGAGGTTGACGCGGTCCTGGCGCAGGCACGCGAGGCCGGTGCCGCCGTCGACCATCCCGCAGTTCACCAGGAATGGGGCGGCTACAGCGGATATTTTGCCGATCCGGACGGCTTCCGCTGGGAAGTTGCCTACAATCCCACCTGGAACGTGAACGACGCCGGACACGTCACCGTTTAGCGGTACGTCACCCCGGCACCGACAACAGCCAGGGAACCGGCAGCCAGGAAGCACTACACCGCGATGGCCTCGATGAGCTCGGGGCCATTGTTGCGTACATTGCCCACGGCTGCGCTGACAGGATCAAGGACCCATTCCGCGGCTAGTGTCCACGCTTCTGCGAGCGCAGCCTCCAGCAGCGCAGCGGGCGCCTTGTTCTCCGGATCCAGCCACTTAGCCAACGCTTCTGTGCCCAGGGGTACGGGCAGGCGGTCGTGCAGGGTGGCCAGCTCCCCCTCCGCCGGGGAGGCCATGGTGAGGATGGTGGTGCTCAGGAGCCACTGATCGGGTGCCCCTTCCGGTTTGGCCGGGTCCTTCCACCACTCATACAGACCTGCAAAAACAATCAGGGAACCATCCGGGGAATGGACAAAGTAGGGCTGCTTACTCAAGCCGTCCGGAGACTTTTTCCATTCGTAATAACCCTGTACGGGCACCCCGCAGCGCCGGGCCTTGACGGCCGCACGGAATGTGGGCTTTTCCAGGACAGTCTCACTGCGGGCATTGAAGGCGCGCACGCCCACGGCGGGATCCTTGGCCCAGCCCGGGACCAGCCCCCACTTAGCCACATGAACCTGCCGGTGGAGGGCACCTTCAATGAGACGCTCCAGCACAATTGGCACATCCGCGGTGGGGGCAACATTGAACGAGGCTCGCAGTTCCAGCGAGTTCTCCGCTTCCGCTTCCAGCTCCGCTACTAGGTCTCCCACGGCCCGGGCAATGACATAACGTCCACACATGTCATCCATGGTGGCACAGGAATCCCGGAATATCCCCTGTGCCCGGTAGCGTTGTCAAGAAGTATCAACCGCAATCTTTCCCTCAAGGAGCATCCACCGTGGATTTCACCCCCGAACCCGGCGCCATCACCATGTTCTCCACCACCTGGTGTGGCTACTGCAAACGTCTGAAGAAGCAGCTGGACGCCTCAGGCATTGGCTACACGGAGATCAACATCGAGGATGTTCCCGGCACTGCCGAGCTCGTGGAGAGCCTCAACAACGGCAACCAGACAGTGCCCACTGTGTTGTTCCCGGATGGCTCCGCAGCCACCAACCCCTCGCTCAAGGATGTCCTGGCCAAGCTGGGCGTCTAAGCAGCATCAGCGAGGCGACAATTTTTAGGCGTAGAGCCAACCCGCCGACTCCTTAGCAGAGCTCCTTAAACACCAAATCCGTGTAGCCTTTCAGAAACCCCCATGGATGTTCCGAAGTGGAACATGGTGCTTAAGGAGCTCTTTATGGTTAACAAGACTGTTCACAAGGTCAAGGGCGCAGTGGTGCTGAGCAAGAACGCACCCGTCACCATCGAAACCATTCTGGTGCCGGATCCCGGCCCGGGCGAGGCCCTGGTTGACATCTTGACCAGTGGCGTTTGCCACACCGATCTGCACTACAAGCAGGGCGGCATCAATGATGACTTCCCGTTCTTGCTCGGTCACGAAGCCACCGGCATTGTCAGTGCTGTGGGCGCTGGCGTCACCAACGTAGTCCCCGGAGACAGGGTCATCCTGAACTGGCGTGCCGTATGCGGTAACTGCCGCGCCTGCGCCAAGGGCCAGGCCCAGTACTGCTTCAACACCGCCAACGCCACGCAGAAGATGACGCTGGAGGACGGCACAGTACTCTCCCCCGCGCTGGGCATTGGCGCGTTCATTGAAAAGACACTCGTTGCTGCAGGCCAGTGCACCAAGGTCGACGCCGATGTAGACCCCGCCGCTGTGGGCCTGCTCGGCTGCGGTGTCATGGCCGGCATTGGCGCAGCCATCAACACCGGTGGCGTCAAGCGCGGTGACACTGTCGCCGTGATCGGTTGTGGCGGCGTTGGCGCAGCAGCGATTGCCGGTGCGGCACTGGCCGGTGCCACCACCGTGATCGCCGTGGACCGCGATCCCAAGAAGCTGGCAGCAGCGGTAGCCCTGGGCGCAACCCACACAGTG
The DNA here is from genome assembly GCF_001445575.1 of Arthrobacter alpinus. Classification (NCBI taxonomy): domain Bacteria; kingdom Bacillati; phylum Actinomycetota; class Actinomycetes; order Micrococcales; family Micrococcaceae; genus Arthrobacter; species Arthrobacter alpinus. The sequence goes on along the minus strand of NZ_CP013200.1, from coordinate 2,326,146 downwards.
GATGCCTCCACCGAGGATGCGGTTGTAGCTATCCAGAACCACACCGGAGGGTTCGGGGCAGATGTGGTGATTGACGCCGTCGGACGTCCCGAGACCTACAAGCAGGCTTTCTACGCCCGCGATCTGGCCGGCACCGTGGTCCTGGTGGGCGTGCCCACCCCGGAGATGACGCTGGAACTGCCGCTGCTGGACGTGTTTGGTCGCGGCGGTTCGCTGAAGTCCTCCTGGTATGGCGATTGCCTGCCCTCGCGTGATTTCCCGATGCTGGTGGAGCTCTACAAGCAGGGCAAGCTGGACTTGGACGCATTTGTCAGCGAACGCATCACTATCAACGATATTGAAGCCGCATTCGCCAAGATGGGCGAGGGCTCTGTGCTGCGATCGGTGGTGGAATTCGCATGAGCGCGCGCATTGAACGGCTCGTGACCGCCGGAACGTTTTCGCTGGACGGCGGCACCTGGGATGTGGATAACAACGTCTGGATTGTTGGCGACGAGCGTTCCGTGTATGTCATTGATCCCGCGCACGATTCCGCTGCCATCGCCGCAGCTGTGGGCACCCGCACGGTCAAGGCCGTACTACTCACCCACGGACACGACGATCACATCCGCTACGCCCGCGAGTTCGCCACCTTGGTGGAAGCCCCGGTCCTGATGAATACCGCCGATCAGATGCTCTGGGAGGACATCTACCCGGGGACCACTCCGGACGGCGCCATTGTTGACGGTGAGCGTTTCGAGATTGCTGGCACGGTGTTGACCGCACTGCACACCCCGGGGCACTCCCCCGGCTCCACGTGCTTCTACGCGGCGGATCTGGGTACCGTCTTCTCAGGAGACACTCTGTTCAACGGTGGTCCAGGTGCCACGGGACGGTCCTACAGCGACTTCCCCACGATTATCGCCTCGATCACGGAGCGTTTGTTGTCATTGCCGGGCGAGACAGTGGTCAACACCGGTCACGGCGATTCAACCACCATTGCCGCCGAGGCGCCGGGCGTCTTGGCTGCCGGGAAGTAAACCAGAGCCACCCTTGCCAGCTGAGCTGATTCGAAACAGCAGATAACCGGGGTTAGCCCCGCCTCCCCGATTCCAATTGGCAGGTAAACGGGGTGCCGGACCGGTTTACCCCCGTTATCTGCTGTTTGGAATCAGCGCCTCAACCAGGGGCTCTGGGGTTGCTCGGGTAGAGCGGGCAGCTCAGTGGTACACAAGCTCTGTGTGGTGCGCGTACGCTGACAGGACTGCTGCTTCCACGCTGTCCACGGTGAGGCCCGGGCGAAGATCCTCGGCGGCTCCGGCAGTTGCCGGATCCCAGTCCAGGCCCAGCGCCTCATACGTATCGGTCAGGACAGCACGGATCGGTGCTGAATTTTCCACCACGATGACCGAGCTGAACAGCCATGCACCAGCCACAACGCGCTGGGCTGTGCCCACAAGCTTGATGCTGTGGGCCGGGCCGCGTCCGTAAACACTAAACTCTCCGGGGCAATATTCACCCGGAATCTCTCCCACCCCAGCATCCACGCCCAGTGATTTCAGGGCCTGGGTGAAGAGTTCACCAAAGAAGGCAAAGCGTCCCTTGGCGCCGAGAATGGCATCATCCTCGCGCTGAATGTGGTCCACCACCAACGTGCCTTGGTGATAGGCGGCAGCCCGGCCGCCAGCCTTCCGCACTGCCGGCACAAAGCCATGATTGCGGGCTGCTTCTTCGGCAGCCGCGAACCCGGGCAATTTGGCGTCGCGTTGTCCAAAGGCCACGGTGGGTTCGGGACGGTAGAGGCGCAGCATGGCTTCCCGGGTCCCGGTTTTGACCTCACCCAGCAGTTCCAATGCATAGTTGAGGTCTACGTCCGCACGTCGATTGACCAGCTGACGGTGTACTTCCAGAACCGGCGCTAGCAACGCACTCACTGAGCGTGCGGTATAGGTCGGACGGTCAGGATCTGTTCAGAACGCCCAAAGGGGCCCGTCACATCGTGGAGTACCGAGGATGTCAGCCCTACACCGTCGGAACCGAAAGTGACGTGCGTAGCCAGACCCAGCCATTCGCCCACCGGCTCTCGGTAAAGGTGAATGGAAAGATCCACATTGGGGTACATCCACCCGCCCGGTTCCGGTGCCATGCGGGCGGCCACACCGTTTGCACTGTCAACCAAGCCCAGCAGGCGAACCAGCGCGGAGGAGTGCTCTCCGCCGTCGAGCATGGTGTACGGGCTGTGCAGCCAGGCACGGCCGCGGCCTGGTCGGTGATCGGGCAGGGAACGGCCTTCAAGAGTCTTGATGAAGCCGCCGGGCCAGGTACTCATCCCGTCCCACGGAAGCGCTTCCTCCACACTACCTAGGGGTTCGTCCTCATTGGCTTCCACGGCGGTGGTGTCATTCTTCTGCAGTCGCCAAGCCGTGGCGCGCACCGCAGGGCGGCCTTGTGCCAGCAGCTCCACCTGGAGAAGTTCAATGGTCTTGCCAGGGCGCAGCAGCGAGGTTTCAAGGGTGAATTCACCGGCCGGAATCAGCCCGAGGATGTCAAAGTTAATCCGAACCAGGCGCATGTCCGCCCGGTGCTGGAATTGCTCCAGTGCGTGGACCATGAGGCCGGCCACGGGTGCCATGTGCTGCTCATGGGAGTTCCATGCGCCCTGAGCATGAGCAGTTGACTCGTAGCGATTGCCACCGAGGTGGTGATAGTACGATGTGGCCTCTACGGCGGTAAGTGTTGTGGGGTCCTCCATGGCAACGACTCTACCGCCAGCCACTAGCTCCCCCGCAAATCAGAGCCACGCTCTAGGTCGCAGTGCCGGGTTCATGCGGAAAGCGTTAAGCCTTGGCAGTGGAGGGGGCGGTGATTTCCAGGCCCATCACGGGGCAGTCTTCCATAGCGCTTTTGTCCAGCTTGCGGGTGCGCGAGACGCGGAAGAGGTGGATGCTGAGAATCACTGCAGCAACAGTCACGATCAGGATGACCAGGGCCAGCGGTGAGCCGGCGGCTGCAGCAATGGCTGCGTCAAAGGCGGCCAGGCCGATCGTTGCGTAGATGCAGGCCCAGGCAATGGATCCAACCACGGTGGCGGGGATGTAGCGGCGCAATGGCATGCGGCCCAGCCCGGCAGATAGGTTGACTGCAGTCTGAACACCAATGGTCAAGAAGCTCACGCTGACGGCGGGTGCGCCCCAGCGGGCAATGAGCTTTTCTGCCCGCAGCACTCCCGGTGAGTTGAGGTGTTTTTGCAACTTGGTCTTGCGGCCTCCTGCGGCGAGGCCACGGCCTGCCCAGTAGGTGCCATTTGAGCGCAACATGACAATGACAAACAGGATCAAGAAAGCCCACACGAACGGAAGTGACGTGACGCTGTCCATCATGAGTGCGAGCTCCCCGAAAGAAAATAATATAGCCACAGAAACCTGCGCTATTAGTCTTACCTTATCTTATCGACCGCCAAGTGACTAAGCCACTCACCTCTCGGATGACAAAGGACATCCGCGGCATCGCGGGCGCCAGCCCAGCTGGCTTGGTGTTCGGCGTTTGTGAACATCGCTATCCCTGAAATTCACCCCGACAAAAAACACTATGTGAGTTAGTGCACATTAACCCGAAGCCGTACTAGCATCATCACATGACCACAGATGTTCATGACTCCCAGACGTCCGGCCCCTCCACCACAGATCTGCTTGAGGAAACTATTGGCGCCAATTTCCAGAAAATCGCGCTGCAATTTCCAGACCGGGACGCCCTGATCGATATGCCCTCCGGCCGCCGTTGGAGCTACGCAGCACTAAACCACGACGTCGATGCACTGGCCCGCGGCCTCCTCGCCGCCGGTCTGGCCAAGGGAGATCGCGTAGGCATCTGGGCGCCCAACGTACCCGAGTGGGTGCTGCTGCAGTACGCAACTGCCAAGATTGGTGCCATCCTCGTCAACGTCAACCCGGCCTATCGGGTCCACGAGTTGAGATACGCCGTCCAGCAATCGGGCATGGCCATGATTGTGGCCCTGCCCGAATTCAAGGGAACCGATTATCAGTCCATGGTGGAGCAAGTCGGGCCGGAATGCCCCGATTTGAAGGCTGCCATCTACGTTGGCACCCCGTCCTGGGATGCGCTCGTGGCGGGCGGAGAAGCGGTGCCAGCGGACGCCGTCGAACGTGCCATAGCGGCCCTTGAGCCTAGCGACCCCATCAATATTCAATACACCTCCGGCACCACCGGCTACCCCAAGGGCGCCACGCTGAGCCACCGGAACATCCTGAACAACGGCTTTTTCGTCACCGAAACCATCGGCTTCACGGAGCACGACAGACTGTGTATTCCGGTGCCGTTCTACCACTGCTTCGGTATGGTTATGGGCAATTTGGGTGCCACCACGCACGGTGCCGCCATCATCATTCCGGCAGCGGCCTTCGATCCGGCCGCCACGCTGCTCGCCGTGCAGGAGGAGCGCTGCACCGCCCTTTACGGGGTGCCCACCATGTTCATCGCCGAGCAAAACCTGCCCAATTTCACCAGCTACGATCTCTCCACACTGCGCACCGGCATCATGGCCGGCTCGCCCTGCCCGGTGGAAGTTATGAAGCGCTGCATGACCGAGATGCACATGGAGGGCGTCTCGATCGCCTACGGCATGACGGAGACATCGCCGGTATCGATGCAGACTCTCATGGACGACGACGTGGCCCACCGGACCGAGACCGTAGGCCGGGTACACCCTCACCTTGAGGTCAAAATCGTGGATCCCGCCACGGGTGAGAAGGTTCCGCGCGGGACTCCGGGCGAGTTCTGCACGCGCGGCTATTCGGTGATGCTGGGTTACTGGAACGATCCGGAGAAGACGGCCGCCGCGATTGATCCGGAACGGTGGATGCACACCGGCGACCTTGCCGTGATGTATCCCGACGGCTACGTCAACATTGTGGGGCGCATCAAGGACATGGTGATCCGTGGCGGCGAAAATCTGTACCCGCGAGAGATCGAAGAGTTCTTGTATAAACACCCCGACATTGCCGATGTGCAGGTGATCGGGGTGCCCGATGATCGCTACGGCGAGGAACTGTGCGCCTGGCTCCTCATGAAGCCCGGCGCCACACCGTTGGATCAGGCGGCCATTGCCGCCTACTGCGACGGCCACCTCTCCCGGCACAAAATCCCGCGCTATGTCCTGGTGGTCAACGAATTCCCCATGACAGTCACCGGCAAGGTGCGCAAGATGGACATGCGCGAACGCACCATGGAGATTCTGGGGCTAGGGTAGCGCCGTTGCGGTTGGACAGGAACGGGTTGTCGATGCGGCCGGGCCGTTACGATGGAACGGCAGGTCTCGGACTCCGGGGCTTGCCGCACTTTTCAACATGGCAAATCTGGGGGTTCCATGGAAACGCATTCAGTTCCGGCAACGGCGAGGGCACTAGTCCCTTATTTCATCCTGGGGGTGGCTTCGGCAACGATTGGCCTGCTGCCGTGGATCTTGACCGGAATGCGCCTGCCGCTACAGAATCTCTGGGCGAGCGCCACCCTGCCGGACGATATGCCGCTGGTGCTGCTGCCCTTCAGTCAGTATCTACTCACGCTGATCGTCGGGGTGCTGGTGACTGGTTCGGCCATCGCCGGCATCATCTGCCGTCTGAGCAAGCCCCGCCATCCCCGATTCGCGCTCACGGCCGTGGCGATGGGGACGGTCGGTGTCCAGCTCACGGCCACCCTCCAGACTGCCAATACCGTTGGCGACGGGCTCCTGCGCAACTCGGCCGCGGAGCTTTACCTCACGGCATTGCTGTGCGGGACAATTGCCTCGATTTTGATCGGCCTACTGGTCTTGGTGCTCATGGCGAAGGCCCCGGCTCCGGGTGCCGTTGCAGCAAGCAGCATTGCTGCGGTTTGTTGTGGACTCTGGCTGGAGGGGCTGCTCTTCCCCATCGGCTCGCTGACTACCCCGTCCGCTGTGGCGCTAACCCTGGTCCGCTGGTCACCGGCGGTTATTCTCGGCGTTGCGGTGGGGATCGCAGGCCTGAAATCCGTGGGACGGGTGCTCGCCGCGGTGTTCGGCATCCTCATGCTGTGGGTAGCACCCGCGCTCTTCACTGCCATCAGTGTGGGAGGCGGAACACGAGTCCTCGCCTACCAGCCAGCCGCAATGGCACAGTTGGGTGCCGAGGTTTTCCTCAACACGCTCCACCCCACCCTCAGTACCTTGGTGCCGCTCGCCATAGCGGCCGCCATCGCTGTGCTGGTCCAGGCCGTGAGCAAGACCGTGCGGCGCGGCCGGCTCAGCCGCGTCACTCTCAGGTAAGTTCAGCCAACCGTGCGCGTAGCTCCGGCCATGCCTTACCGAAACCCGGGTGCAGCGGGCGTTGGGCAACCTCGCTCGGTTCGACCCATTCCAAGGCAAGGCTCTCGGGATCACTGATGACGGCCTGAAACGGGACCACGGCGTTAACCACCACGGTGGTGTAACGCCAGTAGCCCACGTCGTATACCGAGGTAAACAGCAGCTCCACGCTCTCGCGCGGTACCCCTGCTTCTTCCCACGATTCGCGTAGCGCGCCGTCCACTGCACTTTCACCCTTATGGAGGGCTCCCCCGGGAAGGCCCCACGTACCGCCATGGTGAGACCAGATGGCCCGGTGTTGCAGCAAGACTCCACGTGCGGCGTCGAACACTAGAAGCCCAGCGGAGCCAAACGTTCCCCAGAACTTGCCGGCGTCTCCTTCAACCCAGGCGTCGCCGGAATTGCGGCTGCTACCCAAGTGGCCGGGGCGCACCTTAGCGGCGGCGTCTTCAACAAACCGGGCCTCCGTGAGATTCTGCGCTACTACTGTGCTGTCCTCATCCATGGCTTCAACGCTATCAACAAGTGAGGATCACTTCCGTTGAGATTACAAAACGTGCGACAAATATGACCCGCTTGACAGTAAAGTCATGAACGTCGGCACAATAGAACAACTCCGTTGCCTCTGAACTGAGCCTTGGGCTACTAGTCAGGGCCGGGGAAACGGAGGCCTAAGGTGCAATTCGCGCCAATCTTGGATGCGCAGAAGTTGGCTCGGAAGAATCGGGCGACGTGGGAGCGCGTCAATGGCAAGGTCCAAGAACTTACTGAGACCGGGGGCAGCGTCCAAGGCGTTATCGATCTAGCCCTCACTCGGGCCTTCGATGACTTCTTGGGACCCTTCGCCACACTTTTCGCCCGACTAAAGAATGTCACCCTGGACGAACTGCCAACAGTAGCCGCGGTTCCGGAGCTGTTGGGGCTGGATATCGAGTTAAAGGCAACGGGAATCAAAGCACTGGGCGCCCTGTCAAGTACTCTGGGTGGCGGCGTGGCTGGAATTGCAGCCGGCGGCGCCAGCTTGGCCGGGGTAGCCGCATTCGCGACGGCCTCCACCGGAACAGCTATCAGTACGCTCAGTGGTGCTGCAGCTTCCAGCGCAACCTTGGCGTGGCTCGGCGGAGGATCACTTGCCGCAGGCGGTGGTGGCATGGCAGCAGGAACTCTAGTTTTGGGTGGGATTATTGCGGCGCCGGTAGCCATTGCGTTTCTGAGTTACATCCACATAAAAGGCAAGAAATCGTACCGGGAACAAATGGAAATCAAAGCCCAACTAGATGATTCCGAATGGGACGTGGATATCCAGACTGCCAAGGTCGTTCATGCAGCCAAGCATGTGGACAATACGGCGGCGGTCCTCAACACGCTCACGCATTTGGGCGTGGAGCAATTACAAACGTTCGTAGATCTACTCGATCGTTCCGAAAACTACGCCGCATACACTCCAGCTGAACGTTCTCTGGTCGCCGAACAAGCAGGCCTTGCCACGACGATCGCCGCAGTCATCGCGTGTCCATTGTTGGATCAAGACGGCCGAGTCACTGCTCTTTCACATGACTCTCTCAAGGCTGCAACACTGCTGGCGAATCGGCTCGCGGGATGAATCCCCAGCCGGCCGATGGCCCTGATGCGAAAAACCCGGAGACTCCGGAAAGCCCGCAGACTAGCATCCTAAGTGTTTCCGGTGCCCGCGCCGCTATGTGGGAAGCCACAGGCATGGTGACAGTCTCGGCCCGCGGTCAGCTCTCCCTGCTGCTAGCCGATCGCGAATGGGCCGCGACCATGGCCCGCAGATTCGCCAACGTGGGTGATGGGCAACGACAAGGCCATGTCTTTGAATGGCTTCATGAACTCAGCTTCAATCTGAACGCTGTCGCCAGCAACGCCGATATCCGACTGAAGATGACCGAGCGCATGGGGGCTCCGCATGACCCTGCGGACCTCCGGCTCTTCGATACCGCAGGACGTACGGTGGGAGAATTTCAGGCCAAAGTTGTCAGCAGTACCTCGACTCGGCTGTCTACAACAAAGGGTCTGGCTGCCGAGAAATACGCAGGCATGGGCCTTTTGGTGCCAACGGATCATTTGGAGGGGACCCAGTCCCTGCTCAACTCTCGCTTAGCCATGCCAGAGGGGCCCATTCACCACAGATACCGCGGCGTAAAAGAGAACCTCGACGACCGTGTATCCGGTGGCAGCATCGAATCCCGCAGAGTGACGTTAGCCGAACTCAAGTCCGCAGCTGAGGATCCCGACAAGTATCTGCGTAAACGGATACAGGCAGCCCAGGCACAGCAGTTGGCAGGTGCCACATTTGTTGCTGCCATGGTGGGTGGCATTGTTGACGGCGGCAGCGTGCTCGCTTCGGCGGCAATCCGTGAACGTTCGGTTTCGGAGCTGCCGTGGGCGGAAGCTGCTCGTCGGGCTGCTTCAGGCAGCGTTAGTTCAGCCGCTAAGGCGGTGCTGGGGCAGAGCATCTCGATTGCGTCCCAACACGCTTTGGCCAATGGAGTCGCGCCAGCCATGAGCTCCATCATCGGAGGGACACTTTCTGCTGCCATGGCCCAGTGCACCGTCGAGATCGCCGCCCTTGCCCATGGCACCGCTACCGGTCGGCTCTCAACACTTGATGCGGCTTCCGCCGCAGCCGAATCCATGACGAGAACAACCATGATCTGGGCCTTCGGCGCGATGGGCCAAGTTCTGATTCCCGTTCCGCTGTTGGGCTCTATGATTGGCAGCATGGTGGGCCAGTACGGCGCCGCTATGCTCATCCAGGGAATTCAAATGGCCTTGATCGCCCGTGACGAATCGAAACAATGGGACGCAGGATATGAACAGCTTCTGGTCTGTGTTGAGCAGATCGAACGCGACTCGGCGGCTGAACTTTCCTCGATTGAGGAGCAAGCAAAGGGCAGCGATACCGCGTTCAACCAGTTCATACTCCCCCAGCTGGCAGCCATTTCCCAGACTCTGGGATCATCCAACCCCGATGTCCTCCTAAATCAGCTAGGACATCTCTCAGTTCACTACGGCGGCAAACCGGTCTTCACAACACTCGCAGAGTTCGATGCCTTCATGGATGACCCAATGTTGACCTTGAACCTGCGTTTGAGCTGAAGGGTCCAGTGCTGCGTTGCAGTGTTTCGGGATGAGGACCCGCCGGTTCAACATTCTGCGGCACCGGCGGGTCGAGTGAGACGAAGAGTGACTCTTTAGAACTCAGGCTTGTCCAGGAACGTGGGCCGCACATGCTGATCAGGATAGATGGCCCGGTGCGCTGCGAGATCCCTGATGTTCTTCTGCACCGCCACGACAGCAAACAAACTCATGGCGAACCCAATGCCATAGAAGCCCTTCTCGGACAGCAGCAGCTGCGCGTTCCACAGACCAATCGCCAGCAAGAGCAGCGACGCCAGCAGTGCAAACCAGGCGATCCCCAGATAGATGGAGGTCACGGGAATGTCTTCTGCCTTGTCTCGCACGGCCTTCTGCAATGACACGGCCGCGAAGAGCCCAAACAGGAACACGGCGAGATAGAAACCCTTTTCATTGAGTTCCATCTTGGCATTCCAGAGGCCGATGAAGTAGACCCCCATACCCAGCCCTAAAGCAATCCAGGAGGCCCCGATGAAGGCTCCCGTTGGTTTCCCCAACTGATTCGACTCGCTCATAATAGCCATTCCCCTCTTGGTTGATACATCAGCATAAGTGAAGTATCACCCTTCTACGTTAGTTTGTCCATCATATGGGCAAATTAGCGCGCGTCGTATTGTTACTGGGAACAAGGAGGGTTCCGGCTGGCTTCTGGCAGAAAAAAGATGCGCGCAAGCTGATCCTTGCGGATCGGCTTGCGCGCACACTTTTCGCACTGTTACTTCGGCGACAGGCCTCCGTGACAACTAAGGGCTAGAAGTCCCAGTCGTCATCTTCGGTATTTACAGCCTTGCCGATGACGTAAGAGGAACCCGAACCGGAGAAGAAGTCGTGGTTCTCATCCGAGTTCGGTGAGAGCGCCGACAGGATGGCCGGACTTACATCGGTCACAGCGGCCGGGAACATGGCCTCATAGCCCAGGTTCATGAGCGCCTTATTGGCGTTGTAGTGCAGGAACTTCTTGACGTCCTCGGCCAGGCCAACAGCGTCGTACAGATCGTGCGTGTACTGAACTTCGTTTTCGTAGAGTTCAAACATCAGCTCGAAGGTCCAGGCCTTCAGCTCTTCACGGCGCTCCTCGGAGACCTTTTCCAAGCCCTTCTGGTACTTGTAGCCGATGTAGTAGCCGTGCACGGCCTCATCGCGAATAATCAAACGGATCAAGTCAGCGGTGTTTGTCAGCTTGGCACGTGAGGACCAGTACATGGGCAGGTAAAAGCCCGAGTAGAACAGGAAGGACTCCAGCAGCGTGGAGGCAATCTTGCGCTTGAGCGGATCGTCACCGTAGTAGTAGGACTCAATGATCTGAGCCTTCTTCTGCAGGTTCACGTTCTCCACCGACCAGCGGAAAGCCTCGTCGATTTCCTTCGTGGAGGCCAGCGTGGAGAAGATCGAGGAGTAGCTCTTGGCGTGCACCGATTCCATGAACGCAATGTTCGTGTAGACGGCTTCCTCATGCTGGGTGATGGCGTCAGGGATCAGCGAGACGGCGCCCACCGTACCCTGCAGGGTGTCCAGCAAGGTCAGGCCGGTGAACACACGCATGGTGAGCAGCTGCTCTTCCGGCGTCAATGTAGCCCAGGACTGGACGTCGTTGGACAGCGGCACCTTCTCCGGCAGCCAAAAGTTGTTGCACAGGCGGTTCCAGACTTCAACGTCCTTGTCGTCCTCGATGCGGTTCCAGTTGATGGCCTTCACGTGGCCCGCCAACTTCAGCTTGTCCGGTGTCATCGCTGCTTCTCTCCTTGTAAAAATCTTGGTGGCCGCGCAGGCCTTGTCAATCTTAAGCCAAAGGCACGACGGCGGGGACTCCCCCGTCGTCGCGCTCTTCAGTTTCGGTCAAAATAACCTAATAATTAGAGGTTAGCTTGATACAACGCCTACTACAGTTGGCAGGAGACACAGTTTTCAACTTCCGTCCCTTCCAGCGCGAGCTGGCGAAGGCGGATGTAGTAGATGGTCTTGATGCCCTTGCGCCAGGCGTAAATCTGCGCCTTGTTGATGTCACGCGTGGTGGCGGTGTCCTTGAAGAACAGTGTCAGGGACAGGCCCTGGTCCACGTGCTGCGTGGCGGCGGCGTAGGTGTCGATGACCTTCTCGAAGCCGATCTCGTACGCATCCTTGTAGTACTCAAGGTTGTCGTTGCTCAGGTAGGGGGCCGGGTAGTAAACGCGTCCCAGCTTGCCTTCCTTCCGGATCTCAATCATGGAGGCGATCGGGTGGATCGAGGAGGTGGAGTTGTTGATGTAGCTGATGGATCCTGTGGGCGGGACGGCCTGCAGGTTCTGGTTGTAGATGCCGTGCTCCATGACGGAGGCCTTCAGCGCACGCCAGTCTTCCTGGGTAGGAATGTGGACGCCGTCGAACAGCTCAACTACCTTGGCGGTCTGCGGAACCCACTCGCCGTCGGTGTACTTGTCGAAGAACACACCGCTGGCGTAGGTGGAGTTCTCGAAGCCGGCAAACGTGCTGGCGGTTTCGATCGCCAACAGGTTGGAGGCCCGGATTGCGTGGTACACCACCGTGTAGAAGTAGATGTTGGTGAAGTCCAGGCCCTCTTCGGAACCATAGTGGACGCGCTCACGGGCAAGGTAGCCGTGCAGGTTCATCTGGCCCAGACCAATGGCGTGCGAATCGTCGTTGCCCTTGGCAATGGAGGGAACGCTGGTGATGTTGGACATGTCCGATACCGCGGAAAGCGCTCGGATGGCCGTCTCAATGGTGTTGCCTAGGTTGGGGGAATCCATGGCCTTGGCAATGTTCAGCGAGCCCAGGTTGCAGGAGATGTCCTTGCCAATCTCGTTGTACGAGAGGTCATCGTTGTACGTGGTGGGCGCTGAAACCTGCAGGATCTCCGAGCACAGGTTGCTCATGATGATCTTGCCCTCGATGGGGTTTTCGCGGTTCACCGTGTCTTCAAACATGATGTACGGGTAGCCGGACTCGAACTGGATCTCGGCGAGGGTCTGGAAGAACTCACGCGCCTTGATCTTGGTCTTCTTGATCCGGGAGTCGTCCACCATTTCGTAGTACTTCTCGGTGACCGAAATGTCGGAGAACGGCACGCCGTAGACCTTTTCGACGTCGTACGGGGAGAACAAGTACATGTCCTCATCGCGCTTGGCCAGCTCAAAGGTGATATCCGGGATGACAACGCCCAAGGAAAGGGTCTTGATGCGAACCTTTTCATCAGCGTTCTCGCGCTTGGTGTCCAAGAAGCGGTTGATGTCGGGGTGGTGAGCGTGCAGGTACACAGCTCCTGCACCCTGGCGGGCACCGAGCTGGTTAGCGTAGGAGAAGCTGTCTTCAAGAAGCTTCATCACGGGGATGACGCCGGAGGACTGGTTCTCGATCTGCTTGATCGGCGCGCCAACCTCGCGGATGTTGGTCAGTGCGAAGGCCACGCCACCGCCGCGCTTGGATAGCTGCAGGGCGGAGTTGATGGAGCGGCCAATGGACTCCATGTTGTCTTCGATACGCAGCAGGAAGCAGGAGACGAGCTCGCCGCGCTGTGCCTTGCCGGCGTTCAAGAAGGTGGGGGTGGCGGGCTGGAAGCGGCCGTCGATGATTTCATCGACAATCTTCAAGGCCAGTTCTTCGTTGCCACGGGCCAGGTGCAGGGCGACCATGCACACACGGTCCTCGTAGCGCTCCAGGAAGCGGTTGCCGTCAAAAGTCTTCAGCGTGTAGGACGTGTAGAACTTGAAGGCGCCAAGGAAAGTCTCGAAGCGGAACTTCTTCTTGTAGGCCTGCTGGAACAGTCCGCGGATGAAGTTCATGGAGTACTGGTCCAGCGTCTCGCGCTCGTAGTACTCGTTCTTCACCAGGTATTCGAGCTTTTCTTCCAGGTCGTGGAAGAACACGGTGTTGTTGTTCACGTGCTGCAGGAAGTACTGGCGGGCAGCGGCTTTGTCCGCGTCGAACTGGATTTCACCCTTGGAGTTATACAGGTTGAGCATGGCGTTGAGCTCGTGGTAGCTCATGCCCTCCCATGCCGCGGGCATCTCCTTTGATGCCTTCACAGCAACTTCTTGGTCTGAGACAATCGTGTCCAAAATTCTTCCAATCCTTCGCGAACCCGGTCGACATCCTCAGATGTGCCCATGAGTTCAAAACGGTATAAATGCTGTACGTGGCACTTCTCGGCGACGATGTCCCCGGCGAGGCAATACGTTTCCCCGAAGTTGGTGTTTCCCGCGCCGATGACGCCGCGGATCAACTTCCGGTTTTGTTCCACATTGAGGAACTTGATGACTTGCTTTGGTACTGCCCCCAGCCGATTCTCCCCACCATAGGTGGGCAGGACCAAGACAAATGGCTCTTGGGCCAGGAGGGTTTCTTCGTAGGTAAAAATTGGCAATCGGGCCACGTCACCTCCCAGTTTCATCATGAAACGGTGGGTGTTGTCAGAGGCTGAGGAAAAATAGATCAGCCGGCTGCTGGTGGTTCGAGAAGTTATCTCACCTACTGCGGCTTCTGCTGCAACGGCTGACATGGCCTTCGCTTTCAACTACTTACGTGCGGTTGTGGGGCTGGCCGTTTTACTGACCAGCCACCACGTGTGTGCGTGGTGCACACGGGAACTGATGTTGACTCCGCAGGCACCAGGCCCGCAGGATCACTTAAGCTACGCTGACGCTTTCCATGACAGCATCGCTTTTGACGGCGGCAGCCAGTTCGGCGATCTTGTCCGGGCGGAAGCCTGACCAGTGATCAGCATCGGTGATCACAACAGGTGCCTGCTGGTAACCCAGGCTGAGCACATGCTCGAGCGCTTCCGGATCGGTGGAGATGTCCACGCTCTTGTAGGTGATGCCCTTTTTATCCAAGGCGCGGTAGGTGGCATTGCACTGGACACATGCAGGTTTGGTGTAAACCGTAACGGTCATGATCGAGTTCCCTTTTTTCATAAAACTGTTCTTAAAATTTAGCGTTCATGCCCCGTAGGGCCCGCTCATCGCCTATGGGGCCTAACAGCTTCCGCTACGGCCTGGCCAGTGTTTTTGAGCATCAGCCCAAACTGCTGTATTCGATGATTCAATACTACATCTTGTGCATGCCCCCGCGAAAGACCCCAACATGATGTATTACACCTTTGTCATTTTATGCACCCTTCATCCACAGGCTGTGGAATCTAAATGCGCCAGAACTCAAGGTTTAAGGCGAGCTGTCCACAGGCTGTGGACTACTTAGCCACAAATTAATGTGCGGCGTGTCTAGTTTTGCGGCGTGTCGCCGCTAGTGTTTGACCCCCGTTGGGCGGGGCAGCGTGAGTCGGCTGGTATAGGGCGTCAGATGAGCGACCAACCTGGCAGCCAGCTCCACCTGCAACCACCCGTCACCAGCTGGCCATCGCGTGACCAGCGCCTGCGTCTGCGACTCGGAAGCTGCCCGTCTATGCTTTCCCTATAGCTGTCCACGACTCCCCATATAGCTTTCAAGAAAAACGCCTGTCCGTCAGAAAGAGGCTCCCCCTGTGATCAACCCGCTGCACCTGCGGACCTTGCTCGAAGTTGTCCGCCGCGGTTCCTTTGCCGCCGCGGCCACACGACTGGGGTACACGGCGTCGGCCGTTTCACAGCAGATGGCCACCTTGGAGCGCGACAGTGGGGTGCAACTTTTCCAACGCACCGCCCGCAGTGTGCAGCCAACGGATGCCGCCCTGGTCATGGTGCGGCACGCAACCAAGGTACTGACGGACATTGATGCCCTGCTGGCTGCGAGCGCCAGGACCGAGGCGGGCACGGGTCAGGACCTGCGGCTGGGCATCTTCCCTTCATTGGCTACCCATGTGTTGCCACGGCTGCTGGCCAGCCCGCAATGGCCGGAGCTGGGGATCAACTTGCATGTTTCGGTTGGCGAGCCGCAGCAGACCATTGGCGGTTTGCGGACGGACGGCGAACTTGATGTTGCGTTGGTGTATCAAGTGGGGCAATCTGGGCTGGCGTGGCCGCACAGCCTCAACCGGCAGTGGATCGGCGACGATAACTTCAGGGTGGTGCTGCCCAAGTCGTGGGGTATCCAGCCCGGATCGGTCATGGAGGCCGCTCAACTTTCTGACATGCCGTGGATCATGCATCACCCGGGGACCAGCGATGCTGCGGTGATCGAGCGGCTGTTTGCCAGCTGTAATCTGCATCCGCGCGTGGCTGTTTACAGTGATGATTTCAACGCCAGCCTGCAGCTAGCTGGCGTGGGGCTGGGTGCGGCCCTGGTGCCCGAGCTGGCCTTGCAAGGGCGGGCCGAAAACGTGGTGGTCCTGGATGTTCCGGAGATCCGGCTGGCCCGGAACATCTTTGCCCTGCTCATCAATGACAGCCGCACGGCCCGGGTGGAGCTGTTTGTGGACAAGCTGGCCGGCATCCTCGCCGAGGTGACTGGCACCAGCCATGTGGACCTCAAACAGTAACGGGCACAGGAACTTAAAGGAGTCCTAGAACCTTCCTGCCGGCAGAAACAGCTGAGTGTCATTTCCAGAAGTGACCTGCACGGGCTACGCCGAAGAGTTCGGCAATCTCAACAGTCGTGTGTATACCCGTCCGGCGAGGCGCTGCGAGACGCATCTATCGACTAACAGCCGCTCGCGTTCTGGTTACCGAGTGTCCCCACGTTTGCGAAAGTGATGGCATGGCCCTACCCAGGGGCTGAGAAATTGAGCTCCGCAAGCCGACCCCCTAACGGGACGCTGCAGAAGCCTTTCCGGACAGCACTCTTGAGGGACTGTGCAGCTACTTGAGGCAGAAAAGCACTCCTGCTGGTTCCCCCACCGGACCCTCTGCTGTCAGAATGAGGCCATGAACATTGAGAACTGGTGGCCACTTCTGAAATCTTCGACACGGCAATGGTTGATCGACAATAACGGAGACGTTGTGCCGCCAAGCATTCTGGATCAGATCACGGCCGTGGCGGGGTACCCCACGGCAGAAGCATCATGGGTTGCGGACAATTGTGCAGAGGATTTTTTGCTCTCGGATCAGGCAATTGATTGGATAGAGGAAGCTGCGAACGATGAGGATGCTGGGGGCGAATAGCGAAACCGTATCGGGACCGCTTGTCGCCTGACGTCAAGAAAACGCGCCGCCCCGCAACGCCTTCCCCTGCACTAGAAGGCGTTCTCCTCGATGAATACTTCGACGACGCGCGAGCCGACGAAGGGCGAGCCGGTCACACCATCAACGATCGTCAGTGAGGACTTGCTTCTCCGAGTCGTCGTGTTTGACGAGGAAATGGGGTTCTGGCTTTATCCGCCCGAAGACGCCAGCGGCTTCACGGCCCGTTTGCGTAGCGAATTGCAGGATTTCGTTGCGGAAAGTGGATTCGGCTGGGGAGAGCTTCGTGGATAGGCGCCCGGTCAAGCTTCGGCTTACGGGCATATGAAGTCCGTGCAGACGAGTGCTGAAAATGACACCGAGACTTCTGGAACTTCTAAGACTTCCTGGCCTTCTTCGCCGGTGCCACAAGACGCTTGATGATCTGCTTCTTCACCGCACCGTACGGCGGGTAGATCAGCGAGAGGGTGTCCGGGGACAGCGGCTTATCCAGCACAGCCTTATGGTGGGAGAAGGACTCTACCGAAAGCTGACCGTGGTAGCTTCCCATGCCGCTCTCCCCCACCCCGCCAAACGGCAGACCCGGAATGGACAGATGCGCCACGGGGACTCCGAAGTTCAGTGCACCGGAGGAGGTTTGTTCCATGAAGTCCGCCCGCACGCGTTCATCGCTGCTAAAGACATACAGCGCAAGCGGCTTGTCCCGCTCGTTGATGAAGGCAATGGCCTCCGCCGCGGAACCCACTGTGAGCAACGGCAGCACTGGGCCAAAGATCTCCTCCGCCATCAACTCGGCCGCGGCATCCACATGGAGCACGGTCGGTTCGATGTAGCGCGTAGCCGCGTCCGAGCTCCCCCCACTGACAAGAGCCGATCCGGCGTCGTCCGCAAGATCATGGGCCAAGAGTCCGGTGATCCGGGCAAAGGCGCCGTCATTGACAATCCTGCCGTAGGCCAAGCTGTGCGCCGGCTCCGCGCCGTAAAGGTCCTCGATGGCCAGCGGCAGTTCTTTGGCGAGCTTGGCCAAAGCCGCGTCGGTGCCCAGCACATAATCCGGGGCCACACAGGTCTGCCCAGCGTTCATGAACTTACCCCAGGCGATCCGGCGCGCGGCGGCAATCATGTCCACGGACTCGTCAATGTAGACGGGCGATTTTCCGCCCAGTTCCAACGTCACGGGCGTCAGGTGCTTGGCGGCGGCGGCCATCACAATGCGTCCCACGCGGCCATTGCCGGTGTAGAAGATGTGGTCGAAGTGCTCCTCGAGCAGCATGGTGGTCTCCGGCACGCCACCTTCCACGATGGTCACTGCGCCCTCGAGGTATTCCGGGATCCAGCGGGCCAGTGCCGCCGAGCAGGCAGGTGCCATCTCGCTGGGCTTGCCCACCACAGTGTTGCCGGCTGCGAGCGCACCGATCATGGGAGCCAGCAGCAGCTGGATCGGGTAATTCCACGGTGCAATGACCAGCACGACGCCGAGTGGCTCAAGAACCGTTCTTGCCCGGGCGGGCGCCAGGGCCAGGGGCACAGGAACCTTGCGCGGTTTCAGCCAGCCTTCGAGGTGCTTGAGGGTGTGAGCGATGTCCGAAGTGAGGAAGCCAAGCTCGGTCAGCCATGACTCTGCCGGGTGTTTGCCCAGATCGGCGGCCAAGGCAGCGGTGAACTCGTCCCGGCGTTCAACGAGCATGCTGTTCATGGCTTGCAACTGCTGTATCCGCCACGCCAGGGGCTTGGTGGTTCCGCTCTTGAAGACTGCCCGTGCTGCTGCGACGCTCTCTTGTACACTCATGGCTTTAATCTACCCCTACCCGGAACCCTGACGTTACCCGCCAGTAATGTGTGCTGGGTACCAACAGCACAGCGCCCCTAGCCATTCCGTGTGGAGTGGCCAGGGGCGCAGGTGGGGCTGGTAGGGCTGGTGGCGCTAGTGCGTGTGCGAGACGAGCTGGGCGCGAACTTCCTTCGTGGCCTTGACCAAGTTACGCAGGGACTCTTCGGTCTCGGCGTAGCCGCGGGTCTTCAAGCCGCAGTCCGGGTTGACCCAGAGCTGGCGGGCCGGGACGTGCTTGACGGCGGTGCCGAGCAGTTCGGAGACCTCAGCCTGTCCTGGGACGCGGGGGCTGTGGATGTCGTAGACGCCCGGACCAACACCGCGGCCAAAGCCGTGTGCCTCGAGGTCGTTGACAACGTCCATGCGGGAGCGGGCCGCCTCAATGGAGGTCACATCGGCATCCAGTCCGTCAATGGCGTCGATGATGACCCCAAATTCGGAGTAGCACAGGTGGGTGTGAATCTGGGTGGCGTCGCCCGCGCCGGCAGTGGAAAGGCGGAAGGAGTTGACCGACCAGTCCAGGTAGGCGGCCTGGTCTGCGCGGCGCAGCGGAAGCAGTTCGCGCAGGGCGGGCTCGTCCACCTGGATGATCTTGATACCGGCGGCTTCCAGATCCGCGATCTCATCACGGAGCGCCAGACCCACCTGGTTGGCGGTGTCGCCCAAGGGCTGATCATCGCGGACAAAGCTCCACGCCAGAATGGTGACAGGACCGGTGAGCATGCCCTTCATGGGCTTGTTGGTCAGTGACTGGGCATATTCGGCCCAGGAAACCGTGATGGCCTTCTCGCGGGTCACATCGCCCCAGAGGATGGAAGGACGGGTGCAGCGGCTGCCGTACGACTGAACCCAGCCATGGACAGTCACGTCAAAGCCTTCAAGGTTCTCAGCAAAGTACTGGACCATGTCGTTGCGCTCGGGCTCGCCGTGCACCAACACATCAAAGTCCAGCTCTTCCTGGAGTTCTACGACGCGCTTGATCTCATCCTTCATCAGCGTGGTGTACTCATCAGAGCTGATGGCACCCTTGTTGGCGCGGGCACGGGCCGAGCGGATTTCACCGGTCTGAGGGAAGGAACCGATAGTGGTAGTGGGCAGCGGTGGCAGTGCCAGCGCCGCTTCCTGCGCCGCCTCACGCACCTCATACGCCGAGCGGTTGAAGTCGGCCGGGGTCAGTGCAGCCAAGCGGGCACGCACCTCGGGACGGTTGACACCTGCGGCCACGGCGCGGGAGGCAATGATGGCGGATGCATGCGCAATGGCGTCAGCGGACGACGCCGGGTCCGCCAGGTGCGCGGCGAGCGTCACCACTTCGGTGACCTTCTGATCTGCAAACGCCAACCAGCTGCGCAGTTCCGCCGACAGCTGGGTTTCCTCGGTGACGTCATGCGGGACGTGCTGGGTGGAGGTAGAGGTGGAGACGGTGACCGTGAGGCCGGCAGCCTTCAAGGTATCCAGCCGGGCAGCGGATTCGGCCAGGTCGTTGAGCCAGATATTGTGACCATCCACAACACCTGCAACTACGGTCTTGCCGGCCAGCAGGGCCAGTTCGCTAGCTGCGGGCACGGCCCCCTTGAAGGCGTCAATGTGCAGAGCCTCGATGGGTGCGCCGGCCAGGGTGGGCAGCAGTTCCTGCAGGGCGCCGAACGGGGTGGAGACAAGGATCTGCGGGCGGGAAGCTGCTGCGCCGAGCACCTCGTAGCTGCGGGCAACAGCAGCCTGAATCTCGGCGAGCGGCACATCCTGATCGGCTACCAGCGCCGGCTCATCCAACTGAACCCAGCTGGCACCGGCGGCGCCGAGGCGGCTCAGCAGTTCAACATAGACCGGCAGCACGTCTTCCAGACGGGACAGCGGGTTGAAGTCTGCCGGAGCCTCATCGCTGGCCTTGCTCAACAGCAAGAACGTAACCGGGCCAACCAGGTACGGACGGGTTTCAAAACCGTTGGCCAGAGCGTACTCGAACTGTTCCACCACGCGGGTTGAGGTGAGCGAGAAGGTCGTCTCCGGGCCGATCTCCGGCACCAGGTAGTGGTAGTTGGTGTCGAACCACTTGGTCATTTCCAGTGGCTGCTGCTCAACCGTGCCACGGGCCAGGGTGAAGTAGGCGTTGATGTCCAGCTGACCATTGGCGTTGCGCAGTTCACCAAAGCGGGCCGGGACGGCGCCGATGTGGGTGATGGCGTCCAGGACCTGATCATAGTAAGAGAAGGTGCCGGGAATGGCGCCAGCTTCGCTCAGGCCCAGCTCGGCCAGGCGGCGGGCGGTGCCCAACTGAATTTCCTTGGCCGCCGTATCCAGCTCGGTGGCGTCAATCTTTCCCGCCCAGAAGCCCTCGATGGCCTTCTTGAGTTCGCGGCGGCGGCCAATGCGAGGGTAGCCCAGCAGGGAGGCGGCGGGGAATGCAGAGGTGTTTGACATGGGAGTTTCCTTAGATTTTTAAGACAAATATTTCAAAGAATAAAGAGCAATGGTGTGGTGGCCAGGCGAAGCGGCTAGGCCCGCACTAGGCGGGATGCGCCGGCTCGGGAGCCTACGTGGGGGCGTCCAGGCCGGGGCAGCTGGAGCTTGTCCAGAACTTCAAGAGCTGCTGCGTGCTCGTTGAACGTGTAGAGGTGAATGCCGGGTGCGCCAGCGTCCAGGGCTGCTCTGGCCAAATCCACTGTGGCCTTGACCCCAACCTTCCGGCTCTGCGCGGCGTCATCGGCGCGACCCAGATCATCCAGGAGCTGCGCACTTGGCTCAACCCCTGTCAGGTCTCCTAAACGCTTCACACGCCGCAGGCTGGTGAACGGCATGACCCCGGGAATGAGGGAATGCTGACTCCAGCGCGGCGGGCCCGGGTTACCAGGTTCTTGTATTGGTCCGCGTGGAAGAACACCTGGGTGATGGCGAAGTCAGCACCTGAGCGTTGCTTGGCCAGCAGCACTTCCACGTCGTGTTCAATGGACGGCGACTCCGGGTGTCGCGCCGGATAGGCTGCCACGCCGATGGCCACCTTCCCGGCACACAGCATCGCCGAGCGGCGCTGTTCCACGCGGCGGATCAGTTCAATCAGGTCCTGGGCGTAGTTCAGTGAACCGGCTTTACGTTCGGCCGGAGCATTCTGGGGCAAGTCCCCCCGTAGCGCCAAGATGCCACGGACGCCATGGTCCAACAGCTCCGTGACGATCTCCGCCAGTTCATCTGCCGTGTTCCCAACGCACGTCAAGTGCGCCAGTGGCAAAAGGGAGGTCTCCCTCAGGAGCCGGTGGAGCAGTTCAACTGCTGTGTCACGGTTACTACCATTGGCGCCGTAGGTGACGGAAACATAGTCCGGATTGGTGGTTTCCAATGCGCGAATGGTGTCCCATAACGTGGACTCGGCGATATCAGTCTTGGGCGGGAAAAGTTCATAAGAGAGGGCAATCGGCGCACTGTGCGATGCTTGCGCCGATGCCTGTATCAGGCTCGGTGGAGACATTTGCTGGGGTCCTTGAGGATGGGTTGGCCGTTGCCACCGCAGGCTTCTAGAACACCTACAGGGAGCAACAGTCACATTTTCGAAGAAAACATACGGAGGCAAGCGCTAGACTGCGCAAAATGGCGCATTCAGTGGCTTGATCCGCGAGCAAATGTCAGGCCCACATGGGGGCACCCACACCCTCGATTGATCCGAAGGTCGCTGACACACGTTGAGGAGCTAACGTGTGTCCACTATAGGCAGCCCCGTTCTCCCCATGCAAGCTGGCAATCGAATTACTACGAGACTTTACGGAATATTTCGCCAATCCCGTTCGGTCAACGGTAGCTTTGGGGCCAGCAAATCGAATTAGTGCACCATTGAACGCCGTTGATGGTTCCCTTAATTATGCCGTCACCACGGTTTTGCGTGCGGTTCGGGATCCTGTTCCAAAAACTCATCCACCTTCTCGCCCTTGTTACGTTCGGCCTGCGCCTTCTGGCCGGACTCCTTCAACTTCTCCATTTTGCTCGCGGGCGGCGGTGCCGGCTGCACGGACTTGCCATCGCCGTCTTTGCCTCCCTCTCCGCCGGGCTGAGCAGCAGACTGCTTATCCTGAAGCCGCTTCGCCGCATCACGGAGAGCATCACCTTCCCCGTCTTCATTGTTGGGACTGCTGGGAGCAAAGCAATCCCGCGGTGCCTGCGCCACTGTTTCGCTGCCTTGGGCAAAAAATTCCATGGCCGACGCCGTGTCCCCGGCTTTTTCCTTCGCCTCACCAAGCTTCTCCAGGGTGAGCACCAAGTTCACCCGCACCTTGCAGGACTCCTGCGCCGGTACCAGTTCCAAGGCTTTGGCAAATTCCTCTTTAGCCGCAGCAAAGTCTCCGCGCAGCACGTACCCATCCCCCACAGCAAAGTGGGATTTGTAGCGTTCCACCATATTCAGCACGCCCATGGACTGTCCGGCGCGGACCGTTCCGTCTGCATTGCCGGCCTCGTAGGCATGTGCTGCCTGCCCAGCGGCCAGAGGCAGGCTGAGCAGTTTCAGTGCCACCACTGCGGTGACCAGGACCGCTGGGGCGGCCATGAGTAACAGCTTGCGCCGTCTGTGCCGGGCAGCAGCTTGCAGGGAAGGGGCACCGGGCGTGGCAGTGGTGTCGGATCCGATGGGTGAGGTTTTTGCGGACGGACTCTTATCCAACGTTTGATCCAACGCTTGAGGGTTCATCATGAGCGCTCCTTACCCGGGTTTCGCATCTGCCGGTAGGCACGGTTGAGTGAAACAAGTTCCCAGGCTGCTACCCCAAAGGCGGCCAAAGCAAAGATCCAGTACAGCTCCGTGCGCCCAGCACCGGGGCGTGAGTCCATTCCCTCGGGTGCGGAGGCGGTTGCCTTCGGGCTCGCTTTCCCCAATGCCGCGGAAATGTTCCCTGGCTGGTCTCGGTGGACGTAGGGCACATGCAACTGCTCGGCTATGCCGGCCAGTGCCTTCTCGTCAATGCGTGAAATGGCGGGTTGGTAGTTTTTTGACTTGTCCAAGATGTAACCACCGGGGGAACCGCTGCTGAAGCTGAATTCGCGCATTTTTGCCCCCGCTTCGGTCCCGTAACCGAGCACGGCACCGCCGTCAATCAGCTCCACATTTTCTTTAAATGGCTCCGGGGCAGAATCCGCTGTCTGTTCGCCGTCGCCCAAATAAAACACCAAGCGCGGCCGTTCGGGGTGAGCCTTGGCTGCTGCGGCCAGCCTCTGGGCCAGGAGTTGGTTGGCCACGCTGATACTGCTCCCTTGGGAGATGTACACGGCCTTGGGCGTGAGGACTTGGGTCATCGTGTCCAGTGCCGTGGCATCGGTGGTCAGGGGCATGGTTACCTGCGCGGTGGAGTCGAAGGTGAGCAGTGAGAACCGGGCCCCGGCCAGTTCGGTGGCGAGAGCCCGGATATCTTCCTTCATGCCGTCCAACCGCGGTGATTTTCCGTTGTAATCCTCGGCGGCAACACTGGGTGTTACGTCAACCACAAAGTACACATTGAGTTCGGTGTTCGCCACGGGTGCGCTGGCGCCCACCAGCCCCGGACGTGCACCGGCAATCAGCACGAGCACCACCAAAGCACTATAACGCCAGCGTGCTGGCGTGGCACCCTTGGCCAGTAAGAAGGTGGCTCCGGCCACCAGCAGCACAGCCAGGATTATGAAGAGCCAGATCGGCAAGATCGGAAGGAGAGTCATCGCCGCAGCCTCCAGCCCGCGGTGAGCAAAACCAGCAAGGACACCAGGGCCACCCCCAGTGGCCAGCCAGGATTATCCAACAAGGTGCGCTGGGGAGCTCCCTTGAGGAGTGCCGCTTCTGTGGCCTGTACTTTTTGCACAATGGCAGGAACCGCTGACTCAGACTTCAGGGCATAGTAGGCACCGCCAGTCACCGAGGCAGTCTTTTTAAGACCATCCGCGGCTTTGCCAAACAGCGTGTCGGCCCCGTAGTCATTAGGGTTCAAGGCGTAGATCCGAATGTCCGCCTTCTGGGCCAAGGAAGTGGCTTCAGACAAGCTAAAGAGTGGCTTTCCGGCTAACAGGTTGTCGGTAGCCAGGACCACCGATCTGGACCGTTTCGAGTCGGCGACGGCGGGGAAGCCGTTGATACAACTGGCCAGTCCGTCACCAATAAGCGAGGACCCTGGTGCCTCGTAGGTGCCAGCAAAGTACTCAAAGGAGGCGGAATCCACACTCAGCGCCTTCTGGGCGATCTTGAGCTCTTCGGCCACAAAATCATAATCGTCCGTGAGCGGGAACACCGTGACAGCGGTTGAATCAAAAATGGTCAGGCCAATCCGTTCGCCCTTGAATTTTTCCACCAGCTTGGCAAACACACTCACAATCGCTTCGTCGGTGTCCAGCATTGAACCGGAGACGTCCAGGCACAAAATAATGTCCCGGTTGAGCTGTTCGGGAATGCTGGTGCGTTCGGTGACGGGGCGTGCCGCTGCCACTAGGAGCGACACCGCCAGTACGGCTACGGCGGCCACGGCTGTGGTGAGCCACTTCCTGCGCCGTTTCACGGCGCGCTGGTATGACGGAAGGGCTGTGAGCCGCTCGGCATGGGCCACCGGAAGATGGTTACTGGTGGCTGTACGACGACGCCACAAGACCACCACAACAGCGGCGAGAGCAGCAAGTCCCAGGGCCAGGAGCCACCAATATTTCAGCGCCATTCGGACACCACATTCTTAGCGGTCTGCGCCGAGTCCGCCACGGGCGAGTTTCCGCCGGCCCGGGAAAACTCGCCCGGGTAAAACAGTTCCACGGCGTCACCGGCCAATGGCAGCCGGTGTTCGCGCAGCTGGGCCAGGGTCATGCGTTGGGTCTTGAGCCCTGTCATCTCGTGCACAAAGGTGCGCACGGCCAGGCTCAGTTCAAGGTGGGCCGAACGCACATCCAAGGCTCCGGCGTCGTGCCGGTTTTGAATGTCCACAATCAGGGCCCCGTACTTTTCCTTGACGGCAGAAGGATTCCGGGGCGCTACAAAATCCGGTACCCCCGTGCTGCTGGCAGGCTTCGTGGCAACCCAGATCCAGGCCACAGCACCGGCGCACAGAATGAGCAGCAGCACCCCGAGCAGCGGCCACCACAGCGAGTAGCCAAGTGGCGCATAAAATTCTCCTTCAGCGTGCACGACGGTGCCTTTCCAGCAGCGCAAAGACCTGCTTCATAACGTCCTCCGTTGCGCCAATGCGGGCCTGCGCAATGCCATTGGACTTGAGCAGTTCGGCCAGGCCGTAGGCGCGTTCCGCCGTTGCTTGCGCATAGTGGCGGGCAAGTTCCGGTTCGCTGGCCAGAAGCAACAGCACCTGCTCCATCCCCTGCACATCTGTGCCCACGCCGTCCGCGTTATGGACCGCATCAGGGCCAGCCAGAACGGCGTCGGCAATTTCCACCCAGAGGATTTCATGCTGAGCTTTTAGACGCCGCAGGATCTTGGCTAGGCGCTCATCAGAGGCGATCTCATCAGCGATGACCACCATGAGGGTGCGGGTCTTGATGTGGGAGGCGGCGTATTCCAGCCGTGCGCACAGGTCGCTGGACCCGCGCTCCAGCGAGGCGGCATCCATGTTCCGCAACACGTTCTCCACATGACTTTCAGTACCTTTGGCCGGCAGGGATGAGGTGGTCGCGCCGTGGCCATGAACCAGCGCCACGGAGTCACCGTGCCTGGTAGCCAGCAGACCCATGACACCCATGACCATGACGGCAATGTTCTTTTTGATATCACCGCCGCGGGATGTAGCAGCCATATTTCGGCCGGTATCTGCCACGAAGAGAACCTGCTGCCTGCGGGTGGCCACGTAACGCTTGATCAGCGGCGTCCCCACACGGGCTGTGGCTTTCCAATCGATGTCACGAATCTCATCGCCGGGCACGTACTCGCGCAGGTCATCGAAATCCAGACTGCGGCCACGGAAAATGGAGGCGTATTCGCCGTCGAGCACGCCGCGGGCCCGGCGGTGGGCAAAGATATACATTTTGGCTTTGACGCCCGTTAACAGTGTTGTCACAGCAGCTTACGGCGTTTGAACGGAGTCAACGATGGCGGCAATCACCTTTTCGACGCCAACGTTTTCCGCCACTGCTTCAAAGCCCATGATGATCCGGTGCCGCAACACTCGATCTGCCAGAGCCTTGATGTCTTCCGGGATGACATGGTCGCGGCCCTGCAGCAACGCCAGAGCCCTGGCCGCCTGGGTGAACGCAATGCTGGCACGGGGGCTGGCCCCAAATTCAATGAGCTTGGCCAACGCCGGATCAATGTATTGTGCAGCGTGCCGGGTCACGTAGACCAGGCCAACAATGTAGTTAATCAGGGCCGGGTCCAGATAAACTTTTTTGACGCTCTCCTGCAGGGCCCGAATGTCCGCCAGGTCAGCGACCGGCGCTGGTGTTGCGCCCGCCAGGAACACGCCGGAATCAATGCGCCGGATCACTTCGGCTTCCTCAACGGGGCTGGGATAGTCCAGCACATCCTTGAGCATGAACCTGTCCATCTGGGCTTCCGGAAGCTGGTAGGTTCCTTCTTGCTCAATGGGATTCTGGGTGGCCATGACCATGAACGGCTGCGGCAAGTGGTGGACGTGGCCACCGATGGTCGTCTGACGCTCCTGCATGGCCTCAAGCATGGCCGACTGCGTTTTGGCACTGGATCTGTTAATTTCATCTAGGAGAACGATGTTGGCATGCACCGGGCCCAACTGCGTGACAAAGGTTCCCTGTGCGGCGTCGTAGATTTGAGTGCCCACAATGTCACTTGGCAGCAAATCGGGGGTGCACTGGATCCTATGAAACAGGGCGCTTACTGATTCCGCCAAGGTCTGCGCGGCAGTGGTCTTGGCCAGGCCCGGCACGGATTCAAGCAACACGTGCCCACCGGTCATGAGCGAGATCAGCAGGGTCTCGCGCAGGCGTTGCTGCCCCACTACCTTGTGCTCAAAGCTTCGAGAAATATTGCCGATGACCTGCTGCGCTTGCGCTAGCTCGGCCTGATCAAGGGACGAGCTCACGCTAGTTGAAATCACGATGGTGGAACCTTTCATCAGACACGGATCAAGGGCAGATCATACAGACCAGTTCATACCTTCTAGGGTCCAGCCGCAATGGGGAGAACTTCCCATACACCCCTGTCCACGCATGATTGCACGGACTACAGTAAGGTTCATGAGCCAGTTACCAGCTGTTTATGAGGCGTATCTGCAGGGCAAGGACGAGAACTTTATTGCCACCGTCCTACCGGTATTGCAGCAATCAGTTGCCGAGAAAGACCATGGGGTGCGGATCGTGCTGAATCCGCATGTGCTGCAAGCCCACACAGATCCTGCCATCCCCTTTGGCGAGATCGTCGAGGGCCCGGACTAATCTTGGCTGGGCCGCAGTAGGCTGCTCAGCTGCCCCAAAGCGTTTCCCGCCCGGAGGTTGGGCCGGTCGCTGCTTAGCCTTTGGAGTCCAACAACAGCTGGGCTGCCCTGGGGCTGAAGGTCTTTTCCATGACCAAGCAGGCCGCCCCAAAGGCTTCCTCCCCCGAGTTCACAATGGTGCCTGCAACGTCCACAGAATGAACGCTGTCCGTGACGCTGAGGTGAGTCAAGAGCGCTGGCATCTGGGCCAGATACGTGGGTGCCAGGGCCGGCCAGAAGGGCCCGCCGAAAACCACCCGTTCCACATCCAACAAGTTGGTCAAGACTGAAACGGCACCAGCCAAGCGGCGCGCGGACTGCGCCAACACGTCCTTGGCAGCAGAATTACCTTCGGCAGCGGCTGCCACCAGGGCGGCCACGTCATCGGGCAACGACGGCGTTTGCCCCTCGGCGATTCCCGGCAGGGCTCCGGCCGCACGGGCCTGAGCAACCAGCGTTTCGGGCATACACGTGACCTTGACACAGCCGCGGCGTCCGCAATCGCACGGCGGCCCGTCCGGATCGGTAATGATGTGCCCGATCTCGCCCACGTTGCCTGAGGCGCCGCGGACCACTTCGTCATTGAGCACCAAGCCTGCTCCGATGCCTGTTCCAATGTAGACAAAGATGAAGTCGGTAGCGCTGGCGTCGGCCCCGGCCCACAGCTCGGCGACGGCCGCGGCCGTGACGTCTTTGTCCATGACGACGGGAAGTTTGGTGGTCTCCTGCAGGATATCGCGCAGGGGTACCCGGTGCCACCCGGTCATATGGGGCGGGTCAACAACGGTTCCACTGCTGGCATCCACGGGGCCAGGCGTGGCAACGCCTACGCCGGCAATCCTTTGCTCGGGAATGCCCGAGTCTGCAATGATTTGGCGGATGCGCCGTCCCATGGCGGCTACGGCTTCCGCTGGCGGACTGCTGAGATCGGTGGATTCATCCACGGAAACCAGAACGGAGCCCACGGCGTCCAACAAGGCATAGCTGGTCAGTGCAGGGTCAATGTGGAGGCCAATCGCGTACATGCCTTTGGGATTCAGGCGCAAAATGGTGCGTGGCTTGCCGGGACCGGAGGTCTCCTTGCCAGCTTCCATGATCAGTTCTGAATCCAGCAGGCGGCGGCAAATGTTGGACACGGTCTGAGCGGCCAAACCGGCCGAGGCTGCCAATTCAACACGGCTCAGGCCTTCTTCGGACCGTCTGATGGAATCCAAGATCACTGCCTGGTTGAAATCGCCCATTTTGGGGAGGTTTGTACCGCGGCGGCGCTGCGGCACAACCAACTCAGGAACACCCAACTTGTTTCTCCTTGAAAAATCATGCGCTGGTGGCTACCAGCTGTTTGGGCAATGCCGTCCCCCACCATTCCCAGCTGCCAGATTACCCCGGCGCAAGCATGTACAGGTGCACGCCACGACGGGCTGTAGAACTTCTGTTTAGGCGCTTGCTGACTCAAGTCTTGATGGATACCGTGACAGTGAACTTGCTATTGCGTCCGGCCACGCGCGTTTCCCCCACTGTTTTTGCCAATGCACCCTTGTAGTCCAGGTGCCTGTTGTACACGCACCACAGCTCTCCCCCGGGCGCCAGGACGCGGGATGCCGCAGCGAATAGCTTGTGGGCAATGCCCGCATGAACGGTGGCACCAACGTGGAACGGCGGGTTGAGAACTATCAGATCGGCCGATCCTGCGGCGAATCCTGCCAGCGCGTCATCGCGCACGGCTTGAATCCGATCCGCCAAGCCGTTGGCCAGCGCGGTGGCTTTCGTGGAGGCAACAGCGGCGGCCGATTGGTCCGTGGCGATGACCGTCAATTCCGGCCGGGCCTGCGCCAGCGCCGCGGAGATGGTGCCGTTGCCTGATCCCAGGTCAATGGCCACGGCCGCGTCCTGACGCATCTCCGGCAGGAATTCGAGCAGGAAGCGGGTGCCAACATCAATCTTTGTGCCGCCAAACGTTGCCCCGTGGGAGCACAGCCAGAGCCGCGCATCGGCGTGGAATTCCCGTTTCGGGAAGCTCGACGCCGTGCCCTCCTGCACCGGACCGGTCACCGTGAGCGGGCGGGACTTTCGCCAGGCTCGGCCGGGGACCACCGAAGAGAAGTGTGCCGCCAATACGGTGTTCATGGCCAAGGTCATGTGTTTGATGCGACCGCCGGCAAAAACCTGCACGTCCGCAGCAGCATGGGCGCTAATGAGCTGCGCTATCTCAGAAAGTTCCTCGAGGCTGCGTGGCAGCTGCCACAGCACCACCTGGGCATTGGCGAACAGTTCCGGCCCCAGGGCCATGGATGTGTATTGCCCGGAAAGACCGGCCCGTTCTGCGTTGCCCGCCAAGGCACGCTCGCCAGAGAGCCCATCTTGATGGACACGCAAAGACGTGAGCCCGTGGATCGAAGCGGTGGCAAGGGTCAGCGCGCCGTACCGGTCCCCCACAATGGCGACGTGTCCGCCGTCGGATATTGCCAGGGCACTGGCCGCCTCCCTCAGGATCAACTCATCGGTGGGGTCGTGGGCAAAGAGGTTCGCCGCCTCAATGTCGGGAAACCTCCGCAACTGCCCAAAATCAAAGGCAAGGCTGTTACTACTGCCACTACCTGCCGTGACAGTACTGACTGGCTGGCCTGAGTCGACTCGGGTGCCTGGGTTAGCGCTATTTTCCTCCACCGGTCAACTCTACCGTGCCGTGTTTTGGCGATCTGGCGAAACGTTCCCCCACACCTCAGCGTGCCTGAAATCACAGCAGCGCAGAAGCGTTCGGGATGGCAGCGGAGTCAAACGTCTGGGCGGAGTGTGGGGAGAACTGCTCGCGGAATTCCTCGGCACGTTCGTCTTGATTTGTTTTGGTGACGGGGTAGTCGCTATGGCCGTCGTGGCATTTCCGGGCAGTAGCCGTGCTGCCACTGACACAACGATTTTCATGGCCGCCGGGGACTGGCTGCTGATCACGTGGGGGTTGGGCCTTGGCTGTGGTGCTGGGTGTCCATGTTGCTGGCGGTGTCAGCGGCGCTTACTTGAACCCGGCTGTGACCTTAGCGTTTGCGGTCCGGCGCAAGTTCGCGTGGAACATGATTGATGTGCGCAATATGGAGGTCAAGAATAATCTGGGCCCCTCATGATTGGCTGCGCCAGAACCTGGCCCAGCCGACGAGGGAGACTACTGAAGATCTAGTGCTTTGACGTACAGCCACTGTTTGCCGACTTTGGCGAAGCTGCTGGTTTCCGTGAAAGAATCACGCAGCTTCCGGTTGGCAGCCGAGCGGTAGTGCGCGCGGAAGGTGACCACGCCATCGCTATCAAAGGGGCCGCCGCGTTGCGTGCCGAGGATTTCCAGCAGGTACCACTGCTGATCGGGATCCAGCTCCAGCGACTCCGGGCGTTCATCCGAGTGCCAGGTGCGCAGGAGATAGTCCGCATCGTTCAGGGCGAAGGCACTAAAGCGCGAACGCATCAACGCTTCAGCCGTGGGCGGGTAGCCGGGCTGCCCGCCAACAGTAACCGTGAGGTATTTAGCGCAGCAGCTCTCGAACAGCTCACCGCTGTGACAGGGGCATCTCATGGCATCGGCTCAAAGTTGCAGGGGGCGGGAATGAGAGGAGATTCTGGCGTGGACACGCCATCATTGTGCCACTGCGGGCACGATCTTGGTGAATTTGTGCCCGCTGAGTGCGCAGCCCAGATCCCAATCCTGGCCGTCCGGTAGTGCGGCTGCCCGGCAGCGCGGCCATCCGGCCGTCCTTGGATTTCTTGGGCGTGCAAAAAGTCCGGCCACCTACGAAGTAGATGGCCGGACTTTGTTTTGGTGGAGCTGAGGGGACTCGAACCCCTGACCCCCTGCATGCCATGCAGGTGCGCTACCAGCTGCGCCACAGCCCCAAAACTTTTCGATATTCAGTTATAACGCACCGTTTAGTGTTTCCACTTCTCGGTGTGTTTGGTGGAGCTGAGGGGACTCGAACCCCTGACCCCCTGCATGCCATGCAGGTGCGCTACCAGCTGCGCCACAGCCCCAAACACTTTGTTGCCTTGTTGCTTTTTCCCTGACCTGTCGGTCTTGGCTGAAGCAACCTGTCTATCTTAGAGCACGTTTTGGCGTAGTGCCAAATCGGCGATTGTCTTGGACGTTAGTCCTCCACCGGTTCGGCTAGATCTTCGGGTGTTTGATAGGGCTGCGGAAGCGTTCCGACATTGTGTTCAAGCAATCGCCAGCGCCCCACCGCCGTCCCTGCATCAGCAGGATCAGCAGTTTCAACCACTGACCAATGGCAGTTGGAGAGACCGGACAGCGTGCGCCACAATGGCTCGGGCAGACCCAGGATCTTAGCCAGGGCCACCCGGGTAGCCCCGCCGTGTGTGGCCACGACCAAAGTGCCGCCGTCGGGCAATTCCGCCACACTGTCCAAAACGGCGTCCACCATCCGCTGTGCCACTTCAACGCGGGTCTCTCCCCCACCGGCCCGGACACCTGGCTCATCACGCTGCCAGAGCTTAATTTGTTCGGGATAGCTGGAGATGATCTCCTCGAAGGTCTTACCCTCCCACTCCCCGCCAAAGGTTTCCCGCAGGCGCGGATCCGCCACGACCGGTGCGCCGGTTAACGAAGCTAATTCCTGTGCAGTGGAGTAGGCGCGGGACAGATCCGAGGAAATGATCCGCACAGCGTGTTCTGCATTGCTGGCAGGACCCAATTTACCGGCGAGTAGGGCCGCTGCTCGGCTCGCCTGAGAGGCGCCAACGTCATCCAGGGGAATGTCGCTTTGTCCTTGGAAGCGTCCGGCAGCATTCCACGATGTACGGCCGTGGCGCCAAAAAATCACCCGCCGGCGTGGACCGGCGGGCTGCAGGACTGAACGCCCAGGTGAGTGGTTAACCATCAAGTGATAATGTCCCATCCAGAGCCCCACACGGGGCAATTCAGAGTGCTGATTCTGGTCTTCTCATTACTCTGCGGCAGGGGCAACCGACGGGTCGGCCGCATCAAGCTGCAGGTCGATGACGGGGCATTCCCCGTAGAGCCGCTCCAGGGCGTAGAAGACACGGTCCTCTTCGTGCTGCACGTGGATAACGATGTCGGCATAGTCGAGCAGGACCCAACGGCCACCTGACCGTCCTTCGCGGCGAACCGGACGCAGACCAAAGTTGTGCAATTCGTCTTCGATACCGTCAACGATGGCGTTAACCTGACGCTCGGTGGGAGCGGAGGCGATGAAGAAGATATCGGTGATGGCCAGACGCTCACTGACGTCGATGGCTGTCACATCCTGAGCCAGTTTGTCCGATGCTGCCCGCGCCGCAGCGCGTGCCAGGTCAATGGACTGTTGTGTTGCTGTCACTGGTGTTCCTTTGATTGTTGTAAAAAACTAGTTAAGAATGTTGGTCAAGACCATGATGGCTCCAGCCACGAAAGCCGCGCCGCCAAGAATGATGCTGCCCCACTGAATGAAGAGATTGCGCTGCGTGCGGCCCAACCCAGCAGTCATGGCATCCAGCGGTTCCAGCCCGTGGGCGTAATCCGCGGGCATGGGCGGCATTTGTGAGCGTTGCACCGGCGCCGTATCAGCGGCTGCCTTTATCGGCTGCGCACTGGGACGTGCCGCGGATACCGGTGACGGAACAGCCACAGAGGCACCGTGATCCACGGCTGCCATGGCCTCGGCACGCTTCAGCGTGCTGCTTCGGCCACCCGTCAAGGGACGGTTTCCCGGACCTGGTCTGTGCGCTGCACGTGCTGCCAAAGCTGCATCGAACCGTTCGGCACTGACGTTGGGAACACTCGTTCCAGATGCTCCACGATGTGGTGCACCCTGCCCAGAACCCGCCGGACGCTCCGGCGTTGCGGCAGGATTTCTCTTATCAGGAACCGGGCCCGTTGGCCGTGCCGGTACCTGGCGCGGGGTGCTGCGCGTCACGATCGGCACATGGGTAGTGGAGGGCGGACGCATTACTGGCCGGTCAATCCCCGGAACATCAATGAATTCCAGGGGCGTGACCATGGCCAGATTGTTGGTTGCCGTGGGATCCGCCGCGGGTCGACGGTTCTTGGCGTTCTCCTGTGCCAGCCGTTCACGGGCTTGGGCACGCTGGGCCAAAATGGCTGTCCGCTCAGCCTCTGCCTTTTCTGCAGCGAGAAGTTGCAGGTCTTGGGTGCTTGGGGCCACAGGAGGGCCAGCCGAGTTTGGGTAATAGTCGCCGCCAGGCACAAGACCGGGCAGGGGCGGGACATGAGCACTGGGCTCAGCTGCGTGCTGCCCCTCCGTGTTCGAGGTGTCCGCGCCTGGCGCCTGTGCGGCATCCGCGACTGCTTCCAGAGTGGGTGCTTCAGACACAGTCAACGCGGCAACTTCTGGAGCTACAGAAGACACCGATCCACTGCCCGGCTTCGTCGTCGGGGGGCTGGGCACGTTAACTGCTGCAGGGGTAACCGTCTGGGCCGCAGCATCATCATCACGATGATTCTCGCCTTGCCCGGTGGCGGAACGGACGGGAGCGACAAACTTGCCATTGGCAGCGGCCCGGCGGCCTCCCCTGGTTCGCGGCGCAGGCACGGGCGCCGGTACCGCAACGGTGACCGAAGCGCCATCAACTGCGGCATCGTCCGTAGGCCTGACAACTCCGGGGCGGGGCTGTGTGGGCGGCTTCGTTGGCGGGGAACTGGTGACCGTAGCTGCTGTTGCCCTGACGGACACCACGGGGTTCAGAGCGGTGATGGGGGCACGCTCGGCGTCGAGCTGAGCCTGACGCAGCGCCTTTCGTGACGGCAACGGATCCTGGGCCGGCGAATCAGCGAGCTCCTTGAAGGCCCGCAACGCGGCCCTGTCACGTGCTCTGATCTGGGATTCGCGTTCACGCGGCAGTGCTGCATCGGAGGCCGGAGGCGTCTTGACGGGCAACTCAGGTGCAGGCGCCTCGGATACGGGCACCCCAGGTGCAGGCGCCTCAGGTGCGGCAGGGGTAGGCGAAACAGGCGCAACGCCGGCAGGCGCCGCAGATTTCTCCGGGGCGCCAGTTGTCTTTGCCGACTTCTCGCGCATTTGCCTGCGGCTGAGAATCGGCTCTGTTTCCTTGCTCATCACTTACTCATTCGGTTCTCTTTGGTCACCGGCAGCATGCCTGCACTGGCATCTGCGCCGGGTTGCACGTACAGCCCATACTTGGCAATATATTGCACCACGCCGTCTGGAACTAGATACCAAACGGGGTTTTGCTCTGCCACGCGTTTGCGGCAGTCGGTGGAAGAGATCGCCATCGCGGGCACTTCCAGCAAACTTACATCGGTTCGGCCCCTGTCATCGAGCACATGCCCGGGACGGGTGACACCCACAAAATGGGCTAGATCCCACAGCTCATCATTGTCTTTCCATGACATGATCTGGGCCATGGCATCGGCACCTGTAATGAAGAAGAGGTCCGCGTCGGGACGTGCTTTGTGCAAATCCCGCAGCGTATCAATGGTGTAGGTGAGACCCGGACGGTCAATGTCCACCCTGCTGACGGTGAACCGCGGATTCGCTGCCGTGGCAATCACTGTCATCAAGTAACGGTGTTCAGCGGCACTGACCTGGTCCTTGGCTTTTTGCCAAGGCTGGCCGGTGGGCACAAAAACTACTTCATCAAGTTCAAAAACGCTTGCAACTTCACTTGCTGCAACAAGGTGTCCATGGTGGATCGGATCGAACGTGCCACCCATGACTCCAACCCGGAGACGGTCCCGGGTACCTTCAACCGAAGATACCCGGAGAGTTTCCTCAGTGATTGGAGGACGCCGAGTCGTGGCCGTGCAGGTGCTTGTTGGTGTGCTGGCGGTGCGGATCTTCCGTCTCCGGAACGGCCGCGTGACGGTTACCCAAGTTCATGAACGACACCGTCACAAACATCAGCAACAACAGGCCAGCAAGCATGACGCCGCCAACCACAAACGGCGGCGCAATCAACGGCGCGAGTTCGTGTTCTTCTGCGGCGGCCAGTACGACGCCGGCAAGCTGGGTCAGCATTATTTCTCCCCTTGGGTACGCGGCCGGGCGGTTTTTTCTCCGCACCTAGCCAATTGTTGCTTGTATTTCTTCTAATGGTACGTGCAATCGGCTCACCGTGGCGCACCATCAACGCCGTGTGCGCCACACTGAGCCACTTTTCTAGGGTCCAAGTGGTTGGACCCACATTTTTGGCTAGTTAGCCCCGAACTTGGCCTTCGCCTTGCACGATCCACTTGGTGGTAGTCAGTTCCGAGAGCCCCATGGGCCCGCGGGCATGAAGTTTCTGAGTGGAAATACCTACTTCAGCACCGAGTCCGAGTTCTCCGCCGTCGGTAAATCGGGTGCTGGCATTGACAATGACGGCTGCGGAATCAACCTCAGCAATAAACTTCTCAGCATTGGCGAGATCGTTGGTCAAAATGGCTTCGGTGTGTCCGGTGGTCCATGTACGGATGTGCTTGATGGCCTCATCCATGGAATCGACCATTTTTACGGCCAAGTCCAGGTCCATGTATTCGGTGGCCCAGTCCTCGTCGGTGGCAGCCTCCGCCGTGATTCCTGCGGGCAGCACCGCCTGTACACGCGGGTCAACGTGCAGCCGGACCCCGGCCTTCACCAGCGCCGAAAGTACCGGCGAAAGGACTTTGCTGTCCTTGTGCACCAGCAGCGTTTCAACAGCGTTGCAGACGCTGGGACGCTGAGTCTTGGCGTTGAGCAAAATGTCCACGCTCATCTCTTCCTTCGCACTGGCGTCGATGAAGATGTGCACATTACCCTCCCCCGTTTCAATGACGGGGACGGATGAATTGTTGACGACTGTTTGGATGAGATCGCGGCCGCCACGGGGAATGAGCACGTCCACGGCACCGCGAGCCTTCATGATCAAGTTGGCACCCTCGCGGCCGAACTGATCCACGGACTGAACGGCGTCCGAGGGCAGGCCGACAGAATCGAGGGCATCCCGCAGGATGCTCAGAAGCGCCTTGTTGGTGTTTGCCGCGGCAGTGCCTCCGCGCAGAATAACGGCGTTGCCGCTCTTGAGCG
This sequence comes from Arthrobacter alpinus, assembly GCF_001445575.1. Taxonomy (NCBI): domain Bacteria; kingdom Bacillati; phylum Actinomycetota; class Actinomycetes; order Micrococcales; family Micrococcaceae; genus Arthrobacter; species Arthrobacter alpinus. Next base: position 2,289,391 of record NZ_CP013200.1, on the reverse strand, counting down.
CAAGTCCGGCGATGTCTACCGTGACGTTGGGACGTGCCTCATAGATGGCGGCCACAACCCCCATAGGCACGTTGATCTGGCGCATGCGCAAACCGTTGGGAAGTGTCTGCCCCCGCACCACGTTGCCGACGGGATCGGGCAAGGTTGCCAGGTTTTCCAGCGCATCGGCCAGACCCTGCATCCGCGGTTTGGTCAAGGTCAGCCGATCGAGCATGGGGACCGAGGTGCCGTTTACCCGGCCTGCGGCCACGTCCTTGGCGTTAGCTGCCAAAATGATTTCCTGGTTCGCCACCAATGCCTTGGCAATGGCACGCAGCCCCTTGTCTTTCCAGGCACGGTTCGCTCCAGCCATGCGGCGGGCGGCCCTGCGGGCGCGGTCGGTGATCGCCTTAACTTCAGAGGCGACATTAACTTCAACAATCTGCTCGGTCATGACCCAAGTCTAAGGTACCGGCGCTCACCGCGCTGTGATGGGGGCCGCAGCCAGCCTAGGCGTTGAGCAAGACCAGATCGTCTACATGGACCACAACACGCTCAAACTCGCGACCCAATTCTTTGGCTAACGCCTTGGTTGAGCGTCCCAGCATTTGCGGCAGGTCCGAATGCCGGTAGTTCACCAGACCGTGGGCAAAAACATTGCCTTCGGAGTCGCTGATTTCTACCGCATCTCCGGCGTCGAAATCACCTGTAACGGCCGTGATGCCGGCTGGCAGGAGCGATTTGTTCCGCTCCCCCACAGCACGGACGGCGCCGTCGTCCAAGACCAAACGGCCACGAATGTCAGCCAAGTGAGCCAGCCAGAGCATGCGGACGGGGCGCTTGTTGCCGTTAATGCCGAACCACGTTCCCACGTCCTCCCCCGCCAAGGCTTGCGCTGCTTGGTCAGTGGAGGTGACAAGTGCCGGGATTCCGGTTTCGGCTGCGATCATGGCCGCCTGGACCTTGGTGGCCATGCCGCCGGTGCCGATCCCTGCCTTGCCGGCACTGCCTATGACAATGCCTTCGAGGTCTTCGGCGGAATCCACCTGACTGATGCGGGTGGCCCCTTCCGAAGGAGGTCCGTCATAAAGGGAGTCGACGTCGGAGAGCAGCACCAAGGCGTCGGCCTTGATCAGGTGGGCCACCAGGGCAGCCAGCCTGTCGTTATCGCCAAAACGGATCTCATGCGTGGCAACCGTGTCATTTTCATTAACAATCGGCACCACGCCCAAGTGCAGCAGACGCTCCAAGGCCCGGTGGGCGTTGACATACTGATGCCGCCGAGAAAGGTCTTCAGCCGTCAGGAGGACCTGTGAGGCTGTCACACCATGCGATGCGAAGGCCCGGTTGTAGTGCGCCATCAACAGGCCCTGCCCCACGCTGGCAGCAGCCTGTTGAGTGGCCAGGTCCTTGGGCCGCTTGGACAGTCCCAGAGGCAACAAACCTGCAGAAATGGCACCCGAGGAAACCAGAATGATCTCGGACCCGGCCAGCTGGCGCTGTGCAAGCACAGCCGCCAGCTTCGTCAGCGCCTCTTCGTCGATCCCGCCAGCAACAGATGTCAATGACGAGGAACCGACCTTGACAACAATGCGTGCCGCTGTCGCGATCGAACTGCGAGAAGTGAGTGAGCTCACCTGATCCTGCCCCGTGCTTCCCATTAGTTCTGTGCTGCACCTGTGTCGTCGGACTCACCCTCAGCTGCCAGTTCGGCTGCAATGCTGTGCGCCTCACTGGTGGTCCGGTTATCGCTAAGCTCGGTCCAGATGCCGGCCTTGCGCTCAGTTTCCAGCTCGGCGCGGGCCGCAGCCTTGGCGTCGCGACGCTCCTGCTGTTCCTGACGCTTTTGTGAACGTGTGGGGCGATCGCCCAAGTCGAGCAGACGGAGGTCGGTGCCTCGCGGAGCGGCCAAGTGCTCGGCTCCACCCATCATGGTGGGCTCCCAGTCGAAGACCATACCGTTGTCGCCACCGATGACCACGGTGTCCCCGGGTGTGGCACCGATCCTGAAGAGTTCCTTCTCGACGCCGGCCTTCGCCAGCCGGTCTGCCAGGTAGCCAATGGCTTCCTCGTTCTGGAAATCGGTCTGCTCAACCCAACGCTCAGGCTTTTCACCGCGAACGCGGAACAACGGAGACAGGTTGCGCTCTTCGCGGTGAATGGTGAAGGATGATTCGTTGACTGCACGGGGCCGCAGAACCACGGGGGTGACCTTAGCGGGGGCATCGGAAAGGGCCTTGCGTGCTGCCATGACAATTTCCGCCATCGCGAAGCCAAGTTGCTTCAGGCCCTCATGGCTTGCCGCGGAGACTTCGAAGACACGGTAGCCGCGGGCTTCCAAGTCCGCCTTGACGAATCCGGCCATGTCGCGGCCGTCCGGTGAATCTACCTTGTTCAGTGCGATCAGACGGGGTCGCGCGTTCAGGGGTACCACGTCACCGTCGGTTCCCGCGAAGCTCATGTCGACGTCGTACTGGTCGAGTTCGCGCTCAATGATGGCGAGGTCGGTGATGGGATCGCGGTCGGCCTCGAGTGCTGCGCAGTCAAGGACGTGCACAATTGCGGCGCAACGCTCCACGTGGCGCAGGAAGTTGTGGCCCAGGCCCTTGCCTTCGCTGGCACCCTCAATCAGGCCCGGAACGTCGGCCATGGTGAAGCGGACGTCGCCGGCCTGGACAACACCCAAGTTGGGGATCAGGGTGGTGAAGGGGTAGTCGGCAATCTTGGGCCGCGCAGCAGACATAGAAGCGATGAGGCTGGACTTGCCGGCAGACGGGAATCCAACCAAGGCAATGTCCGCAATGGACTTCAGCTCAAGGACAATGTCGGCCTCTGTGCCTGCAATACCCAACAGGGCGAAGCCCGGGGCTTTGCGCTTCAGTGAGGACAGGGCATTGTTACCGAGCCCGCCCTGACCACCGGCGGCAGCGATGTACTCTGTGCCGATGCCCACGAGGTCGGCAAGGACATTGCCGTCCCGGTCTTTGATGACCGTGCCGTCGGGAACTTCAAGGATCAGCGAATTTCCGTCCTTGCCGTCGCGCCAGTCACCCATGCCGGGCTGGCCGTTGCCGCCGCGACGGTGGGGTGCATGGTGGAAGTCAAGCAAAGTGGTGGTCTGGTCGCTGACACGGAAGGTGACACTACCGCCATCGCCGCCCTTGCCGCCGTCGGGCCCGCCCAACGGTTTGAATTTTTCGCTGTGAACTGAGACGCAGCCGTGGCCGCCAGTCCCGCCGGATACGTGCAAAACAACCCGGTCAACAAAGCTGGCCACTGAAATCTCCTTGAATAGAACTTGCTACTGCGGACTAATTCTAGTCCGCTACTTAGCGGGCGCACCATTTCCGGTCGGCGCCGCTGATCAATAAAAAATACTGGTGTTAAAAGCCAGTGGAGCGAGCCATGCGGCCCGCTCCACTGACAAAAGCTTTGGTATTAGACCGTAGCTGCAACGATGTTTACAACACGACGTCCACGACGTGTGCCGAACTCAACTGCGCCTGCGTCCAATGCGAACAGCGTGTCGTCCTTGCCACGGCCGACGCTAACGCCGGGGTGGAAGTGAGTGCCGCGCTGGCGAACGATGATTTCGCCAGCCTTGACAACCTGACCGCCGAAGCGCTTTACGCCCAGGTACTGAGCGTTGGAGTCACGACCGTTGCGAGTGGAACTCGCACCCTTTTTATGTGCCATTTGAAAATGCCTGCCTTTTTACTAAAAGTATCTAAGTGGATCGAACCGTCAGCGCTTATTAAGCGATTGAGGTGATCTTGACCTTGGACAGTTCCTGACGGTGACCCTGACGCTTCTTGTAGCCGGTCTTGTTCTTGAACTTCTGGATGACGATCTTCGGTCCACGAAGATCCTCCAACTTCTCAGCCGTAACCTTCACATTAGCCAGGTCCTTCGCGGCTGTGGTGAGCTTGTCACCATCAACCAAGAGCAAAGCGGGCAGCTCAAGCGTGCTGCCAACTCCACCGGGGACGCGGTTCATGGTCACGTGGTCTCCTACGGAAACCTTTTCTTGACGGCCGCCTGCGCGGACAATCGCGTACACCACTGGGGAACTCACTTCTCTCGACGTTTATTACAAAGTTTTTATGCCGGCTTGGATCATGATTGATCCTCACCAACCGCATGCGCCGCAGTTCAAGAATGAACAAGTACGGGGTGCATACTATGTGCCTCAACGCCGTGGACCTCAATGGAGTTCTACCATGGAGTGGTTGCCCTAGGTGTTGGCGTAAGCACCGAAGATCAAGAATACGCTAATTCTGGCTCCGGGGGCAAATGAGACTGATTCCTTGGTCCGTGCACACCTTGGGGCGAAACTTTCATTTCAACCCTTGGCTACTGCGTTCCGTGGAATCGTACTAAGTTACTTTAGCGCGACTCTGGCGGGAAACGTGCATTTGAGGTCAAAACTCGCCAGTTTTTTACAGAAGTGGCAGGTGGTGTTAATCACCAAGGGCTCCAATCGGCTCTGGCGCATGGGTATGCGGGGCTGCAAAGAAGTCCAACTCGTACTGTGCAGAATGGGCAAAGGCAGCTTTCATGCCGGCCCGATCCCGCGCAGAACCGCGCCGGGCCGCGCCGTCCATGATGCGCACAGCGGTTCGTGTGGCTTGCGCGAAATCGTCACCGGCATAGCTTTGCAGCCACGCGCCGTAGGGGTGCTCGTGAGAGTTCTCGCTGGAAAAGGCAACATAGTCGGCATGCAGCACGCGACCCACTTCCGCATAAAGCCAGTAGCAAGGCAGTACGGCGGCCACCACTTCTGCGTAGCTTCCAGAAAAAGCCACCCCCTGCAGGTGATCCACATAGTGTTTGGTGACGGGCCCTGGCGCCGAAGCGCTCTGGGCCGTCCCGGCAGTGGCTGCTTGTGCCGTCCCGGAAGTGGCTGCTTGTGCCGTCCCGGAGGGGGCCACGGAGTAGCTGCTGAGCCAGTCGCGGTGCAGCGAGGCCTCCACTTCAAGGCAGTTTTGCGCCCCGCCGGCCCAGAACTTTTGCTCCGCCTCGGTGGGAGCCAGGGCACTGGCTCTGGCCAGAACCCTTGAATAAGTAACCAGATACAGCGCATCCTGAGCCAGATAGTACGCAAAGTGGTGCCGGGACAGCGTGCCTGCAGCAAGTTCCTTGATGAAATCGAGTTCCATGATGGCCGCACGCTGCTCGGCGCAATCGGCCCAGAGCTCCGCACTGAAGCTGTCCATTCGCGGCGCGGCACTGGCCCACAGCTCATTCAAATGGTTAACGGGTCCCGGTCCGCCGCCAATGCTTAGTTCCTGTGACGTTTCCAAGGCCTGGACAAGCCAGTCTTTTGCATGCCGGACACTCATACCCCAATCGCCGCACCGAGCCTGCAACGCCGCCACCGCTGCGGAGAACGAACATCCCGTCCCGTGCGTGTTGGGCGTGTCAATCCGCCGAGCATGGAATTCTTCCACAGTGCCATCGAGCGTTATCAGGGCATCCGGACAGTCGGGGCCCGGCAGATGCCCGCCCTTGACGAGTACCCGAACGTGGTGCGCAGCCGCCAGCTCCTTGCCCTGCGCCAGGGCTTCCGCCCAGCTGGTGGCCACTGGTTTGCCCAGCAGCACGCCGAGCTCGGGAAGGTTTGGTGTGACCAGATGCACCCGCTTGAGCAGCCCCACCATGGCGGTGCGTGCCGCAGGATCCATGAGCTGATCCCCGCTGGTGGCCACCATCACAGGATCAAGCACGACGACGGGAGGCTGGGTTCGGCCCAGCCACTCCCCTACCGCTGTCATCACCGCAGCGGTGCCCAGCATGCCGATCTTCACGGCGTCAATGGTGATGTCCTCCGACAGTGCATCCAGCTGTGCACGAAGAAACTCCACCGGCGGCACGTGAATGTCTTGGACGCCGCGCGTATTTTGGGCCGTCAGTGCGGTGACGGCTGCCATGGCATAACCACCGTGGGCTGAGATGGCCTTGATGTCAGCTTGGATTCCGGCCCCTCCGGACGGGTCGGAGCCGGCAATGCTCAACACTCGCGGATGTTTGACCGGCAGCGGCTGCTGGTCCGTTGCCTCGCTGGGAGCTGGGTAATCAAGTGAAAGAGCAGGTAAAGCGGCTGGTGGCGGAGCAGGTGAAAAAATTGCAGTGGTGTTCATCAGGACATCCCTTCGCCGGTGCTAACCGGGCAGGTTCAACGGGTATTGTCTCAGCCGGCCCTAATGGCCTGGCACCCCGTGTCGCACTCCACACTAACCGGAAAGGTACTGCCCCAAGAAAACATGTCACGTCACCAGCGTAGGAAACCGGCTCATGAAGCCAGGAAACAAAACTGGCCCGCAGCTGTGATGCGAACAATACGCTTAGGAGCGTCTAGTTCGCATCACTGCTGCGGGCCAGTAGGGGCCTGAGTTCTTAGAGCTCGGAGGCCGGTACCCCTACACCCAAGATGATGGGCTCGGCGTTCTTCTTGACGGCGGCTGCCGGTGCTGCAGCTGCGCTCACGGTGCTGCTGTGCGTCACAGAACCCTGGCCGGCTGCCGGGGTTTCAATGGTCTCCACGCTCATGTCAGCTCCACCCTGTGCACTGCGGGCGCTGCGGTTGCGGCGGCCTCGGCGGGCGCGTGAACGGTTGCCTCCGGGCTCACTACCCTCGTGGTCCGGCTCGTGACCGGGCGCGGCCAGCTGATCCAGCGCCTGCGTCAGATCAGCCAATGCGGCTGCCTGATCGGCATTGTTCGGCTGGGCGAAACCACTGCTTTCGCTGCGGTGCCCTCGGGGCAGCTCAATGGCCTCCCCACCAAAGGTGAGGGTGGCGGCGTCGGAGGTTTCCTGCTGATCGACACGCTGCGAGGCACCCTCGCCAACAGCCTGCTCCTGCACCTTGACGTGTTCATGGTGCGTGGCGGCAGCAGCTGCGGCAATGTTGGCCAGGGCGGTGCGGGCTTCGTGGGCCTTTTGTGCCTTGGCAGCGTCGGAGAGCTCCTCGTGACCGGAAGCAGGAACAGCTAACGGAGCAACGACTGATTCCTGCGCCGTCTCACTCGATTCGCCCTGCTGGCCGCGGTTGCGGTTGCGCTTGCGTTCGCTGCGAGTTGACCGGTTGGCTGAACGCTCGGGTTCGCGCTGCTCCACCTTCGGTGCGTGAGTGTGAGCTGCAGCTGCTTCCACGGCTGGGGAATGCGTGCGGCGGTGCTCTACGGGAATCTCATGCGTGACCATGCCGCGGCCAGCACAGGACGGGCACAGCTCGCCAAAGACTTCCAACAGACCGGTACCCATGCGCTTACGCGTCATCTGGACCAGACCCAGGCTGGTCACCTCGGCCACCTGGTGCTTGGTCCGGTCACGGCCCAAGCACTCGACCAGGCGACGCAAGACGAGATCACGGTTGGATTCCAACACCATGTCGATGAAGTCAATGACGATGATGCCACCAATGTCGCGCAGGCGCAGCTGACGAACCACCTCTTCAGCAGCTTCCAGGTTGTTCTTGGTGACGGTCTCTTCCAGGTTGCCACCGGATCCGGTGAACTTGCCCGTGTTGACGTCAACCACTGTCATGGCTTCGGTACGGTCAATGACCAATGAGCCACCCGAGGGCAGGAAGACCTTGCGTTCCAAGGCCTTGTTGATCTGCTCATCAATGCGGTGAGCGGCAAAGATATCCTCGGACTTGCTCCACTTTTCCAAACGGTCCAGCAGATCCGGGGCCACGTAGGTCACGTAGGCCTCGATGGTGTCCCAAGCGTCCTCACCGGAGACGACCAGCTTGGAGAAGTCCTCGTTGAAGACGTCACGGACCACCTTGATGGTCAGATCAGGTTCGCCATAAAGCATTTCCGGGGCGAGGGTCTTGTGTGAGGTGGCGCGCTCGTTGATTCCGGCCCACTGTGCACGCAGACGGTTAATATCGTTCGTGAGCTCTTCCTCGCTGGCACCCTCGGCAGCCGTGCGCACAATGACGCCAGCATTTTCGGGCAGGTGGTCCTTCAACACGCGCTTGAGGCGGTTCCGCTCCACATCGGGAAGTTTGCGGGAGATCCCTGTCATGGAACCGCCGGGTACGAATACCAGGTAGCGTCCGGGCAGTGAGATCTGGCTTGTCAGGCGGGCACCCTTGTGACCAACTGGGTCTTTGGAGACCTGCACTAGAACCGAATCGCCCGACTTCAGCGCGTTCTCAATGCGGCGCGGCTGACCCTTGAGATCAGCGGCGTCCCAGTCCACTTCACCGGCGTACAAGACGGCGTTGCGGCCGCGGCCAATGTCAACGAACGCGGCTTCCATGCTGGGCAGCACGTTCTGAACCTTGCCCAGGTACACGTTGCCAATCAGCGAATCCTGCTGCGTCTTGGAGACGAAGTGCTCGGCCAGGATGCCATCTTCCAAGACACCAATCTGGATCCTGTCATCAGCCTGACGAACCACCATGACACGGTCCACGGATTCGCGGCGGGCCAAGAACTCGGCTTCGGTGATGACTGTACGACGGCGGCCGGAGTCACGCGAGTCGCGGCGACGCTGCTTCTTTGCTTCCAGTCTGGTGGAGCCGCGCAGGCTCGTCACACGGTTGGAAGCGCTGGCGCCGGTCTCGGCAGGAATGCGAGGTGCGCGGACGCGGGTGACGGTGTTGGGCGGATCCTCATCGCTGCCACCTGTCAGTTCCAGATCTGCATCACCACGGCGGCGACGACGGCGGCGACGCGAGGTCACGCCGTCGTCGGCACCATCGTTGTCATCGTCAGGGGCATCCGTTTCGTCAGAACTTTCGACGGCGTCAGCGTCATTGCTGCGAGGGCGGCGGTTACGGTTCCGGGAGCGGCCGCGCTGCTCAGAATCGGCACTCTGCTCAGCTTCGCCGTCAGCGCCATTTTGAGCGGAGCTGGCTGTAGCGGCCGGTACGGCCAGGCTCATGTCCGGAGCCAGGAACAGTGCCGAGATGCCGGTGTCAGGGGCCTTGAACAGGGACTCAGTCACGGGCGCATCCGCATTGCTCGAGGCGCTGGGAGCCTGCTGATCAGCGGATGCTACGTCAGCGACGGGAGTCTGCTCTGTTGTTTCTGCGGGTGCTACGGTTTCCGCTGCTGCTGTGGGTGCTGTGGATGCTTCGGGTTCCGACATGGCGGGGCCGGCCGCCTTGGATGCGGTGCGGCGGCGGCCACGCGTGTTCTTGGGAGCGGTGACTGCAAGCTCTACGGCAGGAACATCAGCGTCATCGCCGGCCTCAGCGGCTACCGTGGTGACCGTGGTGACCGGAATCTGAGTCTGGGCAGCAGCAGTGGAGGCAGTGGCAGGGGCGCCAGCCTTCGCGGCGGCGCGGCGTGCCGTCGTCCTGGTCCGGCCAGCACGAGGAGCCGTGGCTTCCTCGACCGGGGCGGGAACTGATTCGACTACGGTGGCTGTTGCCTCAGGTGCCGTTGCCTCAGGTGCAGTCGCCGGAGCAGCCGCTGCGGCCGGTGCAGCATCGGCGGGCGCAACCTTGGTGACGGGAGCCTTTGCGGCCCGGCTGCGCCTGGCCGGAGCCTTCTTGGCGGGGGCGGTTTCCACTGCAGCTACTGGAGCATCAAGAGCCTCAGTAATGGCTCCTTCGCCCGCCAGGCTCAGTTCGCCCTGTCCGGAAACCTCTGCCGAAACAGGTGCCGTGACGGGGGCGCTGGCGCGGCGGCGGGTGGTCTTTTTGACGGGTGCCGTTGTTGGCATTGATGCGGCGGCGTCTGTTGCGGCAGGACTGGCGATGCCATCGAGCAGTGACGGGCCGGCGTTGTTGGCTTCTGACGCCGGTGAGCCAGCTGAGGTTGCGGTGTCAGCTGAGTCAGCAACTGCCTGAGTCTTCTTGGCACGGCTACGTCGAACAGGAGCTTTCTTGGCCGGAGCCGGAGCAGCTTCGGCAACCGGAGCGGCTCCCGCAGTCGAGGTGGCAGCCGCAGGTGAGTAGGCAGCTGGCGCTGCAACGGGAGCGGGCTGCGCGGCTGCGGTGGCGCCGGGGCTGGTCACAGCAGAGGTGGCCCGGCGGGACCGTGTGGCCCTGGCCTTCGCCGGGGCTGCCTGCGCAACATCTGTGTTATCTAGAGTGGGCTGTTCATTTTCCATTGTGGGCATTACCTTCGCGCCGACTTGGCACCCCCACATAGAGTGCCAGGTTCGGCCGATGTGCCAACACCCTCGGGCGTCGACGGAAGTCGTCTAATTACTTTTCAGGCCGCACCAACTTCCGGGTGCGCAAGCTCTGACAAGCCAACGGTTTGCGAGAAACGTGGCTGGTGGATGGCTGCACACGAGGCAGCTTCTGCTCCAGCAGCCCGTGAGCGTGCCATTGGACCGAGGGGCGCATGTGGATCGCCAACCAGCCGAACCCATTGTCTCATACGCGCTAGTCCACGCGGCGATTTCACGCAGGGCGCGCCAAGAATCGCACGCTACAATCAGGACACGATCAGGACAAAATCATGCCTCTCGGCAGGAATAGGACGCCATGCCCAGCACGAATGTTTCCACCAGTGATCCCGCCGATTTGGATAAACCTGCCATGGTGCGGGCTAAACAGTTTGGCTGGTTGCTGGTCATCACGGGAGCCATTGCGTGGATTGCCTCTTCACCCTCGTGATGGAACGGCTGCGTCTCTATGCAGACGCGAACGCTGTGATGAGTTGTGACTTCAACTCGTGGATCTCCTGCGGAGATGTCATGAAGACCCCAGAGGCCGCCATACTGGGCTTCCCCAATCCGTTCATTGGCATCTGTGCCTTTGCCGTCGTCATCACCATTGGCGTGGTGCTGCTGGCCGGAGCACGCATGAACCGCTGGTTCTGGATCTGCGTGCAGGTAGGCATCACAGCCGGCATGGCCTTGGTGTGCTGGTTCTGGTTTACAGCCTTGTACACGCTGGCCGTATTGTGCCCCTACTGCATGATTGTGTGGGCCATGATGATCCCGCTCTTTGTCCTCATTACTGTGCGCAACGTCAACCATGGAGTCATCCCCGCCCCACCGGCGCTGACCAAGTTCCTCAACAGCTGGGTCTGGGTGATCGTAGGCTTGCTCTACATTGCGGTGCTGGCCTCCATCTTCTTCCGCTTCATGTACGCCATCTTGGGCTAAAGCGGACAACGCAGCAACACCATAAAGTGCGACGGCGGGTGGTCACCTTGAAGGTGACCACCCGCCGTCGCATTTTTAAAGGCTGAGCCCACGCTCGCCAGGTTCCCGGGAAATCGCGCCAGCGGATTTCCTTGGGAGGGCGTGGGGACTAGGCGAACCAGATGCCAATCTCACGCTCTGCGGACTCTACGGAATCGGAGCCGTGGACCAGGTTCTGCTGAACCTTCAGGCCCCAGTCGCGGCCGAAGTCGCCACGAATGGTGCCCGGAGCGGCCGTGGTGGGGTCGGTGGTTCCGGCCAGCGCGCGGAAGCCTTCGATGACGCGGTGGCCCTCGAAGATCGCGGCAACAACCGGGCCGGAGAGCATGAACTCAACCAGCGGCTCGTAAAACGGCTTGCCCACGTGCTCTTCGTAGTGCGCCTCGAGCTGCTCACGGGTTGCTGTGACCTTCTTCAGCTCGGCCAGGGTGTAGCCCTTGGCTTCGATGCGGGCCAGGACGGCACCGGAGAGGTTGCGTGCCACGCCGTCGGGCTTCACAAGGACAAGAGTGCGCTCAATGCTCACGTATAACTCCAATAATTAGGTAAAAAGGACTATCAACAACAGTTTACTTGGACGGCTCGTCGGGAGCAGATTCCACCGGATTCGCTGCATCCCATTCGGCCTGCAACTTGGCCCGAACAACGTTCTCCCGGTCAATTTTGGCGCCGGCAAACAGGGCATACCACCAGGCAACCGCAAAGAGCACGCCCACCACAAACATGGACGGCTCCCAGAAGCCCCCGGCAATGAGTATCAGCTGCAGGATCCAGCCAACAGCCACGCCCCATGGCTTACGCACCACCCCGCAGGCAAGAATGAGCAACACCGCCAACACGGCGCCCGCAATGAGGTAGACCGGGTTCTTATCTTTCAAGCCGAACAGCGCAAGTCCCAAGAAGAGGGCCACGAACGCCTCGAGCATCAGAACCACCGAGGCGAACATCATCTTGGTGGAACGCAGCTTCTTGGGCGTATTAGGCCGCCACTCTCGCTGAGCCTTAGTCAGTTTTGCCACGTCAGGCGCCTTCCTTTTCGCCGGGGCGGCCCAACAGAATCCGAGCCTCGCCCACCAGCGTTATGGAGCCGGTGATCAGGACTCCACCGGCCAGGTCATTGTTGGCTTCGGCGCGCTCCACAGCCCACTCGATGGCGTCGTCGAGCTTCTCGGCAATGTGAATATCTTCCTCATCCCAGCCAAGGTCGACGGCGATTTCAGCCAGTTCCGCTGCCGGGATGGCCCGCGGGGACGTGGACTGGGTCAGGCACAGTTCCGCAGCTTCATCCCCGTACGATTCCTTGAGGGAATTGAGGATTTCCTCGGCATCCTTTTCGACCAGGACACCCAGAACCACCACGAGCTTGCTGAAGGCAAAAGACTCCTGCAGGGCGGCGGCGCTGGCGGCAATGCCTGCCGGGTTGTGCGCGGCATCGACCACAATTGTGGGCGAGGTGCGCATGACTTCCAGACGGCCGGGTGAGGTGACGGCGGCGAAGCCTTCCTGGACCAGTTCCCTGTTCAGCTCCTTCTCTCCCCCACCCAAGAATGCTTCCAGCGCGGCAAGTGCGACGGCGGCATTCTGGGCTTGGTGTTCACCGTGCAGCGGGAGCAAGATGCCCGGGTAACGCCCGGCCAGACCCTGCAGGTCCAGCATCTGCCCACCCACGGCGACGGTGCGTGCTTCCACGCCGAACTCCACGCCTTCGAAGCGGAAGTCGGCGTGCTTTTCGCGGGCCGCCTCCAAGATGACCTGGGCAGCATCCTGTGGCTGGGCGGCGCTGATGACGAACGCGCCCTCCTTGATGATGCCTGACTTCTCCTGCGCAATGAGTCCTGTGGTGTCACCGAGCAATTCGGTGTGGTCCAAGGAGATGGGGGTGATGACAGCTACCTGGCCATCGCCAACGTTGGTGGCATCGGTGATGCCGCCCAATCCAACTTCCATGACGGCTACATCGACCGGCTGATCGGCAAAGATGGCGAAGGCAAGGATGGTCAGGCACTCGAAGTACGTCAAACGGTTTTCGCCCGCGGCTTCGAGTTCGGCGTCGACAATGTCCAGGTAGGGGCGAATTTCGTCCCAGATCCGCACAAACGTCTCGTCGCTGACAGGGGCCCCGTCGACACTGATGCGTTCGGTGACCTTCGTCAGGTGCGGGCTGGTGTAGCGGCCCGTGCGCAGATCGTGAGCCAGCAGGCCACACTCGATCATGCGTGCAGTGGAGGTTTTCCCGTTGGTTCCAGTGATGTGGATGATGGGGAACGACTTGTTGGGGTCCCCCAGAATGTCCATGGCACGGTACAAGGGAGCCAGACGAGGTTCCATTTTGTTCTCCGGGGCACGGCCCAGGAGCTCGGCGTAGACACTCTCCACCGAGAATTCGTCGTGGTGAGCGCTCATTAAGACACTGTCCGTTCAACTGTGATGGTGGTTTCAACGTCACCGGGGATGAGTTCAAGCTTGAGTGTTAGGGTCTCGCCCTTGACCAGTTCGGCGTTGGCATGCAGGGCATCGATGATGTCTTGCGGGGCGCTGATGATGGTGCGGATCCGGTCGCTGACCTGCAGACCGGTGTCCTTGCGTGCCTGCTGGATGGCGCGGATCATATCGCGCGCCGTGCCCTCAGCCTCAAGCTCGGGGGTCAACTCGGTGTTGAGTACCACGAAGCCGCCACCGGGCAACATCGCAACGGCACTCGTACCGCCGTCGTGCCCGTCAGCCACAACAGTCTCCAGCGTGTACTCGGACTCTTCCAGCGCCAGGCCACCGGCAGTGACAACGCCGTCGTTGACGGACCAGTCGCCGGACTTGGAGCCCTTGATGGCGAGCTGAACGTTTTTGCCCAGGCGCGGGCCGGCGGCACGGGCGTTGACCACGAGCTTCTGGGAGATGCCAAATTCCTCCGGGGAAGCGTCGGCAGAGTCAACGAAGCGCACGGAGCGGATGTTGAGTTCCTCCGCAACAATGGCGGCGCCGTCGTTCAGGGCTGCGGCGTTGGGGGCCACCACAGTGAGTTCGGCCAAGGGCAGGCGGACGCGCAGCTTGGCGGCCTTGCGCAGGCTGGAACCGGTGGAGCAGACCTGCTGGATCTGATCCATCTGATCAACCAGAGCAGCATTCGCCAGGAAGAGATCGGCGTTGGGCCAGTCGGTCAGGTGCACGGAGCGCCCGCCGGTGAGACCGCGCCACACTTCCTCGGTGACCAGCGGCAGCAGTGACGCGGCCACGCGGCACACGGTTTCCAAGGCGGTGTAGAGCGCGTCGAAGGCGTCCACGTTCTCGTCAAAGAAGCGGCCGCGGCTACGGCGGACATACCAGTTGGTGAGCATGTCAAAGTAGCTGCGCAGGGAATCGCACGCACCGGAGACGTCGTACTCGTTGAGTTTGGTTTCCATCTCGCGCACCAGATCGCCGGTGTTGGCCATGAGGTACTGATCCATGGGGTCGGAGTACTCGTCGTAGCGCAGCTTGGCGTCGTACCCCTTACCTCCATTGGCGGTGTTCGCGTAGAGGGTGAAGAAGCTGTAAACGTTCCACAGGGGCAAGATGACCTGGCGGACACCCTCACGGATGCCCTGTTCGGTCACCACCAGGTTGCCACCGCGCAGGATGGGGCTGGCCATGAGGAACCAACGCATGGCGTCGGCGCCGTCGCGGTCAAGCACCTCGGAAACATCCGGGTAGTTGCGCAGAGACTTGGACATCTTCTGCCCGTCGGAGCCCAGGACGATGCCGTGGCTGATGACGTTCTTGAAGGCCGGACGGTCAAAGAGTGCTGTGGAGAGCACGTGCAGCATGTAGAACCAGCCACGGGTCTGACCGATGTACTCCACGATGAAGTCGGCCGGGTTGTGCGTGTTGAACCAGTCCTCATTCTCGAACGGGTAATGGACCTGGCCGTACGGCATAGAGCCGGAGTCAAACCAGACATCGAGGACGTCTTCCACGCGGCGCATGGTGGACTGGCCCGTGGGATCATCCGGGTTGGGGCGCGTCAGCTCGTCGATGAAGGGGCGGTGCAAATCAACCTCGCCCTCCTTGTTGACAGGCAGGCGTCCAAAATCGGCCTGCATCTCGGCGAGGGAGCCGTACACATCGGTGCGCGGGTATTCGGGGTCATCCGACTGCCATACCGGGATGGGGGAACCCCAGTAGCGGTTGCGGCTGATGGACCAGTCTCGGGCGTTGGCCAGCCACTTGCCGAACTGGCCGTCCTTGACGTTGCCGGGGATCCAGTTGATGTCCTGGTTCAGTTCCACCAGGCGATCCTTGAACGCGGTGACCTGAACGTACCAGGAAGACACGGCACGGTAGATCAGGGGTGTGCGGCAGCGCCAGCAATGCGGGTAGCTGTGCACGTAGCTGGCCTGGCGCACCAAGCGTCCGGCGTCCTTCACCACGCGGGTGATGGTCTTGTTGGCGTCAAAGACCTGCACGCCGGCGATGTCGTTGAGCGGGCCGCCGGCAAAGAGCGGGAGGAACTTGGCGCCCTCATCGACCGAGAGGACTACCGGGATGCCGTACTGCTCGCAAACCTTCTGATCTTCTTCACCGTAGGCCGGAGCCTGGTGAACAACACCCGTTCCGTCGGTGGTGGTGACGTAATCGGCCACCAGGAACTGCCAGGACTTGGCGGTGCCGTACTTCTCATCGTCGGCGAAGTAGTCCCACAGGGGCTCATACTTCAGGCCTTCAAGTTCGGCACCCGCGTACGTGGCGGTGACAGCGGTTGTTGCGGCAGCTCCGTCGTCGTACCCCAAATCCTTGGCGTAGGCACCCACCAGGTCAGCGGCGAGGAGGAACTTCTCCCCCGTTGCGGAGGATCCATTCGGCCCAACGGGCACCACAGCGTAGCTGACCTTGGGTCCCACGGCGAGGGCCTGGTTGGTGGGCAGGGTCCAGGGCGTGGTGGTCCAGGCAATCGCGGCGACGCCGGCCAAATCCTGCGAGATGGCCGATTCACCGGCAAGAATCGGGAAGGTGACCGTGACGGTCTGGTCCTGGCGGTCCTTGTAGACGTCGTCGTCCATGCGCAGCTCGTGGTTGGAGAGGGGGGTCTCATCCTTCCAGCAGTACGGCAGCACGCGGTAACCGTTGTAGGTCAGGCCCTTGGAGTGGAGCTGCTTGAACGCCCAGAGCACGGACTCCATGTACTCCACGTTAAGCGTCTTGTAGTCGTTGTCGAAGTCAACCCAGCGGGCCTGGCGCGTGACATATTCCTGCCATTCGCCGGCGTACTTCATGACGGAGGAGCGGCAGGCGTCGTTGAACTTGTCGATGCCCATGGCCTCAATCTGCGCCTTGTCCGTCATGCCCAGCTGCTTCATGGCTTCAAGCTCAGCGGGCAGTCCGTGTGTGTCCCAGCCGAAGCGGCGCTCAACGCGGCGGCCCAACTGCGTCTGGTAGCGGGCCACGAGGTCCTTGACGTAACCGGTGAGCAGGTGGCCGTAGTGCGGCAGGCCGTTGGCGAAGGGCGGGCCGTCATAGAAGACGAACTCGTTTGACCCGTCCTGGCCGGCGTCGCGTGCGTCAATGCTGGCCTGGAAGGTGCCATCTTCGTCCCAGTATTTCAGGACAAGTTCTTCCACCTTCGGGAAATTCACGGAGGAGGGGACGTGCTTGGATTCGGCATGGAGGCCGGCGGCGGCTGAGGCCTTCGGGAAGTGGGTCATCACATCATCCTGGTTGTGGGTGTTCAGGTTCAGGATGCAAGGACGGCTTGCGCCGCGGTACCACCTCGCTTGTCACCGTCCGGTTTTACCCTTTGTGCGACCGCTTGTTGACTGCTGTGACGGGCTTACCCGTCCGGTTCTACTGACCCTTGTTTATCGGGGCGTTCTTCCGGAAGCTCACCGGTGATGGCCGGGTCGATGCTTTGTCCATTATTCTACCGGATACTTGCGCGGGGCTGGCACTGCCAAATTCAGCCCTTCCCTTTCTCTCATCGATCCGTGAGAAATGGCTGTTTTGGGCACAGCTAAAGCGCCTTATCTCACGGATCGATTGCACGAAGGCCCTGTTCTAGCGGCGAATCACCTTGTGCGCTGCTGCTTGGGCTACCGGACGCATGACGATCTGGTCCAGGTTAATGTGATGGGGAAGCCCGACGGCGTACGCCACCACCTCAGCCACGTCCTCCGCAGTCAGTGGTTTGTCCACGCCCTGGTACACCGCATCTGCGGCTTCCTGGTTCCCGCCGAGCCGGTTGACGGTGAATTCATCGGTGCGGACCATTCCGGGGGCCACCTCGATGACGCGGATATTGTGCTCGGCTTCTTCCAATCGCAAGGCACCGGTCAGTGCGTGCTGGCCGAACTTGGCTGCGTTGTAGCCGGCACCGCCTTCATACGCTGTATGCCCGGCGGTGGAGGTCAGGTTCAGCACCGTGCCGAAGCCGTGTACACGCAGATCCGGAAGGAAGGCCTTGAGGACCTTCAAAGTGCCCAGCACATTGACTTGATACATCCAGTCCCAGTCGTCGTCTTTGCCGTTGGCCACACTATCCACACCGCGAGCGCCACCGGCAATGTTGATCAGGGTATCCAGGCCACCTGATGTTTTGAATGTTTCGGTAGCGAAGGCACGGAGGCGTTCGATGTCCTCACTCACGGTGACGTCTGCGGTGAAAGGGGTGGCACCAGTTTCCTGTGCCAGCTGGGCCAAGCGGTCCTCGCGGCGAGCCACAGCAATCACGTTCCAGCCGTTGCGCCGCAGTTGACGGACAGTGGCGGCACCGATTCCGGAGCTGGCGCCAGTGACAATTGCATTTTTGGAAGTGTTTTCAGCCATGCGTTTAATCTAGCGCGGTTGCGCGGAGACGTTCAACGGGACTGTGGCTATGACGTGACATTGAGGAAGCTGAGCAGCACGGTGGCCTGGTTTTGTTCGTGATCCTTGGCGCCATAGAGCAGCACCACCTGCTCATGACCTTTGATGACCTCACGCAGCTCCGTCGCTGCCGGGTTAGCGTGCAGCTCCGCTGTGTAGTCACGCTCAAAGGTCTCAAAGTGTTCAGCCACGTGGCCAAACGCGTTACGTACCTCTGCACTGGGGGCTACTTCCTTGAGCCAAAGGTCAATTTTGTCCTTTTTGATCCCGCGCGGCCACAGCCTATCCACGAGAACGCGGAACTCCCCCGGTTCCGGCTCCTCATAAACCCGCAATATCCGTACTGTGCCCATGTCCGCATCATAGCCCCGCCGTTGCGGCAGCGTCAGGGCCCGTGCAGCTGAGGGACTTTGTTTATACGCAGCTGCGCCCGTTTCAGCTTGCGCTAGAACAAGAGCGCCGCAACGTGGCCGGGCGTGGCGTGCGTACAAATAAAGTGGAGTTTGTTTATACGCAAGCTGCCCGGGCGTGGCGTACGTATAAGGATTAGTTTCCACTGCGTCAGGCGGAAATCAGTGCCCGGACGCGTTCAGCCGAAGCATCCGGCGCCAGAAAGTACTCACACTGCCACGCCTGCGTTCGCCGGGCCTGGGCGCTGGTGGTTTCCACGTCGGGCGGGTAGACACGCATGGCCCGCTTGCCGCCCTTCCCGGATACGGACAACACCCCGTGGTGGGCCAACACGGCAAGGGGGAACATAAACATGCCCAGCCCCGCACCAACCCCGGCCTGAACAACAAACAGCTCAACGCCGTCGGACATGTCAAAGGGCCGGATAGGACCTGCCACGGAACGCTGCCACAGCGTCACAAACTGGCCAACCTTGGTAGGCGTAGTTTTAGCAACACGGAACACCGCCCGCCGGCCGGCAAGGTAAAGCGTGTGGGCCTGATACTCACCGCTCTCCGGCTCGGGCACCGCATCCACAACCGGCAGCCCCCATTGTTCCCACATCTGACGCGAGGCATCCACGCAAAAATCTCCTGAATCTAGGTTCCGGGGTAACTCATGAAAGACTTGACCCATGGCTGAAATCATTCCGGGCACAGACACGCCCGCACCCACCTCAAGCAACGTTCCCGACAAGCCCGTTTTGGAGGGCCTCGAAGAGTCCCTGACCAAGCGCTGGCTGGAAGAGGGTACTTACAAGTTTAACCGTGAGACCACCCGTGAGCAGGTGTACTCCATTGACACTCCCCCGCCCACGGCGTCCGGATCCCTGCACGTGGGGCACATGTTCTCCTACACGCAGACCGATGTGCTGGCTCGATTCCAGCGTATGAACGGCAAGAATGTCTTCTACCCCATGGGTTGGGATGACAATGGTTTGCCCACCGAACGCCGCGTGCAGAACTTCTACGGTGTGCGTTGCGATCCGACGTACTCCTACATCGAGGGCTACCGTCCCCCGGCCGCTCCGGCCAAGAACCAGCGCGACTGGGATGTTATTTCCCGCAAGAACTTCATTGAGCTGTGTGAAGTGCTGGCCGTTGAGGACGAGAAGGTCTTCGAGCACCTCTTCCAGACCTTGGGCCTGTCCGTTGACTGGGCGCTCACGTACCGCACCATCGATGACCATTCACGAGCAGTCTCGCAGCGCGGCTTCCTGGAAAACCTGAACGCTGGCGACGCCTACATGGCTGAAGCCCCCACCCTGTGGGATGTCACCTTCCGCACAGCTGTTGCGCAGGCAGAGTTGGAAGACCGTGAAATGCCGGGCGCGTACTACCGCTACCCGTTCTTCGCCGAAGACGGCACCAAGATTTACATTGAGACCACTCGCCCGGAACTGCTCGCAGCATGCTCGGCTCTGGTCGCTAACCCGGACGATGAGCGCTACAAGCCGCTGTTCGGCAAGAAGGTCACCTCGCCGCTGTTCGGTGTTGAGGTTGAGGTCCGTCCGCACGCGCTGGCCAAGGCCGACAAGGGCTCCGGCATTGCCATGGTCTGCACCTTCGGTGACCTGACCGACGTCATCTGGTGGCGTGAATTGCAGCTGCCCACCCGCGCCATTGTGGGCCGTGACGGCCGTATCCTGGGTGAAACCCCCGAGTGGATCACCACCGAGGAAGGGCGCGCCAACTACGCAGCCATTGCAGGCAAGACCGTCTTCAGCGCCAAGGAAAGCGTCATTGCGATGCTGAGTGAGGCCGAGCTGATGGACGGCGAAGCCAAGAAAATCATGCACCCCGTGAACTTCTTCGAAAAGGGCGACAAGCCCTTGGAGATCGTCTCCTCCCGCCAGTGGTACATCCGCAACGGTGGCCGCGACGAGGAACGCCGCGAACGCCTGATCAACCGCGGCAAGGAAATTGAATTCCACCCTGCGTTCATGCGCTCACGCTACGACAACTGGATCTCCGGCTTGAACGGCGACTGGCTGGTTTCTCGCCAGCGCTTCTTCGGCGTGCCGGTTCCCGTCTGGTACCCGCTGGATGCCGACGCTAACCCGGATTACGATCACCCGATCCTGCCCACCACGGAAATGCTCCCAGTTGACCCCGCGGCAGATTCCGCCCCGGGCTACACCGAGGACCAGCGCAATGTAGCCGGCGGTTTCGTGGGCGACGCGGACGTGCTGGACACCTGGGCCACTTCCTCGCTGACACCGCAGATTGTTGGCGGCTGGGGTCAGGATGAGGACCTCTTCTCCAAGGTCTACCCCTTTGACCTGCGCCCCCAGGGCCACGACATCATCCGCACCTGGCTCTTCTCCTCCGCCGTGCGCGCCGACGCCCTGCAGGGCAGCGCGCCGTGGAAGCACGCCGCCATCTCCGGCTGGATCCTTGACCCGGACCGCAAGAAGATGTCCAAGTCCAAGGGCAACGTGGTGGTTCCCACCGACGTGCTCAACGACTTTGGCTCCGACGCGGTCCGCTACTGGGCAGCCTCCGCCAAGCTCGGCGCCGACACGGCGTACGAGATTGCGCAGATGAAGATTGGCCGCCGCTTGGCCATCAAGCTGCTGAACGCGTCCAAGTTCGTGCTGAACTTGGGCGCCACCGAGGCCAACGTGCTCACGGCAGACACCGCGGTGCTGACGAACCCGTTGGACCGCGGCCTGCTGGCCCAGCTCTCCGAGGTTGTCGCTGCGTCAACGGCTGCGTTTGAAAAGTACGATTACGCCCGTGCTTTGCAGATCACCGAGAGCTTCTTCTGGCACTTCACCGACGACTACGTTGAGCTCATCAAGGACCGCGCCTACGGTGCCTCCGGGGAGGAAGGCCAGGCTTCGGTGCTGGCTGCCCTGGCCACCACCCTTGATTCGCTGCTGCGCTTGTTCGCACCCTTCCTGCCGTTCGCCACGGAAGAAGTGTGGGGCTGGTGGCGCACGGGTTCGGTGCACCGCGCCCCGTGGCCCACCGCTGTTGGGGTGGACGACGGCGACACCACCTTGCTCTCGACCGTGGGCGACGCGTTGAGCGGCATCCGCAAGGCCAAGTCCGAGGCCAAGGTCAAGCAGCGCACTCAGGTACTCTCGGCGACGGTGACCGCAGCTCAGGTTCAGGCCACGCAGTTGAGCGCCGGTTTGGGTGACCTCAAGGCTGCTGCCAACGCTTTGGAACTCACGGTTGCCGTGGGCGACGGCGAACTGGCCGTGTCCGACGTCGTGCTGGCGCCGGCTGAGGAGCCTGCCCAGGCTTAGCCGCTAGTTGCCTGCAAGGCTGTGGCCGCCACCCGATCCGGGAGGCGGCCACAGTTGTTTCCAAAACAGCCCCGGATGTGAAGAAGCGTTCTCCAAAACAGCCCAGGATGTGATGGAGCGTTTGTTGGTGGGGCTCAACCGGCGGCAGTGGTGGTCTGTCGGCGAGCCACCTTCTTCAGGCCCTTCTTCGGTGGGACTCGAAGGAGCTCAGGCCAGCGAGGAGTCAGCGCATCACCTAGGGTGGTGCGCCGGATCTTGCGTCCAATGAGCGGCACCACCCACTCGGCCACCCACAAATAGTGTCCATGTCCGCGCTGCTTCCACGTGGGTTTGGGTGGGTGACTTTTCTCCTTGAGCACGATCCCATGAGAGACCTGAAGCACCTCCAGCACGTGGGCGGCCAAGTATTTGTGCCCACGTTTTGACATGTGCAACCGGTCCGAGCACCACATGCGCGGGTTGGCGTAGGCGTGCAACGCCGCGTAATCCACCACGATGGCCCCATATTTTGCCGCGATCGTCTTGATGCCGCAGTTGTACGCGTGGTTCTTGCGGCGCAGCGGTGCCAGCAGGGGCGAGACCTCCACGTCATATCCCGTGAACAGCAAAATAGTAGCCCCTGATTCAGCCAACCGCGACACCAGGAACTCATACTGATCAAGGATTGTGGTGATGGAGGTGCCCACATCCATGACATCGTTCCCGCCGGCATAGAGGGTGATCAGCGTTGGCTCCATGGCGAGGGCTGGTTCGATCTGTTCGGCGATAATGTGGCGTAGCCGTTTACTGCGGATGGCCAGATTGGCGTACTCCCAGCCGGGCGTGTCGCGGGCCAGCGCCTCGGCCACTCGATCCGCCCAGCCTCTGACACCGTTGGGCAAATGCCTGCTGGTATCGCCAACCCCTTCAGTAAAGGAGTCCCCCAGCGCTACATACCGGCCCGGAATTCTCCGTGTCACCGGCCGCTAAAACGCAGCCTGTGGACGGGGCGCATGTGCCGCAGCGGCCCGACCAACTCCGTGATACTCCCACCCGGCAGCACGCCACGCGGCTCCATCCAAAGCGTTGCGCCCATCCAGCATGATGGGGCGCTGCACCAGTAAGGCGGTCAGGGCTGGATCCAAGGCGAGAAATTCCGGCCAGGGCGTCAGAAGCAGAACCAATTCGGCGCCTTCCAACGCCGTCTGAAGCTCATTTTCGAAGGTCAGCTGCGGGTATTGCAGCCACGCCGTTTCGACTGCCTGAGGATCACTCACGCGCACCGTGGCGCCCTGCTGGGCCAGCTGGCAGGCCACATCCAGCGCCGGCGAATCCCGAATGTCATCGGTGTGCGGCTTGAATGAGGCACCTAGAACGGTGATGGCCCGTCCCTTGACGTCTCCCCCCAACAAGCGGGCGGCTGTCTCGGCCACGCGATACCGCGCGTCGGCATTCACACCATCAACGAGGGAAAACATCTCATCGAGCGACTCCACACCGTGGGCTTGCGCCTGGGCCCGGAATGATCGCAGATCCTTGGGCAGGCAGCCGCCGCCAAAACCTACCCCGGCTTGAAAATACTTGCCACCAATGCGGTCATCGTGGCCCAGAGCCTGCGCCAATTGCACGACGTCGGCCCCCGCCTGTTCGCAAAACTCACCCACCGCGTTGATGTAGGACAGTTTCAAAGCCAGGAACGCGTTGGCGGAAACCTTGATCAGTTCCGCTGTGGCGAAGTTGGTGATGATGCGCGGGGTGCCTCGTTCCAGCAGCGGGGCGTAGACGGCATCCAGTGCCGCAGCTCCCTTGGCTCCGGCGGTGCCGTCCTGGGCTCCATAGACGAGCCGGTCCGGGACCAGGGAATCCTGGACTGCCGTGCCCTGACGCAGGAACTCCGGGTTCCATGCCAGCACCGCACCCGTGCCAACGAGTAGCTGTTCGAGGCGGGCTGCGGTGCCTACCGGCACTGTCGATTTGCCCACCACCACCGCACCCGGATGCAGGTAGGGGCGCAGAGCCGTCACGGCCGACAGGAGAAAGCTCAAGTCGCTTTCATTGCCGGTCTTGGACTGTGGCGTGCCAACACAGAGGAAGTGGACCTCTGCCTCAGCCAGTAGTGCCGGGTCCGTGGTGAAGGTGAGGCGGCCGCCGTCGTGCCCTTCTTTCAAGAGCTCAACCAAGCCGGGCTCATGGAACGGTGCAACCCCGGCGGCCAACTGCTCAATTCTGGCGGCATCGGTATCCAGACCGATCACCTGATGGCCCATTGCGGCCAAGGTGGCTGCGTGAACGGTGCCCAAGTAGCCGGCTCCAATGACTGAAATCTTCATTTTGTTCCTCTCAGTTCGGCGGGCATGGCTGAACCCGCTGCAATGGCATGACGGTAATGTTCCATCAGTTGATCTCCCAAGACGGCCCAGCTGCGGCCTTGCACTTGATCGAAGGCGGCGGCAGCAAAGGCGGCCCGCTTGGCATCGTCGCCAATGAGGTCCACGGCATAGGCGCGCAGTTCGTGCAGTTTGCCCGGGGTGTAGAGCCAGCCCGTACGGGAGGAATCCACCAGGTCCACGGGCCCGCCGCGGCCTGTGGCCACCACCGGCACACCGGAGGCCATGGCCTCCTGAATGGTCTGGCAGAACGTCTCCAACTCACCCGGGTGGACAAACAAATCAAAGGAAGCCATGACAGCCGCCAAGTCCGCTCCCCCGAGGAAGCCGGTGAAATGTGCTTTCGGCAGGGCCGATTCAAGGGCTGCCCGTTGCGGTCCGTCGCCCACAATGACGAGTTTGGAATCTGGGATGTCCGCCAACACCGCCAAGTCCTGCACTTGCTTCTCCAGCGCCAGCCGTCCCACATAGCCAATGATCTTGGTGCCACCGGGTGCAACGTCTGCGCGGAATTGTGCACTGCGCTTACTGGGGTGAAACCTTTCGGTGTCCACACCACGGCGCCAGAGTTGCACTCGGGGGATGCCGTGGCCACGTAGTTTGTTCACCGAGTCGGAGGAGGGCGCCAGCGTTGTGGTTGCTGCTGAGTGGATGCGTTCCACCCGCAGCCACGCCCAGTTTTCTAGGTACGTCAGCCCATATTTGGCCGCATATCCTGGCACATCCGTTTGGTAGATGGCCACGGTGGGAATCCCCAGGGCTGCTGCGGCACGAACGGCACGCCAGCCAAGGACGAAGGGTGAGGCAAGGTGGACCACGTCCGGGTTGAACTCGGCAAGGAGCACCTTCACCCTCCGGACGCCACCCACGGCGATCCGGATGTTTCGGTATCCCGTGAGCGGAATGGCCGGTAGCCGCCGCACAGTTGCGCCTTCAACCACAGCAGGCGCGTCTTGTAATGTCGACGGCGCAATGACCAGAACATCGTCACCGCGGGCATCGAGGTATTGGAGGATTTTCAGGAGTGAATGGGTGACCCCGTTCATCTCCGGCAAGAATGACTCAGCTATGATGGCAATCTTCACGCTCTAACCGTGACGCTTTGAGGTTGCCACCATGGGCTGTTGCAGGAACATCACGGTGAAGACTAGATGAACGCCCTGTACGCGTGACTATTTGCGGACACACTTCCCGGCTGCGGGGGTAGTTGTTGCCATTTGCCCCCGGCGTACCAGCGGCGAATGGTAACAACTACCCCCGCATCTCATTTTGGGCAAAGGGGAAGCCCCATCGGCTGATTGCCGTCGGTGGGGCTTCGACTTTCATGCCGCGTGTGACGTTCGCGGTCTGGTGGATTCTAATGGTTTTCAGGACAGTCACCGCGTCACCGGTGCTAACGAACCTTTGCGAGCGTCCCGCCGAAACGGTGCTCAATGATCATATGGTTCAGTCACTAAATTTTTTAGTATCTACCAGCCCTTTCCTTGGCGGATTGGGTAAGAACAAGTATGCTCCTGCCCGCGGACGCAAACAAGGGCAGGTGGAAAAGTTTTTGTAAGAAACTTTTCCACCTGCCCTTGCTGACCAAACCGGGCGCTAAACCGGGCGCCAAACCGGGCCCCGGAGTAGGCGCCAAAAACTATTGCTGTTTAGCCGAACTGCGGGTCTTCCGTGCGGCTTCGCTTGATCTCGAAGAAGTACGGGAAGCTGGCCAGTGTCACCGTGGCGTCCCAGAGCTTGCCAGCCTCTTCACCGCGCGGGATGCGGGTGATGACGGGACCAAAGAAGGCCGTGCCATTGAACGCCACGATCGGTGTGCCCACGTCCTGGCCAACCTTGGCAATGCCTTCGCTGTGGCTGGCGCGCAAGGCGACATCATAGGCATCTGTGGTTGCTGCAGCTGCCAGCTCTGCCGGCAACCCTGTCTCAGCCAAAGCCTTGGCAATGACATCGGCCATGTCCTTGTTGCCGTTGTTGTGGATCTGCGTGCCCATGGCGTCATAGAGGGGCTTGATGAACTTCTCGCCGTGCTCTTGGACGGCTGCCATGATGACACGGACCGGGCCCCAAGCCTTGGCCATCATCTCCTTGTACTGCTGCGGAAGCTCCTGATTGTTCTCATTGAGCACCGAGAGGCTCATGACATGCCAGTTGACCGAGATGTTGCGTACCTGCTCCACTTCGCCGATCCACCGCGAGGTCACCCAAGCAAAGGGGCAGGTGGGGTCAAACCAAAAGTCGGCTGTTTCGGGTGCAGTCAAAGCGCTTTCAGACACGTCAAATCTCCTTGGTAGAGCACGGATTCCAACTACTAAGCGGGCCAAAGCCCATCATTAGCTCCAACGACGTCGGGATTAAAACTATTCCGGTGCCGGAAAACCAGCAGCCGCACCCGAAAAGAAAACCAGCAACGGCCAGGCTGTCCAGGTAAGATGCGAAAGCCTGCGTTACGCTGACTTGTTCCGACGCTTGGCCACTACCTCATGCGGGATCAAGGTGGGCTCGGCCTTCTTGCCTACTACCTCGGCCGTGATCACAACGGTGGCAATATCTTCACGGCTGGGCAGATCGAACATGACGGGCTGGAGTACTTCTTCCAGGATGGCGCGCAGGCCACGGGCACCGGTTCCCCGGTTCAGGGCCAGATCGGCAATGGCCGTCAGCGCCTCGTCATCGAACTCAAGGTCAACGCCGTCGAGCGTGAACATCTTTTGGTACTGCTTGACCAGCGCGTTCTTGGGCTCGGTGAGGATTTGGATCAGTGCCGTGCGGTCCAGCTGGGTTACGGTGGTGATGACGGGCAGACGCCCAATGAATTCCGGGATCAGCCCGAACTTCAGCAGGTCCTCCGGCATGACGTCGGCGTAGCTCGCCTCGGTCTGCTTCAAGGCACTGAGAGGGGCACCGAAGCCAATGCCCTTCTTGCCCGCACGGGAGCCAATGATTTCTTCCAGACCGGCAAACGCACCGGCCACAATGAAGAGCACATTGGTGGTGTCAATCTGGATGAATTCCTGATGCGGATGCTTGCGCCCACCTTGCGGCGGCACCGATGCCACTGTTCCTTCAAGGATCTTCAGCAGTGCCTGCTGCACGCCCTCGCCGGAGACGTCACGGGTGATGGAGGGATTCTCGGACTTGCGCGAGATCTTATCAATCTCGTCAATGTAAATGATGCCTTGCTCGGCCTTTTTGATGTCAAAGTCAGCTGCCTGGATGAGCTTGAGCAGGATGTTTTCCACGTCCTCGCCCACGTAGCCGGCCTCAGTCAAGGCGGTGGCATCGGCCACGGCGAACGGCACGTTCAGGCGGCGCGCCAGAGTCTGCGCCAAATACGTCTTTCCACACCCGGTGGGTCCCACGAGCAGGATGTTGGACTTGGCGATTTCTACTTCGTCGTGGACACCGCCGGAAATGGTGGTGCTCTTAACGGCGTGCCCGGACTGGATGCGCTTGTAATGGTTGTAGACGGCCACAGCCAGTGACCGCTTAGCGGGCTCCTGGCCAATGACGTATTCCTGCAGGAAGTCGAAAATTTCCCGGGGCTTGGGCAGTTCAAAGGCGTCCAGATCTGCCACTTCGGACAGTTCCTCGTCAATGATCTCGTTGCACAGTTCAATGCACTCGTCGCAAATGTAAACACCGGGTCCAGCAATGAGCTTGCGGACTTGTTTCTGGCTCTTTCCGCAGAAAGAACACTTCAGCAGATCAGTGCTTTCGCCCATCCTGGCCATTGACGTGTCCTTCCACGAATAGCCCACCGGCGGCGGTGCTATCCCTACTACATCGATCGTTCCTCAGCTGGTGCCGGAAACGTCCTTCACTTTACATTCAACTCTAAGCCACGGTTGTGACATTGGGTGGAATGCAAACGCCGGAACAAGGGATTTCTTCCCTTGTTCCGGCAGGTACAACACATCACTTAGCGAGTGATGGCCGCAGCCTTCATCTTGCGCGGTGCCAAGACCTCATCGATCAAGCCGTATTCCTTGGCCGCAGCAGCGGTGAGGATGTTGTCACGCTCAATGTCATTGCTGACCTGTTCCGGCGTGCGGCCGGAAAGGTCGGCCAGCGTGTTTTCCAGCCATTCGCGCATGCGCATGACCTCGTTGGCCTGAATTTCCAGGTCAGAGGCTTGGCCGCCCTGGCCACCGGAGAGTGCCGGCTGGTGGATCAGCACGCGAGCGTTCGGCAGGGCCAAACGCTTGCCGGGTGCACCGGCTGCCAAGAGCACAGCTGCTGCGGAAGCAGCCTGGCCCAGGCAGACGGTCTGGATCTCGGGGCGAATGAACTGCATGGTGTCGTAAATGGCCGTCATGGCCGTGAACGATCCGCCGGGAGAGTTGATGTACAAGGTGATGTCACGGTCGGTGTCGTCGGCTTCCAGCACGAGCAGCTGGGCCATGACGTCGTCGGCCGAGGCGTCATCAACCTGGACACCCAAGAAAATGATCCGGTCT
This sequence comes from Arthrobacter alpinus, assembly GCF_001445575.1. Lineage (NCBI taxonomy): Bacteria > Bacillati > Actinomycetota > Actinomycetes > Micrococcales > Micrococcaceae > Arthrobacter > Arthrobacter alpinus. The sequence continues at coordinate 2,260,928 of NZ_CP013200.1, read as the reverse complement.
TCGAAAAGCTTGGTGTACGGATCCTGGCGCTTGAAGCCGTACGGTGTGCGCTCCTCGAACTGCGGGAGCACGTAGCGGCTGGTGGGCAGGTTGCCGGCAGTTTTGCCAAACGCTGTGCTGCCAAAGTTGTAAGTCATGGTTTTACTCCTGAAATCTTTGTCTTCGGCTTTTACTTGGCGTGGGTTCCGCCGCCACCGGCAACGGATCCTGCGTGGCGGGAGATCTTGTCAAAGAAGCCGTATGCCAGGGCTTCCTCGGCCGTGAACCACTTGTCGCGGTCGTTGTCAGTGAGGATCTTCTCCACAGTCTGACCGGTCTGCTCGGCCGTCAGTTCGGCCATGACCTTCTTCATGTGCAGGATCAGCTCGGCCTGAATCTTAATGTCCGACGCCGTTCCACCAATTCCGCCGGAAGGCTGGTGCATGAGGATGCGTGCGTTGGGCGTCGCGTAGCGCTTACCCTTGGTGCCCGAGGAGAGCAGGAACTGCCCCATCGAGGCGGCCAGCCCGGTGGCGACGGTGACGACGTCGTTCGGGATGAACTCCATGGTGTCGTAGATAGCCATGCCGGCCGTGACCGATCCACCGGGTGAGTTGATGTAAAGGTAGATGTCCTTCTCAGGATCCTCAGCCGAGAGCAGCAGCAGCTGCGAGCAGATCAAGTTCGCGTTGTCATCGCGAACTTCCGATCCCAACCAAATGATGCGTTCTTTGAGCAGTCGGTTGTAGATGTACTGGTCAGAGCCGGACGGGTCCGCGCTAGCCATCGTGGGGGTGTTGTGCTGTGCCATGGTGGGTTTACCTCTCCTTCGTGCGGCTAGTTGAGCAAGTCCAACGTAGCCATCACTAATGTTCACTACTTGGACAGTAGCCCTTTTTCGGCCGGGATTATCCACCTTTGGCGCACTGTTCGCTGTCGGCGCACGATCACCGCAGCCGCCCCGCGAACGGGAATAAAACGGCCCTGTGGCAACGCTGAACCCCGGAAACAAAAAACCGCTGCCGGCTCCTTAGTAAGGAACCGGCAGCGGCTTTTTCGAACGTGTTTCCCTGAGGCGGGAAGGACCTTAGATGCGAGCTTCGCCCGGATCAGAAACTGCTGTGGCCTCGATGACCTCGTCCTCGGAAGCAACTTCTTCTTCCTCAGCAGCAACGGACACGAAGTCTGTCAGGTCCACGGCGGCACCCTCAGAATCGGTCACGGTGGCCTTGGCCAGAACAGCGGCAAGAGCCTTGCGGCGGCGAACTTCGCCAACGATCATGTTGACCTGACCGGAGGAGTCCAGCATCTGAGCGAACTGGTTCGGTTCCATGCCGTACTGGCTGGCGGAGGAAACGATGTAGTCGATCAGTTCAGCCTGGCTGACGCTGACTTCTTCCTTCTCAGCGATGGCATCGAGGATGATCTCGTTGCGGAACGCCTTCTCGGTGTTTTCCTTGACCTCGGCGCGGTGCTCTTCGGTGTCGTGCTCTTCGGGGCCGTGTGAGTTCTCCGGCTTGAAGTGCTGCTCGAGCTGATCGGCGATGACGGAATCCGGAACCGGAACCTCAACGAGGGCAACGAGCTTCTCAAGAACCTTGTCGCGAGCTTCAACGCCCTGCTCAACGGTCTTGGACTCGGCAGCCTGCTTGGCCAAGTCTTCCTTCAGTTCGGCAATGGTGTCGAACTCGGAAGCCAGCTGAGCGAAGTCGTCGTTTGCCTCGGGCAGTTCGCGAACCTTCACGGAGGTTACCTTGAGGTTAACCTGTGCTTCTTCACCAGCGTGCTCGCCACCGGCAAGCTTGGTGGTGAAGATGGCTTCTTCGCCAGCAGAGAGGCCGGTTGCGGCTTCATCCAGGCCGTCAAGCATGTTGCCGGCACCGATCTGGTAGGAAAGGTCAGATGCTGAGTCAACCTCGACGTCGTCGATCTTGGCAGCGATGTTGATGGTGAGGAAGTCACCATCAACGGCCGGACGATCTTCAGCCTTCAGTGTGCCGAAGCGACCGCGCAGCTCATCCAGTGCCTTGTCGGTGTCTTCATCGGAAGCCTCAACAGCAGCAACCTCAACCTCGATGCCTTCGTAGTTCGGCAGTTCGATTTCGGGGCGGATGTCCAGCTCGACGTGGAACTTGACGACACCGTCGGTGCCGGTCGGGTCCGGAACTTCGGTGATTTCAACCTCGGGACGGCTCAACGGAACCAGCTTGTTCTCGACAACTGCTTCCTGGTACCAGCCGTTGAGGCCGGAGTTGATAGCCGTTTCCAGAACGTAGCCACGGCCAACGCGCTGATCGATCAGCGTGTTGGGGACCTTGCCCTTACGGAAGCCGGGTACCTGGACCTGCGTACCAATGGTCTTGTAAGCCTCGGTGATGCTGGGCTTCAATTCCTCAAAGGAAACCTCAACATCGAGCTTTACACGAGTGGGTGTGAGGGTTTCGACAGCGCTCTTCACAGCGTGGTACTCCTGATGGTCTGTTGATGGATTATTAGGCCCAGCACATGGGCAGTCACTGACCAAACGTGATCCGGATAATGCTGAAGTCGGGGCGACAGGACTCGAACCTGCGGTCTCCTGCTCCCAAAGCAGGCGCGCTAGCCACTACGCTACGCCCCGTAGTGCCCGCAACAGTCTACGGGCAAAAGTTCCCAGATGCACAATCGGCCCACGTCACCCGAGGAATCCGCGGTACTTTGACGTTTTCGCGCACGTTAGAACTATGGCGAAAACGTCAAAGTACCGCGGAACGCAAAAGTTCCCCGGCCAAGTGACCGGGGAACTTGCAATTTGGAGGGGGCGACGGGAATCGAACCCGCGTCATCAGTTTGGAAAACTGAGGCTTTACCATTAAGCTACGCCCCCAGTTATGGGGATCATTGTGGGCTTTCGCCGGAACAACTCCGTAACACTATCAACCACTTTGCCGGTCCTGCAAATCGAGCTCCCCTAAGCCCAAAAATGCCGCAGATTCCAAGTATTGCCGCTGCTCTACTGGCGGTAATAGCCGGTCCCCTGCGGCAGCAACGGCGGCATGCTTCATGGGTGGACGGCTAGCGTCCTTGGCAGCCCGGACACCAGTACAGCTTTCTGCCGCCGAGCTCTTTCATGGCAATCTCGGTGCCGCAATGCCTGCAGGGCCTTCCTTCGCGTTTGTACACGTAGTGAGCATCATCCACCGGCACGTCCTTGTTAGTGGCTGAGGCCATGGCTGAGTTGGCGGCTACAACGCTAGACGCAGCGAAGCCGGACACAGTGCGTTCACGCAGCCCGTGACCCACCTCCAACCCCACACCAGTGGGACGATCACAGAGCTCAGTGGTGATGATGCGGCCATCGCGGACACCATCGGCCATAATGCGCCCAATGTCGCCCCACAGCGCCTGCGCCTCATCGGCCTGCAAGCTCTTGCCTGGCATCAGGGGATCAAGCCCTAGCCGGAACAGCACCTCGGCCCGGTAAACGTTGCCCACCCCAGCCAGCACTTCCTGCTTCATCAACTGCAAGGCAATGGACGTGGAACTCTTACGGATCCGGCGCGCAAACTCCTGCGCGTCACCTGGCACATTGTTCAGTGGATCGGGTCCCAGCCTGCGCCGAACCGCCTCCGATTCGGCTGGGGTAATAACCTCGCAGGCCGTGGGTCCGCGAAGATCAGCCCAACCGTGATCCGAGACAAGACGCACGCGCACGGCGCCCTTGGGTACTGGCGGCCCGTGGTAGTCCCCACGTCCTCCCCCGGCTCGCAAGTTCGCCGCGGGGCCCTCGGACGCGTGGGCCCACCCACGTCCTCCCCCGGCTCGCAAGTTCGCCGCGGGGCCCTCGGACGCGTGGGCCCACCCACGATCCCCAACAATTTCCCGTTCACCAATGCGCCGCGGTGCGCCAATGCTGGAGGCTCCGGTGAATGTTGAGTCCCCACCAAAGTCCCACGCTCCGTACAGGCCAAGGTGCACCCGCATCACCAGGTCGTGAGTGAAGTACAGGAACATTTGTTTGCCGTGCGCCTCGGCCCGTTCCAACACCTGGCCATCAAGGAGCAACGCTCCAGCAGCAAACTTTCCCTGCGGACTGGAGACTGCCAGCGCGGCACCGGCAAAGACGTCGCTGAACTGCCGCGCCAGGCGGTGGACCGAATGCCCCTCAGGCATTGTATTCACGCCCGGAAGCCGCCCCTGACACCGAGCGTCCTGGGGCCAAAACCGTGTATCTACTCACAACGGACACCACTGTTTACTCGTTGTTAGTTACTCGACGACGTCGCCGGTGGTCTCATACGTGGCGATCTTGCCGATGCGGCGCACGTGGCGTTCGGCGTCGCTGAAGGGCTCAGCCAGGAACGCTTCGATGATTTCCGTGGCCTCTTCAACGCTGTGCTGGCGACCACCGACGGCCACCACATTGGCGTCGTTGTGCTCGCGGGCCAGCTGTGCGGTGGACAGGTTCCAGGCCAGTGCTGCGCGCACGCCCTTGACCTTGTTGGCCGCGATTTGCTCGCCGTTGCCTGAGCCGCCCAATACGATCCCCAGCGCGTCCACCCCGGCGGCCTGGTCTGCCACAACGGCGAGTGCTGCGTTGATGCAGAAGGAGGGGTAGTCATCCTCGGCGTCGTAGGCCTGCGGGCCGTGGTCAATCATCTCGTAGCCCTTGGCGGACAGTGCTGTGATGAGGTGGGCGCTGAGCTCCATGCCGGCGTGGTCGGTTGCGATGTGAACGCGCATGAGAATTCCTTAGGTTCGAGGTGATTGTGCTGCGTCTAGCCTACCTACCAGCGCACCATGCTCCTGCCGAGGCGCCGCCCTGCCCCGAATCATTAACGCTGCTGCGGCGTTTTCCCGGCCCGACGGTTGAGGATCTCCGAGAGCTCATCAGCCACGTCGAGGTTGGGCGCACCCACCACAACCTTCCCGCCGTCGTTCGCTCGAAGTACGACGGCGGCACCTGAGCGAGTCAAATAGGTGGCGGATCCGCTGTGCTTGCGCAGGCCCCAGCCACCGTAGTCACCCGCCACAATGTCTAAGGACACCGCCGCATCAAGACCTTCACACGGTGCCACCAGTACGGGAATGAAACCCAGGATCTTCACGATCAGCCGCTCCCGATCAACCTGCACGGTGGCGCACAGCATGGCGATGGCCAGCAGAGCCGCCACCACCAGGGCGAGCAGGATCCACGGCGAGATCAGTGCCAGAAACGCTCCCGGCATGATGGCGGCCAGCAGAATCATGATGACGACGGAGCTGCGCGGATGCAGGAAATAGTGGAGCTGGTCTTTAGCGGCCTGCGGGTCCGCTTCTGCGCTGAGCAGCGCGGCGAAGGCGCCGTCGTCGGCGGACGTCCACTGTTCATCAGGTTTGAACGTCAACGCTAGAACCACACCCATGGCCAGAGCCAGGCCGCAGCCCATCAGCAGCACGTAGTTATCCACCCGCTCCGGAGTCAATTGGCCGCGGGCTCCCTGTCCCAGCAGTGCTGCAACAAAAAGGGTGAAGACCGATAATTGCAGCGCCACGGCCAACCCCAACACGATCCGGCGCAGCATGCGCGGCAAGGTGGTGCGTGCCCCTTGGCTGCCCAGACCTACGCCCACAAGAATTATGCTTGCCACGCCGACTCCCAGAAAGACAGACACCGGCACGGGGTTTCCACCTAAGGGCAGCACCACACCTGCCGGGAGTTTGGCGGCCAACATGAGCCCGCCCAAGATGAGCCCCACGGCCAGTAATCCCGGGAACACTAGGGAAAAGCGCAGCGCCTGAACGTCAAGGTGCCGCTCGCTGGAGGATTTGTCTCTGCTATCGCGTGCCATACGACTAGTTTTTCACTTTCCGGCTCTGGGCATAACCATTCACCAAGGCAGCGGCCTCGCCGGCGCTCTGGGCATCAGGCATGGAGATGACGAATTTTTGGTGGAAACCGCACTCCATGACCAGGGCCGGGCCGCTGCTCATGATGAAGGCAACGCTGCCGCCGTTCATTCGGTAGCCCCAGCCGCCGTAGTCCATGGCCTTGATGTCATCCACGGACGCGCCACGGACTTCCTTCCATTCCAGCGGCATGAGCTTGAAGAATCCTGACGCCAGAACCTTAACGCCGTCCGGGCCGATGACGGCCGTGCCCTGACAGAACACCCACGTAATGGCGCCGATCACCACGCCCAGAAGCGCCAACACCGGAAAAATAAAGTAAGTACTCACAGCAACGGTCGCGCCAAGGCCCACGCTCAATACCCAGGCCCACTTGCCCATGGAGACGCTAATCCTCATGGTTTCACCCTGCGCGGCCCGTTCCGCTCCGTCAAGGGCGAGAGCGGATCCTTCCTCCGTTGCCGATGCATTAACTGCCAGCACCTCGGCGTCCGGTGTCCGGTCCAACTCACCGGGAGTGTAGAGCCACATCACGAGGACTCCAAGGATCAGGGCCAGCGCCAAACCAGCAGCCATGACCGGCCCGGAAACCTCGGCCTGCGTGGTGTCCATGAGATCAATTTGGCCAGCCACAACGGCCACCATCAGTGTGGCTAGACCAACGCCGAAGCCAACGCCTACGCCAGCACCAATGCGGGCAATGAGGAGGTTCTGGCCGCGAGAAACCACTGCAAGCACAGCAATGACGCCACCAACACCCACGGCGGTCAGTACCGTGGTGACCGCGATACCCCACAACGACGTCCAGCCATCCACCTCATTCTTGGAGTTCCAGTGGATGGCAAGTTCCGGCGGGAGTCTGGACGCCACGGTGAACATCCAGAGAGATCCGAGGACGCTCAAGAGCAACAACCCCACTATCAGCCCCAGCAACCACCGCCGATTGTAGGCTTTTTCGGCGTCAATGCTGCGCACTTGCTTCCCCACGTAAACTCCATCGTCAAGCTAGATTCCTCGGCCCCGACTCGCGGTCCGTTTGTCATCAACCCTGCCCCACAGCGCACCGGCAGGACAACTTCGCCAGCTGCGGCACAGTGGGGGCGTAACGTGGAAGAATCATCGTAAATCCATCACCGCCCACTGCACACAGCAGTGAACGGGATGGTTATCCCGGAAATTTCCACGAGAACCTGAACGGACGGCATCACCTTGCCTGGTATGAATCTCACTCGCGCCGAAGCTATTGAGCGCACAGCCACCTTGAGCGTCTCAAGCTATGACGTAACCCTTGACCTGACCACCTCCGAATCTACCTTCGCCTCCACCACAACGGTGCGGTTCAGCGCGAAGGAGGGTTCGTCGTCGTTCATTGATGCGGTGACCAAAACCGTGCACCAAGTGACCCTGAACGGGGTTGAGCTGGACCCCGCAGAGGTGTCCGACGGCGTCCGCATCCAGCTGCCTAAGCTCGCCGCCGAGAATGAACTGACCGTCAAAGCCGATGCGCTGTTCATGAACACCGGCGAAGGCCTGCACCGCTTTGTGGACCCCGTGGACGGGGAGGTGTACCTCTATAGCCAGTTTGAGGTGCCGGATTCCCGCCGCATGTTTGCCGTGTTTGAGCAGCCGGACCAGAAGGCGGAATTCACGTTCCACATCACGGCACCGTCGCACTGGGACGTTATCTCCAACTCCCCCACCCCTGTCCCGGTAGCTGCTGGCGAAGTTGACGGCGTCAAGAGGTCCGTCTGGCACTTTGAGCCGACGTTGAAGATGTCCAGCTACATCACCGCGTTGATTGCCGGACCGTATGAGTGCGTACGCGGCGAACTCACCAGCTCCAACGGGCGGATCGTTCCGTTGGGCGTGTTCGCACGAAAGTCACTCATGGAATTCCTGGACGCCGAGAACGTCTTTGAACTGACCCGCCAAGGCTTTGAATTCTTCGAGAAGCAGTTCGGCGTGCCGTACCCGTTCCCCAAGTACGATCAGCTGTTCGTGCCCGAATTCAACGCCGGAGCCATGGAAAACGCTGGCGCCGTAACGTTCTTGGAAAGCTACGTGTTCCGCTCCAAGGTCACCGATGCCATGGTGGAACGCCGCGCCATCACCATCTTGCACGAGCTCGCGCACATGTGGTTCGGCGACCTCGTCACCATGCGCTGGTGGAATGACCTATGGCTCAACGAGTCCTTCGCCGAGTTCATGTCCACCCTGGCCGCCGCGGAAAACACGCAGTATGTGGATGCGTGGACCACGTTCTCCTCGCTGGAAAAGAGCTGGGCGTACCGTCAGGATCAGCTCTCTTCCACGCACCCTATTAAGGCCGAGATCAACGATCTCGAGGACGTGCTGGTCAATTTTGACGGCATCACCTATGCCAAGGGCGCCTCGGTATTGCGCCAGCTCGTGGCCTGGGTGGGCCAGGAAGAGTTCATGGCCGGCGTCCGCGCCTACTTCGCCAAGCACGCCTGGTCCAACACCGAGCTGCCAGATCTGATGGTGGAGCTCGAGGCTGCCAGCGGCCGCGACCTCTCCTCGTGGACCGAAAAGTGGCTCGAAACCGCTGGCGTCAATACCTTCAAGCCCGCTCTTGAAGTGAGCGACGACGGCGTGATCACCTCGTTCTCGATCGCCCAGTCCGCTGTGGCACAGCACCCAACGTTGCGACCGCACCGTGCCGCCATCGGCTTCTACGATCTGGCTACCTCCGGGGCCGATTCCGGCAAGCTGGTCCGTACCCACCGAGTTGAGTTGGATATTGACGGTCCCACCACGGACGTTCCGGAACTGGTTGGCATGAAGCGCCCAGCGCTGATCCTGCTCAACGACGATGATCTGGCGTACGCGAAGATCCGCCTCGATGAGGTTTCTCTCGCCACTGCCAAGGCTCATTTGCAGGACTTCCGTGACTCCCTGCCCCGGACGCTGGTCTCCGCGTCGGCCTGGGATGCCGCACGCGACGGCGAAACCCCTGCCCGTGACTACGTGGAATTTGTGCTGGCTACGATTGGTTCCGAGACCGATTCAACTGTCATCATGGTGCTGCTGCGTCAGCTTGCCACGGCGCTTCATTACTACGTGGCCCCCGCACACCAGAAGGCAACCGCTATTGCCGCGGCCGATTCCGTGTGGGAGCTGGCCCAGAATGCTGCGGCCGGCTCAGATGCGCAGCTGCAGTTTGTGAAGGCCTTTGCCGGCCACGCACAATCGGCGGCTCAACTCGATGTTGTGCAGGCATTGCTGGATGGAGAGCAGCAGCTGGATGAGCTGGCGTTGGATACCGACATGCGGTGGGAATTCTTGATCTCGCTGGCCGCAGGTGGCCGTGCCGATGCCTCCGTTATTGAGGCCGCCTTGGCTCTGGACAACACGCAAAATGGTCAGCTTGCGGCAGCGACTGCCCACGCAGCCATCCCCACAGCCGAGGGGAAGGCTGCGACCTGGGAGTCCGTCGTTGTCCGGGGTGAAGGAGCTAACGCTCTGCAGCGCGCGGCGATCGATGGCTTCACGAAGGTGTGGGACACCTCCCTGCTTGAGCCTTATGTGGCTAAGTACTTCGCGGCTATCCAGGAACTGTGGGAATCCAAGTCATACGAGACGGCATCGTCCATGATCACCGGACTGTACCCGTCGCAGCTGGTATCGCAAACAACACTGGACGCCACGGATGCTTTCCTTGACGCGTTGAGCCCGGATGTTCCGGCCCTGCGCCGCTTACTGACGGAAAGCCGGGACACAGTGGTGCGCGCGCTACGGGCCCAGGCCGCCGACGTCTAAGAGCCTTTTCGGGTGTGCCCCAGCTGTAAAAAGCTGCGGGCGCACCCGTTTTTGCATGCAGCTATTCCAGTCGGCACACAGGCGCCGGCCATGAAAAAGCACGTCCCGGCAAGTCTATGCCCGCCCGGTTCTGCGGCGTATCTTCAGGGCATGGGAATACATAATTTTAAGGGATTTGTTGCCCGCACAGGCGCAGTTGCGCTCCTGTCCATCGGGATGATTGCAGGCTTCGCCGGAGCACCGGCCACGGCCCAGACACACACCGCCTCAACCACTATCAGTTACTCCGTGATGGGCGATTCTTATTCGGCAGGATCCGGCGGAGGCGACGAATTTGGCGGCTGCGGCCAGAGCGTCAACGGCTATGGCACGTGGGTTGCCGCCTCGCTGGGCACCCAATTCAGCAATTTGGCGTGTGCCGGCTTCACCACGGAGCAGGTCCGGACCTTGGAAGTCCCGCTGCTCGCGCCCAACACCACACTCATCACGCTGACGGCAGGTGGCAACGACATTGGCTGGACCGCCGCCATAGCGGCCTGCCTTGCACCGACCTCGACCGAGGCCGTCTGCAAATCAGCCGTGGCCAACTCGGTGAGCCTCATGAAAAATCTACCCAAGTCCGTCACCTCCATGCTCAAAGCCATCAAGGCCAAGGCCCCCGGAGCAAGGGTGCTGTATCTGGGCTATCCGCGGCTCTTTGAACCGCAGAACATGGCCGCTTTGGGTTACACACCCACTCAAATCAGTGGTACTAAAACACTCAATGCAGCAGCTGACTTACTCAACGGCGTATTAGCGCTCAGCGCGCTCTCGAACAGGACAGCATTTGTTCCGGTGGCTTATCTATTCCGCGGCCATGGCGTTCCTTCGTCCTCACCGTGGCTGACCTATCCAGGAGGGCCAAACCCCTTCGCGTTCCATCCCAATGCCGACGGGTACCGGTACGGATACGCTGCGGCGCTCCGCCCGTTCCTCTAAACGCCACTCCACCGCTCCCCATAACTCGCAAACTCGTTTGGGCCCCTAGCGCTACCGCTACGCTTCTCCCCCATAACTCGCAAGCTCGTTTGGGGCCCCTAGCGCTACGCTTAGCCTCATGGGACTGAATCAGCATCATTACGAGATCAACATCAATTGGACCGGGAACCGGGGAACCGGGACATCCGCTTACAATGCTTACGGCCGCGACCACACCGTCACGGCCGTTGGCGTGCCCGTGCTGCTTGGCTCAGCCGATAAGACCTTTCACGGCGACCGGGACCGCTGGAACCCGGAACAGTTGCTCCTGACAGCTCTGGCGCAGTGCCACATGCTGTCCTACCTGCACGTGGCACTCAAACATGGCGTGGTGGTCACCAAGTATGAAGACTGCGCCAACGGCACCCTCATTCTGAACCCCGATGGCAGCGGACAATTCGAATCGGCCACACTGCACCCAAAGGTCTACGTGGCAGACCCTGCCACCACAGACCTGGCACTTTCCCTGCACGCCGAAGCGGCGTCACAGTGCTTCATCGCGCGCAGCGTGAACTTTCCTGTGCATCACGAACCGGGGCTGCTGACCGCCACGCAGGACTAAAAGCATGCCGTGCCCGCGTTAGGGTTGGTCATAGGCCCCCTTTCCAACCCCGAACGGATGCAAGGTAGATCACGAGTGCAAGCTGCAAATTTCCTTGGTGAAGCCAACAACACCTTCCTCAACCATCTAGCCTTGGCTGGCATCACCATCGCCATTGGCGTGGCGGTATGGCTGGTGCTGCACTATTTGATCCGGATCGTCGTTAAACGCGCCAGGGCGGACCGGGCACCGTTGGAGCACCGAACCTTGCGCTGGGCGGCCCCCATGCTGCGCAACCTCGACCCCGTAGTCCGGGCGTTGGAAAATGAGCGACGCGTGCAGCGAGCCCGCACCATCGGCACCCTTCTGAACTCGGTCCTGACCATTGTGGTTGCCGTGGTGACGAGCTTCTACGTGCTGATAGCCTTCGAGATCGATATTGCGCCTCTGCTGGCCAGTGTTGGTGTGGTGGGTATTGCGATTGGTTTCGGTTGCCAGCAGCTCATCCGCGACTTCCTGGCTGGGATCTTCATCGCCATCGAAGATCAATACGGCATTGGCGACGTCATCCAAACCAGTGAAGTCATCGGCACGGTTGAGTATGTGAGCCTGCGTATCACCCGGGTCCTAGGTGAAGATGGCACGCTCTGGTACTTGCGCAACGGCGAGATTTTGCGCCTGGGCAACCGTTCCAAGGGCAGCTACACCGCCCCCGCAATTGACACGGACGACGGCGTGTCCCCGGCCCCCGCTGCAGACGCGGCAGGCGCAGCATCGGCGCAAGGAGCGGGTCCGGCGTCGAACCTCAATAGCGCTCCGAACCTCAGGGGCGCAGCGAGCGCCAGCAACGCCAACGAGTCCACCGAATGAGCACCCAGAAAGATCTGAACAAACCATGAGTTCCGAGTACACCCCCACCTCACCCTTCGCCAACGGACCGGCTGCCAACGATGCGGCCGAAAAGACGGCTACGGAGGGGACAGCCATCCCGTCACGCTTTGGCGAGCCACTGGCCACCTTGCTGCCCATTCCCACCACCGTGGGCCGTCCACTGCCATCCACCTCGGTCCCCGCAGCGGATGAGCCGGTGGATTATTCGGATACTTTCTACGGGCAGGTGGGCGGTCACGAGACGTTCAAGAAGATCATTCATGTCTTCTACCAGGGCATCGCCGCCGATCCGTTGCTGCGCGCCATGTACCACGAGGAAGATCTGGGCCCGGCCGAGCACCGCATGCTGATGTTCATCGAACAGTATTGGGGCGGACCGCGCACATACTTGGAGGAACGCGGCCACCCGCGCCTGCGCATGCGCCACGTGCCGTTCGCTGTCACGCCCGAGGCGCGCGACCGCTGGCTCGCCGCCATGCGCAAGGGTGTGGATGCCGGTGAGCTGTCCCCCATGCATGAGGCCACTTTGTGGGATTACATGGAGCGCGCAGCTCATTCATTGGTCAACGCCCCGTCAGATCCGACTCAGGCACTGTAGTTGGCGGGCACTGTAGTTAGCAGGCGCTGTAGATAGCGGGCGCTGCAGTTGGCGGGCGTTGCTGATAGCGGGCGCTGCAGTTGGCGGGCGTTGCTGATAGCGGGCGCCCCTACCAGCGCCGCAACTTCAGGACTCCCTATAGCAGCGACGCCGGCTTGACCAAGATGTGCCCGCGGTTGGTGCTGATCCGCAGCCAGCGGTGGGAGCTGTAAATGGTGCCGCTTTCGCCCGGCGCCACGAAGCCCAGTGCGTAAGCTGCGAAGGCCGCACCTCCGGGAATCTCGCCCGGAACCCCGTCCATGGGGCGCCCCCAGACGGAGGCCCGGACGTTGTTCACCAGCAGGGCCCCCGGGTTGACGGGGATAATCTGCCCGATTTCCTGAACGCCAGACTTCGCCACGGCGATCAGCTCGTCGGCAGAAATGGTTCCAATTTCTTCCCACGCGCTGCGCGGAGCGCTGATGCCCGTCCAGGATTCCTGAACCGTCATGGGTGGAACTGGAAGCTTGGCATCCCCTTCGTCCATGCGGGCGAGGCGGTCGGCCACGGCTGATAGTGACACTGTCACATCAATGTCCGACGGCGTTCCCAGAGCCATGGTGCGAAGCCCCAAAATGGTGGGGGTCCCCTCCCCCAAAAGTTTGCCGCGCATGACGCAGACATACGCTGCGAGAACGTGACCGGCCCCCTGAAGGCGGATGGCGCCGTCGTCCGCGTTGCGGGCACGCGTCACAAAGGTGCGTAGGTCAGCAACCGTACCGGCGTCGGCAAGATCAAATTCCTGGGTGTGTAGAGCGGTGGACATCAGCGGTTTCCTTCTGCGGTTTTGATCACGGGGCGGGCGGGGCTGCGCTTGAACGGCACGGGATCCCCGCGCCATGCTTCCAAGGCGCTGCGCTGTTCCTGGGTGAGCCGGATGGGGCGGCCGGTGCTGCGCGAGACCAGAACCATGGATGTTGCCGCTTGGGCGTAAATGATGGAGGTGTCGGCTTCTGAGACGGAGTAGCCGAAATCGAAGCTGGAGCCGCCGACGTTGGTGACCCAGATGTTCACGTAGACGGGCTCGGTGCGGAAGCTGATGGGGGCTAAGTATTCGATCTCGTTGCGCCCCACGAGGATGAACAGCTCGGTGCCGATCAAGTCCTGAAAGGTGCCACCGCCTGGCAATTCGGCATACGTCAATTGGACCCGGGCGTCCTCCAGATACTGCAAATACACCACATTGTTGACGTGGTTGTAGGAATCAATGTCGCCGAAGCGGATTTGCTGAGAGTGTTGGAAACCGGGTGCCATGCCTTCATCATGTCAAAGCCGCAGGGGTGCCACCAATTGACGTTCCCCACATCACAGAGATTCAGGGGCCTGCTGAGTGGATTCATACGGGATTGCCCATTTGTCGCGGCATCCCCTTGACACATAGAGTCACGGTTATGAATGTGACACCATCAGCAACAAATCCCATGGAAACGCTCCTGCGCATGTTGGATCTTTCCGATGCCGGCGGGGCCCAGACCGATGAAGATGTCTTCGTGGGGCTCGGCGATGCCAGTGCACCACGGCCCAGGCTCTTTGGCGGGCAGGTCTTGGCGCAGTCCATCATGGCGGCGGCACGCACTGTGGGCGAGGACCAACTGGTGCACTCCATGCACGGATATTTCCTGCGCCCCGGCGATGCCGCATCCCCGCTGACGTTCGGCGTACAACGCCTGCGCGACGGTCGCTCCTTCGCTGCCCGCCGCACGCACGCCTACCAGAGCGGTGTGCCGATTCTGTCCCTGATCGCATCCTTCCAGCGTCCCGACACCGGCATGGAGCACCAGGAACCCATGCCTAGTGGCATTGTGGCACCTGAGACACTTCCGACGTCGGCCGAACTGTTGGGCGGAATCGACCACCCCGTGGCCCGCGCCTGGGCCTACGAACGCCCGTTCGACATCCGCCACATCGGCCACAACATCTACTTCGATGTCAAGGGCGAGCACGTTGCCCATACTGCTGTGTGGTTGAAGACGTTGGGCCCCATGCCGGCGGACCAAAATCTGCACCGCGCGGCCCTGGCTTATGCCAGCGATTACACTCTGCTGGAGCCGTCCCTGCGCCGCCACGGGATCAATTGGGCCACGCCGGGCATCAGCGTTGCCAGCCTGGACCATGCCATGTGGTGGCACCGTCCGGTGCAGGTGGACGACTGGCTGCTGTACGTTGCCGAGTCCCCCAGCGCGTCGGAGGCACGGGGGCTGAACCTGGGCCGCTTCTACACGCGCGACGGCGTGCTGGTCGCCTCCGTTGCCCAAGAAGGCATGATCAGGATTCCTGAAGGAACACCACACGACTGACGCTTTACAGGCATAAAAATAGCCGGCCCCTTTTAGGGCCGGCTATTTTTATGTGTATTCACAGCCTCGCGGCGCTCCAAGTAGATACTCACGCTTGGGCCCACGCTTGCCAGGTTCCTGAGAAATCGCGTCAGCGATTTCTCAGGCCGGCAAGTGGGGCCTAGTCGCGCGTTAGGCGGCGGTGAGTGACGCGGTGAGGGCGTGCCGCTTCGGCACCCAAGCGCTCAACCTTGTTTTCCTCGTAGGAATCGAAGTTACCCTCGAACCAGTGCCAGTTGGCCGGGTTCTCGTTGGTGCCTTCGTAGGCGAGGATGTGGGTAGCAATTCGGTCCAGGAACCAGCGATCGTGCGATACCACGACGGCGCAGCCGGGGAATTCCAGCAGCGCGTTTTCAAGGCTGCTGAGGGTTTCCACGTCGAGGTCGTTAGTGGGCTCATCCAAAAGCAACAGGTTTCCACCCTGCTTGAGGGTCAGCGCCAGGTTCAAGCGGTTGCGCTCACCACCGGAGAGCACACCTGCCTTCTTCTGCTGGTCCGGGCCCTTGAAACCGAACGCGGCAACATAGGCACGGGAAGGCATTTCTACCTGGCCGACCTGGATGAAGTCCAAACCGTCGGAAACAACTTCCCACAGCGTCTTATCCGGATCGATTCCGCCACGGCTCTGGTCCGCGTAGGAGATCTTGACCGAATCGCCCACCTTGAGGTTTCCGCCGTCGAGCTCTTCCAGACCAACAATGGTCTTGAACAGCGTTGACTTACCAACACCGTTCGGGCCGATGACGCCAACAATGCCGTTGCGGGGAAGCGTGAAGGAGAGTCCGTCGATCAGGATGCGATCGCCGAAGCCCTTCTTCAAGTTTTCCGCTTCGAGCACGATGCCACCCAGGCGCGGGCCCGGCGGAATCTGGATTTCTTCGAAGTCGAGCTTGCGGGTGCGGTCTGCCTCGGCAGCCATTTCCTCGTAGCGAGCCAGACGAGCCTTGGACTTGGTCTGGCGGCCCTTGGCGTTGGAGCGTACCCACTCGAGTTCTTCGGTGAGGCGCTTGGCCTGCTTGGCGTCCTTCTTGCCCTGAACTTCAAGGCGGGCGCGCTTCTTCTCCAGGTAAGTGGAGTAGTTGCCTTCGTAGGGGTACAGGTGACCGCGGTCAACTTCAGCGATCCATTCCGCCACGTGGTCCAGGAAGTACCTATCGTGGGTCACGGCTAGAACGGCGCCGGCGTAGCTCTTGAGGTGCTGTTCCAACCAGTTCACGGACTCGGCGTCCAAGTGGTTAGTAGGCTCATCGAGGAGCAACAGGTCAGGCTTCTGCAGCAGGAGCTTGCACAAAGCAACGCGACGGCGCTCACCACCGGAGAGGAGGGTGACGTCGGAGTCTCCCGGCGGGCACTGCAATGCGTCCATCGCCTGCTCGAGCTGGGAATCAATATCCCATGCGTCGGCAGTATCGATGGCTTCCTGCAGTTTTCCCATCTCTTCAAGGAGTGTGTCAAAGTCAGCGTCAGGGCTGGCCATTTCCTCGGAGATTTCGTTGTAACGCTGGATCTTGGAGTAGATCTCGCCAACGCCTTCCTGGACGTTGCCCAGAACGGTCTTCTCCTCGTTCAACGGCGGCTCCTGGAGCAAAATGCCCACAGTGTAGCCGGGGCTCAAGCGAGCATCACCGTTAGAAGGGGTGTCCAGACCAGCCATGATTTTCAGGATGGTGGACTTACCGGCACCGTTAGGACCCACGACGCCAATTTTGGCACCCGGGTAGAAAGACATACTTACGTTGTCAAGAATGAGTTTTTCTCCAACAGCCTTGCGGGCATTGGACATCGTATAAATAAATTCCGCCATACCCCCAAGGTTAGTGGGTGCGGGCATATAACTCACATTCGCTACGACGGAAGTGAGCAACGCGGCATAATACGGTCACTCCACAGAGCGGTTGTTAGTGAGTATCTCCAACAAAGCACAGCCCCGAAGCGAGAACAGGAAGGGTGGTGACAGCAACACTTCCGTCCCGAACCTGCCCAATGACGCACTCTTTACCAACTAAGGTTGCCGACTCAACCGCGTCAACAGCAAGACCTGTGGGTGTGATGTCGATGGACAACTCCACCTTTTCCTTGACGGCGCCAGCTTCAAGCATTGCTGCCATCATTTGTTCGCGGTTGGGCGACTTGGTGGCGGAAGCCAGTTTCTGCAGCGAAGCAGTCATCTTGCCTGACATTTCCTCGGCGGCAGAGACCGGTTCAGCGGGCTTTGCTGTGGGTACTTTTCCATCAACTTTGGCTGGAGCCTTAGCGGTGGCGGCCGGAGCTGGATCTGGGGCTGGCGACTCGCTGGACAACAGTGAGCAACCGCTCAAGGCCATGGATGCAGCCAATAGAACCGACACGCCAACGGCCCTGACTCCTAGTCGGCGCTGAGCAGGCTGGCGGCGGGAAGTCATCTTTTCCAAAGTCACCCCGCCATTGTGCCATGTCCGCCTGACACTCTCGCCCTCCCGGCTAGTAGGGCGCTGCGTCTACCAGGATCTCCCCCGTGTCTTCGTTAGCGTGTTCACCCTCCTGGAGCCCTTGGGCAGCGCTGCGCTCGTCGTCCCCGCCGTCGTCAGTTTGGTCGCCGTCTCCGTTGTCACCGCCGTCAGTTGTATCAGCATCTTCAGGATCCTGATTGGGGAATTCCCCTTCGTCGATGTCCGGGGGCACCGATCCGCCAGCGTGTTCCGCACCGCTGGCACCGTTATTTTGACTGTTCGACGGCGTGCGGTGGTACGTGACGTTGCCAAAGTTGAGGTCAAGGCCGATGCTGTCCGCCTCGATGTCCACACCGTTTCCGGGCGTCCCGTCCTTGCGAAGGTAAGAAGTCACCTTGAGCTTGCCCGTGACCACGATCCGGTTCCCCTTGTGAATGCTGATCATGGCGTTGGTGGCCAGCGCCCTGAAGGCACTGACCTGAAACCAGTTGGTCTTTCCGTCAACCCACTGGTTGGTGATGGGATCCTGCTGACGGGTGTTTGAACCCATTCGGAATTTTGCGATCACGAGACCGCTGTCCGTGGTGCTCATGGTGATGTCCGAGCTAACAAATCCCCGGAGGCTGATGTAGTTTGCCATTTCACTACCTTTCGATGGGCCGCGGGTACGGCGATGTTTCCTTGGGCTCTAGCCAACGCCGATCGAAGGATGTACACCAGTGGGAAACCCCCAAATGTGGACTTATCCGGCCTTGCCACGCCTGTGGAGGAAGAGATCAGCGAATAAACCTGATAATTTAGATGCGGCCCTTGGTTGGGCCAACGCCTCGGTAGCTCAGCGGATAGAGCAGGAGCCTTCTAATCTCTTGGTCGTGGGTTCAATTCCCGCCCGGGGCACCAAAAACAGCCTCTGACCTGCGGTTATATTCCGCGGGTCAGAGGCGTCTAAGGCCAAAAACGGCCCAAGTCACGTTTTACTCACGTTTTTGAACGAAAACTTGGTCACGTTTTTGGCTTGTTCTGGGACGCAAATAGGTTCAATTTCTGGTCACGTTTATGAACGAATGCCGAGCCATTTTCATCGCAGGAACCAGCAGCATGGGCATCCGCGCCACCTCTTGGTGCCGTTGTGCCAGCCACCGAATTCCCTTGACCACGGAGTCAGTGATCGCACGGAGGCCGCCCCTACCCACCAAGATGGCGTCTAATTAGATTGCGTCGAATTGACAAGCCACATCATGCGACGATAGAAACTTCTTGGATGCTCGACCGTTCCCATATTCGCACCGTCAAACGGGCCGTGGACTCATCTAAATCCGTCCGTTTGGTACGGGCGCTAACCAGTTCGAAACATACAGTCCGAGACCGCCGGGTGGCTTCAATTCCGTGAAGGTAGTCGGCGCGTTCGGACTCAGTCTGCTCGGTGCCACGGTCTCAATACTCCCAAAGATGGCGATGAACTTCACGGCTCCATAAGTGGCACGTCCTGCATCTGAGCTCTAAACAAGCACCAATAACAAACTGTTGCAATTGATCTCAAAGGAACACCGATGTAGTACGTCGGGCTACCAACCGAGGATCACCAGCCGCGCAAACCCTCCATCGTCGTTTCTGGTAGCCAGTCGCTCGGTTAGGGGTCACGTACTTCGCTGCTGGGATCTGATGGAACTGACTACGACGAAAAATTCGAAAATCTTGATGAGATCACATTCCGCCAACGAACTTGCGTTCCTCTTGCCACCTGTCAGCTCACCAACGAGCCCACCAAGAAATCTTTGATCCAAATGATAATGGTCACTTTGAACGAGACGACAGTTCCCGTTACCGCGCCGGAAGAGACGTTTCGGACCGATCTCGAGGCAACTGGTGCCTCGGGGAACATAGTAACTATGTCAGCGGCACCTGGTACCTTGGAGTGTCAGATACTAAGGAGTGCGTGTGTTTCCAATCATTGATCTCTTCGCAGGGCCGGGAGGCCTCAACGAAGGATTCTCAAGTGTCAAGAATGATGACGGCGACTATGCCTTCAAGACACTTGCATCATTAGAGATGGACAGTTTTGCGTGTCAAACTCTTCGGCTACGTGCTACGTACCGAGAGCTAGTGCGAACGGGCAGCGATCTTGAGCCGTACTTTGCCTACATAAGTGGTGAGAAGACTTGGCCTGAAACGCTCCGCGGTGACTTCAAAACGGCTTACACGGCGGCTAAGCAGCATGTGTATCGCGTAGAGCTCGGCGAGGAGAATCGTCCTGAAGTTGATCGCCATATCGCGCTTAAACTTGGACCGGAGAGTCAACGAGGCCATTGGGCCCTCATAGGCGGCCCGCCGTGCCAGGCGTATTCGCTGGCCGGCCGTTCTCGCAGGACAGGCGACGAAACTTTTGCCTCAGACCATAAACATTTCCTCTACCGCGAGTATCTCCATATCCTAAGCAAGTTCAGGCCAACCATATTCGTGATGGAAAACGTCAAAGGACTACTTTCGTCGAAGAATGGCGACAAGAGCATGTTCCAAACGATCCTTGCCGACCTCACACGTCTTTCAAGTGGCGCTCGCTATGAAATCCGTTCACTCGTTGTAGATGCGGATCCAGACGAACTTGAGCCGTCTGACTTCATCATCCGGTCGGAAGAATACGGCGTTCCCCAGAAGCGCCATCGCGTGATCCTTCTGGGTATTCGAAGTGATGTTGCCCATATGATCCCGAGGCAAGTGCTCACCAAGGCAGATGGAGCTGTCACAGTGCGAGCCGCCCTGCGAGGAATGCCAAGACTCCGAGCCGAAACTTCCAACCGCAAACCGAAAATTGATCAGGACTGGAAAGCAGTCCAAGCGAAAGCATTGCAGGATGTCCGGGCGGTAGAGGTGACTGCGAAACCGGACTCAGCGAAAAATGGATCGATCGCTGTAGCAGCTTATGAGGCTTGGGTCCGAGAAAGTGAGCTGGCATTGCCTGTGCAAAACAATCCGCGGGCTCATATGGTTTCAGACCTTGCCCGATACCGCGTCATGGCAGAGCTAGCAGATCGCATTGGCAAGAGCCCGAAATACACTGATTTGCCGCAATCACTTCATCCCGAACATCGAAACATCGGGAAAGCGGGCACACCATTCACCGACCGATTTAGAGTGCAAGTATGGGACTCCCCTGCCACGACGGTCGTTTCGCACATCTCAAAAGACGGACATTACTACATCCATCCGGACCCCAGCCAGGCGCGCAGTTTCACTGTGCGTGAAGCGGCGCGCCTGCAGTCCTTCCCCGACAACTACTTCTTCGAGGGACCAAGGACTCAACAATTCCATCAAGTAGGAAATGCAGTCCCTCCCCTATTGTCAAAGCAGATCGGTGAACTCGTGGCAGGGATGCTGCAAAAACTCAAGGACTAAACGTCTGAAATCCCCTAGCATTCGCCGCAGCCGCAAGATTCAAAAGCCTTGCCGATTGACGTTCAGTTGGGAAACCAGACTTTCTCCCTGTAACCATGTCAAGAATGCTCATATCCGTGGGGCTGCCGACGCCATTTCCGATCGAAAAGTCACGCAACTCCAGCCAATGTTCTAGAGGTACTTCAAAGACCCTCTTCTGCTGATTGATTCCATCGTCAATCTTTTGCGTGTCCTTAGCTGTTTTTCGGGCCTGTGCGATGCTGGCCGGGTCCGCGAGGGCAGCGACGAATGTATCAGGAAGACGCATTGGCATTGCCTGTATGAGATTCCAGAAATCCGCTTTCTTAGCCCATTCCGTTACGTTCGTGGTGGGTCTGTGTTCGCTTGTGAGGGCCACTTGGACGGATTCGCCTATGTCTAAAGCTACATTGA
This sequence comes from Arthrobacter alpinus, assembly GCF_001445575.1. Classification (NCBI taxonomy): domain Bacteria; kingdom Bacillati; phylum Actinomycetota; class Actinomycetes; order Micrococcales; family Micrococcaceae; genus Arthrobacter; species Arthrobacter alpinus. The sequence goes on along the minus strand of NZ_CP013200.1, from coordinate 2,239,625 downwards.
TCACATGTTCAGGCACGGACTGGTTTTGCCAAATCGAGGCGAAATCCATTAGCCGACCTCGGCCATGACCTTCAATGAGACTAGCCATCTTGGATATCGTATAGGCAACGATGTTGGCCAAGTAGGCCTGCTTATACCAGGGAGCCTTCCTTATAGCGCCGTGAATTGAAGTGAAGAGGATCGCCTTGGCAACCGATTCTTTGAAGTAAATCTCATTGAATGCGGAATCGTCTTTATCCCAAGCCTGTTGGACTGTGGCCGCAAATGCCACAAAGTTCTTCTGCGCTCCCCCGCTGACGACATGAGGCCGCTGGTCCCATGACATAAGGTATTTTGCCAAGGCCGGCTTATCAAACTTCTGACTCTTGGGATAGAGCCTATCGAATCGAGAAGCTTCCGCCTGCGACACCTTACTCTTCTCGTTTTCGTATTGCCCGCGAGTTCTTTCGTAATACCACTTTGTATTGAAGGTCGCCCCCGATGTGGCGGGCGCCAAGACTCGTCGAGACAGCTCTTCAATGCGGACATGATATGGGCTGTTCGAAAAGAAGTCGGCCGCGCTCACAGCATTTTGGCTGTTGGCAAATCTTGAGATGCTCGGAACAAGGTCACTCGCTACGGCCGCTTCAACCACCACAAGCTTCATGGGAACGAATACGTTCTCCAGGACATCTTTGCCTTTAGCTTCCTTGTCGACGAAGAACAACGAGGCCGTCGTCTGTCCGCCATTGACGATCTGCAAGTCCTCTATCGAGAGTATTGTTGAATTATCCTCGTCCATGACGACAGAAGTCGCGGTCGCGGTCACACCATTGTTAAACGCCATGAAGTTTTGGGGTGATGAGTAGATTGTCTCCCGAATACCCTTGTTCACCTTGCCGCGGTTCGTGAGATAAGAACGGACGTTACTCTCAAGAAGCCGGCTGCCGTACTTGCCGTACAGGCCCGCCAACACAGTCCCAGGTACAGAGGCAAGATACGTGGCAAATTCCGGAGCGGATTCAACTTTTAATGCCGCGAGACCGTCGGAACGCCACTCTCGGAGGTCGATCTGAAGCGCCTCTCGCCCGCTCTGGGACTCGTGCAACTGGTGCAGCCTGTTTATATCCCAAAGCTGATAATCAACGGGGATTTCGTTCAAGCTTTCGCTAGGTAGCTCGCGTAGACGGTTACTTAACTGTCCGTCGGTTAGTAAATAGAGGCGATACCTAGTGACATTCTTGCCGCGATTACGTAGGTCATAGGCAAGTTGGTATGCAGGAGCGCTCTCCTCCCTCCCTTCAAGAAAGGTCCCGTCGACAGACTCCATTAGATAATGCTGTAGGGCTTTGAGTGCAGCTCTAGCTTCAGTCCCTGAAATAACTTGAATCTCGGGGGAACCGACGTGGAGTGTAACGATCAATGCCACACTGTTGTCGGCGTTGTCCAAGTCGTAGCCGTTCACTTTCAACTTTCGCCGCCGTATACCAGTTCCCTCAAAGTCCAGTACGTCTGCATCATCGAACTCACCGGCTTCAGTCAAAAGTCCGGTAGCATGACGTGCAAAGGCGGTTGCGGTGAACTCACCATCGGCGTCGGCCAGCGATCCGACGGATGCGAGTAAATTTTCGTGATAGTTCTCAAGGTCCATTTTTAGACGCCTCCGTAGCTTTTCATTAGACTCAGAGCAGATTCTTCATCTATCTTAAAATCATCTATTGATGTCAAATCAATTCGATACTTCACACCTGACAATCCAACTGCGATGTCTCTTGAGGTAATGCGGGGAAAGCTGCCAGAAACATCAAAGTAGGTGTAGCTCTGGGCTTTGAAATAATCCTCCGAATATGCTTCGTCATTGGGATTGAAACCTATTTGTTCCAATGCACTATCGAACACCTCAAGATCTCCGCCGTCTTGAGCCAATGACTCTCTCGCCCATGACGCATATTCAGGAAGAGTTCTAAATCCGGGGAGTTCCTTGGAGCTTCCTGCAATTTCCACGCAAACGAGGGTGATGTTGTCGCCTTCGAGCTGGTACTCAGAGGCAATCTGCAGGGCGTGTGTTGTCGAATATCGGCTTTTTACTTCATAGTGAGCGTCGACGAACTGAAAGTCTTGGTCAGAACCATAGGGCCCCTGCCAGCCTTCGACGACCGCAGTGGGACCAACTCGGCGTCCTAGGACATTAAAGGCGAAATCCAATTCCGCGAACAGCCCTCTCCGCTCCTGCATACTGAGAATATGCTTCTTTGAAGCCTGAAATAGTTGCCTCCATTCCATGAAGCACTCCATGGCGGTTGAGATACCTGCGGCCTCAGTCTTGGATTTTGCTACTTTCGATTGCACATGACCACAGAGTTGTACAAATACATCGCTAAACTTCGAATCATTAAGTGTCAACAGCAGAATCCAAGTGCCGTCGTGCTCTCTCTCCGCCCGGACGATAGTCACCGCTTCCGAAAGCTGGGGTAGCCCTGGTGGACGTCGGGTGATCAGACCAAAACTTAGACGACCAACCTCATCCGCGCCATATACTAGGCGGATCGAAGAATTGGGGTCCAGTTCCCGGAGACTCACCAAGCCCTCACGGACTTCATCTTGCCAACGTTCTGGGGTCCATCCCGAAGCTGTCACAGCAGATCCTCATAGTCGGCCATCCAGTATTTTTGCGCCACGCGGTTGAGCACGTACTTGACGCGCCCATTCTTGCTGCCGTATTCAGAGTCCGACGTGGGCAGCGCAATCTTCAGCGCGATGAGCGCAGTGTTGGGATCCGTGGCAACATCATCAAGTTCATTTTTCGCGGCGAAAGACTCTGGCGCGACGCCAGTTTCACTTTCAACAACAATGCCATCCTCATGGCTGGGTGTGACTGCGTAGATCATGAGCTGAGGTTGTGGGAGGTTGCGGTAGAAAGCCCTTTCTGGCACGAGAGTGGCCGGTTCAGTGTCCGACGGATCCACGGGCCTACTGGCTATGTACTCGCCATAGGAGGCAATGGCCGCGGCTTCGACATCTTTATCAAGAACCATACGTAAGTCATCGCTACCCGCCAATCGGGTCTTCTTTCCGCTGACCCACAGAGAAGATCCGGTGAGAGTACCATCTTTAGCCTTGAGACTCCGGAGTAACAGGTTTCGAGAAACTTTGAACACTGGCCTGCCCGGAACGAGTTCCATCAATTCAGGAAGGTCCGTTCCCTCTCGCTTTTTGGGCCCGTTCATTACTGTCACGTCCCAAGTCTGAAAGTGTTCCCCTTGGCTGGCTCTGATCATTCGTTCTAGGCCACTACCGGTGAAGAAAATATCATCTTCAGCGGCTTTGTACCCCTGCAACAAGTCCGCTACAAGTTCTTTCGGGACTCCCCTGAACCTGGTGTAGCCCCTCCGAGTCGACTGGGCGTCCGGGGAACATCCAGCCTCGATGGCAGCCTTTATCAGAGTTTGGGTGTGCCTGAAATTATCAGCTTGGACAGTGGGATTGGCCGACAGCTTTCGAGTTTCAAGATTGCGGCCCAACAAGTTCACTTCCTTTTCGAACTGAACCGTGTCCTTCATCTTGTTCCTCGCCGTTATCAGCAGAGATTCTGGATGTTGTTGAACAGCTAGGCCAAAATCTCGAGGCGTCATGTTATTTCGGCGCATGTGGGCCAGATCGTCGCGAAGCTCTTGAATTGCCGCTCCCACAAATCTGTAGTCGGCTGCAGTCTTCTCACTTATCCAGAGACGGCAGAGATCCTGGAAGCCATCCCGGTATCCAAACCACCTCGCCATCTGCATCATCGTGTCGGCGGCACCTACGCTTCGATGGAAGTAACTTACAACAAGACCGTCAAGGGTGAGTCCCCGACTCAACAGGTCACCACCAACGGCAATTTGTCGGGGCGGTACTTCCTCTTGGTAATCTTCGTCTTCCGCCTTCCCATCACCGCTAGTTTCTGCCTTATCGACACTGGAGTTATAGACTTTAACTCGAACATCGGCGACAGACTTATGAAGTTGGGCAAGGACTTTCTCCCACGGAAGTGACTTTGAATCAAATTGTTTTTCGTAAGTTACTTTCAATTTATCAAGAAGTGTATTTTCACTTCCCGCGGCGTACGTGAGAGCGTGAAGTTCGATCGCAGTTTTGTACTTGTCTAATTCGCTGGTCAGTAGCTCACCAACTGCATCTTGAACATTTGTAAATCTAGAGACATTCACGAGCATTGAACGTCTAATCGGAGATTTGACCCGCTTGTCTAAAATGACGTTCACGAGAAGGAATGCCCTAACGGCCTCTAAAAGGCTCTCCGGCAGTGCATTGATTTTCAGATTTTTGGTATGCTTTACAGGAATCCACGCCTGCGCATCAGTGAGAATTTGCACAGCCTTGGGTCGCTCATCATCATCTGATCCAAACATCGCGCGAATACCAACGTAATTATTCGGAGCTTCGAGAGGATAAATGTAGTCCTCAGGGAAGAGATCATCGACCACGTCTCCTATAACATCACCGTCTTTGTCCACAATACCTGTCGCCTCATAGTCAATGAAGATATTTGCGAAAGGTGTAGCCGTGATCGCCACATAAGATGATCGGTTAAAACGAGATAAGATATTACGAATCGCACCATTGATTGCGGTGGGATCCTCTGCGCCCCTGGTGTTTACCGAGGCGTAGTCAGATTCATCATCCAAGAGGAGAATCGGCAGGTCGATTTTTCCTTGATTTCCGGCCTTGCCTCGGGCCCAGCCATTGACAGCCTCAAGGACATGTTTATTCTTCTTCAATACAAACACAAGAGGTCCGGAAGAGCTGGATGGAAGCGGAACATCAACATTGTTCTTGGTTGCCTGCAGGTAGTCCATGAGCACAGTCGTTAGGCTCGTAGCGTTGGCTACTTCCTGATCTATCTTGCCGACACCGATGTGCACGTCCTTGGAAAGTACAGCACTTTTCGGCACTCCGACGCGGCGAGTGTCGCGCCCGATAAACCCCTCATCTACTCGCTCATGGGTCTGCCGGCGCAGATACTCAGTGTTCCCAGAGAGAATAATTACGAGTCGGTAGCCAGCATCAGCAGCCTTGTTAATCAATCCCAAATAGTTTTGTGTTTTACCTGACTGAACATCCCCGATAATAAGTCCACGGCGATTCCACGGACCAGGCTTTTGGGGATTGCCGGCCAAATCGAGGACGTCATCGGTGAAAGTATCAAGCCTCTCTAATACCCGTCCTGAGCGGCCTTGCTTAGAAAGCATTTTTCGATAGGCTCGCCATCTACGCCAATTGATCTCCGATTTGACCTCTTTCAACCAAGGTTCGTGATCTTTCTTTGTAACACCTCCAGACCCTGGCCCTAGGATATCTGCACTGACAGCCGCAATCACGTATCTCACAAGTTGATCTAGCTCGTCTTCGGTGGCACCCGTCCGCAAAATCGACGTTAGGCTTTCAAACGCCGTCCGAACGTCGGCTTCTTGAAGACCCAAACGAGACTCTCCTGTCTCTGGGTCTTGGAGCATTCCAAAAACGGCGCCTTCCAAAACAGACAACGGTACTGTTACATTTGGAATTGTCATGAGCCATCAACCGTAATTTCTAGGATTTCGCGAGCACGAATATTTTTATTAAAAGGTTCAGAATTGAGCATCGAATCAACAAAGACATGGGGGCTAAGACTGTTCTTTAGGGAAGCCCACAATGATGACGCCAAAACATGGAGTTCGGCGTCGTCTATCCCCGCAGGCGTATGGATCGCGTCTTGGCCGAGTCTGTTGTAGACGTCATCAACAGGGAAAGACTGTTCCAGTAGGCTGATTAGTGTCCCCAGCATGGCTGATTCTTCGGAGACCATGCTCTCACCGAGTGCGAGGACCGCCGGATGGTTCCGGTTAATCTCATAACGGAAAGACGTCCTGTCATCGATTACATCCCAGAGGTGGTTCACCGGACCCTTTGACGTCGGTCGACCTCTGTATTCGTGAACCCGTCGGCTTGGGCCCACGATATTGTCGGCGACCTGACGAAGTCGGTTTCTAATTGCAGGCGGGGGCACGGCTTGCGCCTTTTTGATATCCAACGACCACAAATGGTCGAGGGTATTGGGAATGTCCACTCGTACCCGTGCCAATTTACCGAGCTCTTGCTTAGGGCGATGCGGAACCAAGTCCCCCAAATGACCAATCGTTTTTCACGATAGATGTAGAACCCTTGACTATCTCTGAGGGATCCATCGACGCGTGCCCTTTGCCTGTCAGCGCTGCTGAGCTTATTTAGGTGCGGAAGAGTGAAGGGCCGGAGCTCGATCACTTCACCTTCGATGTGGATCTTCTCAAGTGGACCGGGTTGAGTTGCCCGATGAGATTGGAGCAATGGGTCTGCCCCCTCAATGGGCCGATAATTTATGGCAATCACGAACTTCCTGCCGTGTTCGCCTGCAAGGTATCTATGGAAAACGAGGCTCAGGTGCTTTCGGACTCGAATCATACTCTCGTCTAGACCAGTACCCAGGTCCCCAGCTGTCGCTTGGAGCTGATCCAATTTTCGCCAGAGAACAAGAGTGCCGGTGGCCTTCTTGTCGAGTTCGGCAAACTCAGGAAGGCTCCGACATTCGTCCTGCGTCAGCTGAAGTAAACTCCATGTACCCTTCTCGATCAAGTAGTCCAGATCCCAGCGATACCCATGGACAAGACCGTCATGCTTTGACACGACGGTCAGATCACGGCATTGCGAAATGGAAGCCGTCTTCAGGCCGAGCCCGAATCTTCCAAGGTCATGAGATTCTCTGTCAGACCGAGAACTCTTGCCGGCCAGCCGCATGGCATTTTGAGCCTGCACTGCTGACATTCCGCCACCATCGTCGATGATAGCAACGTAGCTAGTTCCGTCGCCCGAGAACAGAAGATCAACTCGGGAGGCTCCAGCAGTGACTGAGTTGTCAATTAGATCAGCTATCGCCGTCTCAAGGGTGTATCCAACGGCTCTCATCGACTCCATAAGGTGTGGATCAGGCACCATCGTTATAGGTTCAGCCAATTTTCCCCAATTCAATCTAGCGAGCTCTTCTAGTGTTGATACAACAATAGCTACAGGCACCGACATTACTTCTCGTTAACGACCTAGAAGCTACCACAACAGCTTTATAAGTCTGCTCAGATGCCCCAGGAGAAGTCATTGGCAACCATTTTGAAGGAAACATTCGAAGACAACTCTGCCCTTTCCTCACGGCCTTCCATGGCATGAACCATCAGAACCTCCCCTTCACCGCCTCAGAGTGAATGGTCGATCCGGTCCCTTCCCTGCGAGTGGCGGAGTTCCGCAGACTAGACCTTCTCGAGGATCCGGCAACTTTCACCCGCGGCCTCGCCCTCCCTGTGGTTGACGATGCCGGTCATGTTGTAAACGCCCAAAAACACTATGAGTAAGCATGAACACAAAGAGGCTGCAGAAACGGCCGCTATGCCAATGGCACCCAACGGTCAGTCCACCTTGGCACCCCCACTCGTGGACCCATATGAGCACCTGCCAAACCACGTTGTGCCTTCTGGTATCCCATCATCGCTGGGCGGGTCCTTCACGCAACCAGGGCGCTGCGCGCCGGTCCCTCCTGCAAAAATTCTTCCTCGGCGCTCCTGCGTCGCTTATTTCCTCGAAACAATTTATGCCCCGTGCCCGGTTCCCCAAGTTGCATTCCGGCCCCTAATACCCAGCGGTGATTCCTTTTACCAGAAGGCACCAACAGAGCAGGCGGCCGCGAACAACTAGCCACCGTTCACACAGGAGGAGCAAGACAATGGAACCGATCAGAATCAGCAGCCCGGCCGACGTCATCAGCTACATGGGCCACAGCCTCGGCTACTGGCCACAGGAAAGCCTCGTCTGCGTCGCACTCGACGGCAAGGCACTCGGCCCCACCCTCCGGGTGAACCTGCCCGGCACCGAAGACGTCGGCGATAGCTACGCTGAACGCGTCGCCCACGCCGTCGGCATCGACCGCGACGCCACCGCCGTCCTCGTCGCCTTGTTCACCCACAAGCCCTGGAACAAGGGAAACGCCAAGCCCTTCGCTGCCATGATCCAAGGACTCAAGAACAGGCTCTTGGCTGCAGGGCTGCTCGTCCATGATGTGTGGATCGTTGGCCCCGAGTCCTTCGCCCAGTACGACGGAGCCAACCCCACGACGTACGGCAAGGGAACCCCGCTGTCAGCCATCGAGTCCAGCACAGTCAATGCCGAACTCGTCTACCAAGGCAGCGCCGTCGCACACAGCGACACACCGGCCATTCCCGAGTTGTTCGCCGCCGTTGATCACGACGCCGTCGAGTCCGCACTTCGGGACATCGCCACAAACCCCGACCAGAACCTTCATGCGGCCTACCGGCTCTGGACGGATCTCATCGACAACGAAGCGGAACCCACTCACGATCAGCTGGTCGAAGTCCTCGCCGCGCTGCAGTACGTCGGATTCAGGGACCAGATCCTCGCCGATATACCCGGCATCAATGAACCCATGGCCACCACACTCTTCGGCACCACAGCAGAAGCGCCGCAATGGGACCGCATCGACAACTCTGAGAAGCTTCTGCGGAAGCTGCTCACCATCGCCGCCCCAACTCATGCTGCTCCCCCGTTGACGCTACTCGGGCACATCTGCTGGTGGAAGGGCAGAGGAACAGCTGCTGCGAACTACATGCACGTCGCCCTGACGTTCGACCCCGACTACCACCTGGCCAGACTGCTGGACCAGATGCTTGGCGCCGGCATCGTCTCAGGCTGGGCACAACACAAGAACACCGCATACCGGAACAACCACTAACAAACCCACACAAGCCGTCCCGGATGAAACAGAGAGTGAGGTGAAGGCCATGAATATCACCGTCTACAGCAAGCCAAGCTGCCAGCAATGCAAGTTCACCTGCCTGTCCCTGGACCATGCCGGCATCCCTTACCAAGTTGTCGATCTCACCACGAACGCCGCTGCCCTCGAGTACGTTCAGGACCTTGGATATTCTCAAGCCCCGATCGTCGTGGTCAACGAGCACGACCACTGGTCAGGATTCAACCCCACCAAAATCGAACGGCTCAGGCTCGCCATCCAATAACCATCACCAAACAGGAGAACCAGTGTCGCATGAAAAGCTCATGCGACACTCTGCCGAATATTACTGAAAGTAGTGCACTGCACCTATCCAATTAGCTTCAGGCGTGGTGTCATCCATTTCGCGCCGCTAACGAAAGTTCTGTGAGGTCGGTGGCGTTTGTCGCTTGGAGGGACATGCCACGCGGACCAGTGCGGCGAGTCGTTCCCTCAATCAAGAGCAACCGGGTATTGAAAAGAATCGGCGGATCGACGTCTTTCTGGGCGTCGGCGAAGAAGGTCGCGTCGATGCAGCCTGTGCCGTCATCGACGCTGATGAACACGACGCGTTTGCCTCCATGCATGGGCGGGGTTTGTGTGGCGACTCTGACGCCCGCGACTCGCACGAAGGTTCCGTTGCGCAGGCTGAGGAGATCTTTGGCTTTAGTGACTCCGAGCTCGTCCAAGAGAGGTTGGTGGGATTCCATGAGGTGGTAGGACACGTCTAGGGAAAGGATGTCCAGCTCGGCCCGGGTGACATCTGTGGGAGTCATGTCCGGCTCATGAGTGACCATGGTGGCGGCATCGATGGCAGGCAAGGGTAGCGCGAGTTGGCCGGGGATCACGTGCGCACGTTTGCTGTGACGGGTCGCTTCGTTCCACGCCACCAAGTCTCGCCGGCTCCGGTGATTAGTTCCGGTGTAGAGAGAGTCGAGTGCTCCGACTAGGGCGAGGCTCTCAATCGTGGATACCCGCAGACGGGCGCGTTGCTTGAGATCAGCCAAGGAATCAAAGGGACGCTGGTTGAGGATGCGTTCGACTTCCTTGGCTTGAATGCCTTTCACATCCGACAAGGACATGCGGATCCCCAAGCCCCCATCACCTGCAGGTTCAACGACGTACTCATCCGTGGAAGCGTTGACGTCCAATGGGAGGATCGGGATGCCGAGCCGGCGAGCTTCGGCGATAAGAAGGCGCTTGGGGTACATGCCGGGGTCATGAGTCCACAGGCCGGCCAAGAATTGGATCGGGTAGTGAGTTTTGAGCCATGCTGACTCGTAGGTGGGGACGGCAAAGGCAGCCCCGTGGGCGCGGCAGAATCCGAACGAGCCAAATCCCTTCACAACACCCCACACCCGCTCAACCGCCTCGAGGGTGTAGCCCCGTTGAATGGACTGATCACGAAAGTATGTCTCGACAGCTGGCAGTTTGTCGTCGTTGCTGAGGTGACGGCGCAGGACGTCGGCATAGGCAAGCCCGCAGCCAGTGAATATATCCAGGATTCGCATGAGTTGCTCATGGAAGACCACGATCCCGTAAGTGCTGCGCAGCACGGGTTCCAAGTCTGGGTGGAGTTGGGCGACAGTTTCCCAGCCGCCGCGCCTGTTCAAAAACGGTTTGACCATGTCAGCTTGCATGGGACCGGGGCGGAAAAGGGAAATGTCGGTGATGAGATCGTCAAAGACGGTCGGTTGAAGTTTGCCAATGAGTTCGCGCTGCCCGGGTGATTCAATCTGAAAACACCCCAGTGTCTGGGTGGAGCGGATGAGCTCAAAGGTCGGCTCATCATCCAGCGGTACGGCTTCTAGATCGATTCTCTTTCCTGTGGTGCGGCGGATTTCAGTGATGGCGTAGGCCATCGCGGACTGCATCCTCACTCCGAGCACGTCTAGCTTGATTAGCCCCATAGGGTCCATGTCGTGCTTGTCGTACTGGGACATGGGCAGCCCCGTCCCTGAGGGCTGGACCGGAGTACGATCCAATAGCGTCGCGGAACTGAGAATAACCCCGCAGGGGTGCATAGAGATATGGCGTGGGAGCCGGTCCAAGCGCTCCGTAATATCGACCAGAAGATCCAGCTGCCGGTTACCCTCGATCCGGTCAGCTAGGTCACGCAGTTCTGGCTTTTCATCCAACGCTTCCCGAAATTCACTGGCCGAGAACCTCCACAATCCTTTGGCGATCCCGTCAATATCCTCTGGCGCCATACCCAGGGCCATGCCAGCATCTCGGGCAGCACCCCGGGCCCGATAGCCGGATTGCATCGACATCAAGGTCACCCGCTCCGGACCAAAGCGCTCGAAAATCCGGTGGTAGATCTCATGCCTCCGCGCTGACTCAACATCAATATCAACATCCGGCAGGGTCTGTCGTTCGGTGCTGAGGAAGCGTTCAAACAACAGATCGTGCCGGATCGGGTCGACTTGAGAGATGCCTAGGGCGTAGTTGACTAGCGAACCGGCCCCGGAGCCGCGTGCGGCCGAGCGAATGCCCATCTCCCGGATCAATCGAGTCACCTCAGCCACCGTCAAAAAATAGGAGGAGAAACCCAGATCGGCGATGGTCGCCATCTCGGCCTTAAGCCGGTCCTGCATCACCCCGAAGGAGGCGGAGCTGCTCCCTGAATACCTGCTAGTCACACCCGCTGTCGCGCGTTCCCACAACTCGGCTAAGGGATCGCCTGTAATGCCGATGATGGATGCCTCCGGCATGACAGGAATTCCCCAGCCTGTATCGACGACCGGATCGATCCGGCACTGATCCGCCAAGTCTTCGGTGTTCGCGAGGAGCGTTCTAGCAGCGCCATCCCCGAACTGACCTAGGGCCGTAATTTCCGAGGCCAATGCCTTCATAGTGGTCACGGGTTTGAGCCAACCTTGAGCAGTTGGCTGGACTCCGGTCTCATCCAAACAGGCCAGTGCACGGGCCGCGTCAAGGACGTCTGCTGTAATGGCACCATCGGGCTCGGCATACCTGACCATATTGGTCATCACGGGCATGAGTCCGGTTTGGGTTGCGAGGCGGAGCATGCGAATGGCGTGAGTATGACTCAGCGGCTGCCCTGGCTCGGAAAGATGCGAAGCCACCTCAATACGCACGGCCGCAGTCGGAAGTACCCTCAGCCACGCACGGAGCAAGGGCAGTCCGTCTCGGCGCGATGCGACCCTGCGACCAACATCTGAAAGTGGGCCGAGCAGCACGGTCCCAACCGTCCCGGCATCGGTCAGAAGATGCTTGGCAATCTGATCAAGACTCACCCCCACCGTTGTGTGAGTGTGAGCAACGGACACCAAGCGGCACAGTGCCGTGTAGCCCGCTCCTTCGTTGTGTCCGTGGGCCAGAATGACAACGCGGCCGGTGACCGCGCCGTCGTGTCCTAGGGTTGCAAGTTCCACACCAAGAACCGCGTCAATGCCCGCGCGCTGACAGGCAGCAATGTGCTTGGGAACGCCGTAGAGGCCATCACGATCGGTGATCGCCAAGGCGTCGGCACCACCATCCCTAGCCGCGGCGGCCAGAGTGTCTGGCCAATCCACCCCGTAGTGGGCGGAGAAGGCGGAGGCAACATGCAAGTGAATGAACATTTTTGCCTAGCCAAGAATCCTTGACAGCCGCCAGTGAGAGTCCTCATGGGTAAGCTCAAATACTCGTTCGGCAGAACGACCACGGCCCGCAGCAGTTACTCTCCACATCTCTGTCTCTAAGACCTGAGCGCCAATACCTTTCTGGATGCGGTTCTGCTCCGTCCACCAAGGACGACGGGTAAAAAACCGTAGCGGCAACTCTGTCCTCCGATAGTGCCGCGCCCGCCACTCAAACTCCAACGGGCTTCCCGCAGCAGTCGTCCGGACACTCACACGCTCATCAACAACCATCGAACACACCTCTAATAACAAATTCACTAATAGAATACGTCTTCGACGATAGAGTGTGCCACTGACATCTTCAGATGAAGACCCCAAACGAGCCAGAAAAGCGACTACACCACCACACCTCCCACCTACATTGACCCTTCACACAATCACCGCCAGTTGCCAAACCAGCGCTCGCCCCCGACAGCCAATTCATCCCGCATCCACCATGAAATTGCCGTAACCAAAAAGCCCTTCACACTGTTGGCACCGACGGTGGCGGCCGTCACAGCACGCGTGACGGCAATGTGACGTTTAGTCATGGAGAAATGGAGTCCTTGAGCCATGGAGATGTATGACTACGCACACTTGCCCCGAATGCAATATCTCGTTCACACCCGCCAGCCCTCGGCAGCTCTTCTGCCGACCGGAGTGTGCCCACCGTCAACGGCAACGAAAATACCGGCAGAGCTTCCAAGATGAACAACTACGGACGACTGGCCGAGCGGACCAGTCCATTACCAACAACCAGGAGGCGATGGCTGCACTCACAGCACTTTATGAGGCGACCATCCGAAAGCTACGTCGTACGAACAAGCGCAAGCTCGCCACCGTGACACGGTCATTTGAAGACAAACTGGCCACCGCCTACAAACAGCTCAACGAAAGCGCACAGACACTTTCCCGGGCCCAGTCGAAGGCCGATGACCTCAAGCGCCTGGCGCAGCGCCTGCATGACGAGAACGAGCAGCGTGAGGTCCATGAACGGCAGGCCATGAAGGACATGCAACACCTCGCCGCCAAGGTCCTAACATTGCACTCCGACGCGAACACGCGACTAGATCCGTCGACGGCGTCGATCTTTGCACGCCGCGGCTGGAACACAGAAACGGGCAGGTCATGACCGTCTCCATAGCCCGCCTCTCCACCGAAGCCGGCGTCTCCTATCTGCTGAAGACAACCAGCCATGCCGACGTCGAAACCCGGGACCTCACCGGCTACTACACCGCCGCCAGCAACCCGCTCGGGCAATGGCTCGGCGCAGGACTTGCCGGTATCGGCATGAATCCACACGACACAGTCACCGACGCTGCCGCGAAGGCCCTCTTTGAACGAGGCGCGCACCCCTCCACGCGAGCATCCTTGGGCCGGACACCCAACCAGTCCTCCACCGTCACCGGTGCCAACGGCCAGCCTGTGCGCCGGGCTGCGGTGGCCGGCTTTGACCTGACCTTCAGCGTACCCAAATCCGTCTCCGTGCTCTGGGCCCTCGGCGATGACGGATATAAGGACAAGGTCATGGCGGCCCACCACGCGGCCCTGGAAGCCACCCTGGCCTGGCTGGAGAGCTCCGCCATCCACACCCGCGCCGGACACGGCGGCGTCGCACATGTCGGCGTCCATGGCTCCATCGCGGCCGCCTTCGACCACTGGGAGTCCCGCTCTGGAGATCCCCAGCTGCACACCCACGTCGTCATCGCCAACAGGGCCCAACGCGTCAGCGATGGCGCTTGGACCACCCTTGATTCACGCACACTCTACAAAGTCACCGTTGCCGCCAGCCAACACTACAACGGGCTCCTCTATGACCAACTCGGCCGAGATCTAGGAACCCAGGCCGAAGTCCGCACACCTACCAGCACCATCCACAATTACAGTTTCGAACTCTCCGGCGTCGACGATGAACTCATCCGCGAGTTCTCCAGCAGGTCCCGGCTGATCGACATTGAAGCGGCCCGGCTCGTCAATGACTGGTCCGATACCCACGGACGGGAACCCAGCAACGCCGTCAAACTCAAACTGCGGCAACAGGCAACACTGTCCACCCGCACCGCCAAGAATCACGACGTCGTCCCCCTGAACACACGCACTCGGCAGTGGCGTGAAAGGGCTCAGGCCAAGGGATTCGATCCCGAGACCGTGCTGGCGGCCACCATCAACCGCTCACACACCCGCCCCCTCACATTCACCGACGCCGACGCGGCCTGGATCACTAGCACTGCCGGGTTGGTCAAGGACCTTGTCGCCAGGCGCCGGGCTACCTGGAACAGGTGGAATCTCATCGCCGAGGCAGAACGGGTGTGTCAGGAGATCCGCTGCGCCACTGCAGCCGACCGGATCCGCCTAATGGATGCCATCGCCGCTTCCGCCGAGACCCAGTCTGTTGCTCTAAACGAGTTTCGCTACTCCATCCCCACCACAGCACCCGACCTTGCGTTCAATGGCCACAGTGTATTTGATCTGGCCAGCGCCCACCTCTTCACCGATGTCTCCACACTGACGAACGAGGAAGCCATCATGAACGCCCACACGAACGACGCCGGCCCTCACCTCGAGCACACGTCCGTCAAGGACGCTCTCGAACAGTTCCGCAGCACCCGTGGCGACACACTGCAGGTCGAGCAATCCAGGACTGCCGAGGCCGTCCTGGCCAGCGGAAGGCGACTGGACGCCGTCGTCGGCCCCGCCGGGACCGGCAAGACCACCACGATGAGCGCCGTCAAAACCCTGTGGGAAGACTGCTTCGGTGCCGGGACCGTGGTGGGGCTTGCCCCTGCTGCGGCCTCGGCCGACGTCCTGGGACAGGAGCTCGGACTGGCCACGGACAACGTGAGCAAATGGCTCTACGAATCCACCGGCCCGGGCGCAGCCATACGAGCAGGACAGTATGCAGATACAGCAGAAAGGTACCAAACGGCCTGTCAATACCCGCGGCATGATGGACAGGCCCGGAAAGTCTTAGAGCGCCTTGCGCAGCGGATGAGCGCCCTCACAGCGACCCAGACAAAGTGGCAGTTCCGGCCCAATCAGCTGGTCATCATCGACGAAGCTTCCATGGTCTCCACCTACCAGCTCGCCGCACTTCTGGATCAGGCCACAGGTGCCGGAGCCAAGATCCTGCTTGTCGGCGACCCGGCACAACTGGACTCCATCGACGCCGGCGGAATCCTTGGATGGCTTGACCGGGCCGGCTGCGCCCAACGACTCAGCACGGTCTGGCGCTTCACCAATGTTTGGGAACGCACTGCCTCCCTGAAACTTCGCACAGGCGACTTTGACGTCATTCCCGAGTACACCGCCTACGGGCGCATCAGCAGCGGCACGTACGACGCCATGGTGGATGACGCCTACAACCGCTGGGACGCCGACATCCGCACCGGGAAGACCTCGATCCTAATCGCCCCTGACAACGACACCGTCGCCATGCTCAACGAACGCGCCCAAGCGGACCGCGTCGGCACCGGCACGGTCGATGCAGAAGCCACTGTGGACCTCAGCGACGGCCTCCACGCCGGACGCGGCGACACCATCTTGGCACGGCGGAACGACCGTCACCTCCTCGATGACACCGGTAACTTTATCCGCAATGGAACCCTCATCATCATCAGTGGCACGCCCAATCCGGACGGCTCCATCGCCGGGATCCGCCAGGACAACGGGGCACGAATCATCATGGGCGCTGATTATCTCGCCGAGTCCGTGGAACTTGGCTACGCCACCACCGCCCACCGATCCCAGGGAATCACCGTGGACACCGGCCACACCCTCGTCAGTGAAGGCAGGCTCACCCGGGAACTCTTCTACGTCTCCATGACACGCGGCAAGGCTGGCAACCATGCCTACATCAGCGAGCCAGACCCCGCGACCACCACGGCGTGGACCCGTCCTCACTGCCGGACTGGCGGCAAATCCTCAGCACCATACTCTCCATCGAAGGCGCCGAACACACTGCCCACGAGGTCCGCGATGAACAACGCAACCAGGCCAACTCCCTGTCCCGCTTGCTCGCCGAGTATGACTACCTGGCCCAGATAGCCGCGTCCGACGACGTCACGCGCCTCATCAGCGCCCACTCCCCCGGCCTTGTGGCAGAGATGCAAGCGTCCCCATCCTGGGGCGCCTTGGTCGCATCCTGGCGGCGCACCGCCGTCACAGACCGTTTCCTAGCCGAGCAAACTTTGGTCGGCGGGCTGGAGCCGGCAGCCGGCGTCCGCGACGTTGCCGCTATCGTGCACTCCCTCCTGCAAGTCCTCCAGCGGCGGCTACCCGCCGCATCCTCACTGACCATGGCGCCGGTGTCAGTTCTAACGGACAGGGAAGACCTCCGTGATCTGCTCGACGACGTTCAGCATCGGATCGCCAAACGGCTGTCCGCGGTGGCTGTCCACGCCCTCGCAAACGAAGAACCCTGGATGGACCGACTGCGGGCACAAACCGGTCTGCAAGCCAACGATGAAACGTGGAAGTCCTTGGTGCGTGACGTCGCCGGCTACCGCGACCGATGGGACATCGACAACTCTGGACTGCCGCTTGGAGCACCGCCCAGCGCCACGGACTGGGACCACTCCGATCAGCGAGCCCGGCTCGAGGTCCGCATCGCCGCCACAAGGAGCGGCAACCAGTCGGCAATACAGACACCCACACCCGTGGTCAGCATCCATTCACCATCGCCTATTGTCGGTCCCTCGCTGTAAAATTAGTACATAGGCAGAGGTCGAGTCATGCGAACGAATCCGATGGTCAAACCCCAGAACACATCCGGCTGGGCGATCACACTCACCGTGATCAGCTGCGCCTGCCTCGCCATCGCCATTCGCCTGTTCTTGACACAGCCATCAGCCTCGCCAGCAGGCCTAGCTATCATGGTTGTCGCCATCGTCTTGGCCGGCGGCGCGGCAGCCATTTGGTTCGTAAAGTTGCGCCGAACGAAGGCATGGATCACCAATGCCGTCCAGCAATGGGAACACTTCTCCAGCGTCAAGAGCCTGCTGGGTGTTGCCACCGAAGTTACGGTGCTGGACATCCTTTCCATAGATCCGCTTGGCGCATGGGCCATCATCCGCTGGGATAAATTCGGACACGTACAACGGGCCTGGGTTGAGGCTCTCCCGGATGAAATCTGGCGTGATTCCGTGCTCTTAATTTCGCCTGATCCTGCCCAGATTCAAGTGCATGGACCGTGGCCAGAGATCTACTACCTCCGGGCAGCCGACTACCACGCATATGCGCCCGCCGCAGCGTTCCCATACTTCAGGGGTCCCAAATATCAATCGCTTGCCCGGGTCCACCCATCCAAGTCATAGTACAGAGCCTCTGCATAGGGTGATGCGGCCCGCCGAGCTGGTCACGACGGCTGCCGACTTAGCCTCGTCAACGTACAACCGCTTCATTTCCGCACGCCTGGCCGATGTGAAGAGCAAGTCTTGGTAGAGTCAATCCGTGATCGCCTAGCATCACCATTCCAGAATTTAGTTTTGCCTTGCAATGGATGCACTCTGACACATTCTTCTTGACGAGACACAAATGGTCGCCACTCTACCGGCGAAATCCATGGAGCGCGCGCTCCCACAGCTCCCCAGTTTTTACCTGCTTGGCGGCCCGCTTCGGAGTGCGTTCACTGCGTCTTACACTCGGCGCGTCGATATCCAAAATTGCCGGGCGTTCGAAGCCCTCTTGATATGGTTGATCGTCAAAGGGGGACATTATTTCACCGCGGAAATCGATTACGACGCCACAGCTTAAAGTGCTGCTAATGCGATCTGGACAACATTGCGCATTTGACGGATGCACGTCAAAGCTATTCGAAGAAGCTGACCACCCACAGGATCAGGACACAGTGGTCTCTGAGATAGCCCACATCCTTGCTGCCAGCCCAGGTGGCGCACGATATGACTCATCCCAGAGCGATGTCGAACGTGCCGACATTTCGAACCTGATCGTGCTTTGTGACAGGCATCATAAAGTGGTGGATACTCAGCGAGCCAAATACACCGCCGAGGCTCTCCGGTCGATGAAGGTCGATCATGAAGCGACGGTCAGTCGGGGGCAACTATATGCCATGAATGCTGTCGGATTCGCGGAATTGGAAGCGGTTTGCTCTTCCCTTCGACTCGCACCACGCGTCGTTTCAACGGGCATTGAAACGCTTGTCTTGCCGCCTGGAATCACCGAAAAAATGGTGGCCAACGACTTGGGTGACGCATCAGAAGCGCTGATCAAGATGGGAATCTCGAAGACGACCGCGGTAGAGGCGTTCATTAGCTTCAGCGAACGTGGAGTCCCGGGGTTCTCAGCCCGCCTTCAACAGTGGTTCAAAGCAAAATACGCCGAAGGGATACTGGCCTCCTTGAGCGGAGACGATTTGTTCTCCTTCGTGTGCTCGGCCGCCCTCGACAACGCCGGCGTGAACAGAAATGAACTGCTCGAGGCCGCGGCAATCGCCGTAGTAGTGCACCTCTTTGAAATCTGCGAAATCTTCGAGGCTGCTCGTGCTGCTTCCTGACAAGTTCATCGCGCCAGCCGAATCTCTCGTAGGCGCAGGACTGCATTTGTGGCAAACCATGCCCAGTGCTATGACGATCGGAGAGGCATGGTTTCTCTTTCGGAATCAAATAGACGAAAAAGCAAGTTTCTTTCACTTCGTCTTGGTTCTCGACGTCCTTTTCATGCTTTCTCTCATCGATTCCGACGAGAACATTCTGATCCGGAGGGATTCCAATGCTGATCCAGCTATCGGCGAATAAAGACGTTTTCGTCCCCATTGATTTTGAATCTGGCCTAAACGTCATCCTTGCCGACCGAACCGAGGAAGCCTCAAAAACCGATAGTCGAAACGCGCGCGGAAAATCCAGCCTCCTCAGCGCCATCAACTATTGCCTGGGAGGAAACTTCCCAAGTGAATTTGGAGCTCTGGCCGAAGATAACTGGGAATTCCGGCTCACTTTGATGCTTGATGGAGCGACCATCGCAGTGTCAAGAAACTGTGCATCACCTAGAAATCGTGTCAACATCCATCACCTTTCAGGAGAAGTCCCAGCTTGGCTCTCACTCTTGGAAGAAGGAGGACTACGAATTGAGACCTGGAAGCAGGTCCTTGGATGGAAGCTGTTTGGTCTCCCAGACGAAGCCGACGATGACGGAGCCCGTCTCTCCTCGCGCACTCTATTGACCTACTTGGTCCGGAGAACCGCACCTGACGATCCGACCAAAATCATGGCGCAGCAGCCCGCCCGGTCGTCACGGGTTCATACGGCCTACTTATTGGGCCTAGATTGGCAAGTTACAAATCAACTCGCAGACCTCAAAGATGAGCAACAGGTCTACAAAGCCATCGACACGGCCGCCTCGTCAAAGTTTCTCTCATCCACAGTTGGCAATGAAGCCGATCTTTTGATCGAACGCCAGGAAGCAATCCTTGCCCGCGACCGGGTAGCACAGGAAGCCCGCGATTTCGTTCTGCTCGATGACCCTGACGATCTCATCACACAGGCCGATCAGTTGACAGTTGAGGTGAATAGTCTCCGAAATGAGGCCTTCATGATTCGACAAATGGTCACCCTGCACGAGTCCTCTCTGGATGAATCCACCCAGTCGGCAGCCGATGAGACGCTGACAATGCTGCGTGCGGAAATGACTAGCGCGTTCAAGGCGGAAGCTCTAGCCCGCTTAGACGAAGTGGAAGCGTTCCACAATCGCATCTACGAGAACCGCGTCGGCTACCTGGGCAAAGAGCTGACAGATCTTCGCGGGCGTCTTGCCGACTACGAACGCCAGTTAGGTGTAAGCCTTGGTCGCCGAACAAACATCCTCAGTCAAATTAGCGCCGGCGGAGTCCTGGATGAACTGTTCGCGCTTCAAAGATCACACGTCGAGCTCGAAGCTCACGTACGCGATCTAGACCTACAAATTGATGCTCTGCGGCGCTGGGATAGAGCAAGGGAAGAGTTGAATGTCACGAAAGGCGAACTTCGTGTACAGGCGTCGGAAAGCCTCAACGAGCGTCAGCCCGAAGTTGACAGATTCGCAAGCCGGTTCGATTCTCTAATTCGGTCCCTGTATGGCCGAGGAGGAGCTCTTACCGTGAAAGTAGACGAAGACGGCTACAAAGTGACATTGAAAGTACCTGCATCAGCCAGCACTGGCGTCAGCAAGATGAAGCTCTTCAGCTACGACCTAACTCTCCTGGCGGAATCGGAACCAAGAGTCCATCCCAAATTCCTCATCCACGATTCCGTCGTTTTTGATGGTGTCGACACCGTGCAGACGCAGACAGCTCTAGAAACAGTCGAAAGCCTCGTCACGGCACCTGAGAACTCCAATTTTCAGTACATTGTCATGTTGAATAGCAACGAGGTGCCAGAGGCTCTCTCAGACTCCGATTGGTTCCTGAATGGCATCCGGCGTCGCATCCTCGAGACCGAGGTGGGTGGCGCGTTTGGTGTCATCTTCTGATCTGATTTGCTTTGAAGCGATCAAGTTGTTTTGCGTATCCCGCTCTCATCTCCTATCTCTAGGGAGTGCGACGCCGACCGACTGAGCACGGGCCGGATGATTTAATGTGCCCAATTTTCGAGGAGTTGTGCGTGATTGTCCATGGCCTGCGAATCCCGTGGCAATGTATTGCAACTTTCAGAATGATCTGGTGACAGCGAGGTAAAAAGCTCGTCTCGAAATCACATTTGGAGTCCTCGGGCCGCCTCTCTTGCCACTGAGGGCGCTGATAACGGCTGGGCAGGTGCGGTTCCCCAACCGCTGGCCACCTCCGGCGCCGTTTGGTCCGGCCCGTGGGCCGCGACGGATGCCCCCAAATTTGCCTTGGGCGTCCGTTCGTAGGAGGTTGTCCCAAACCGGAGGTCCGGGCCGATGACTTCGGCGATGATGCGGCGTGCTTCGTGCTGGGCACCGTCCTTCTCGAATGACCTGAATTCGAGGTCGCCGGTCACGGTGACGGGGTCCCCCTTCCTCATTGAACGGGCAACATTCACAGCCAATGCCCGGAACGCGGAGACGTTGTGGAACACGGGGACGCCGTCGCGCCAAGTTCCGTCGGCTGCCTGAAAGCGCTGGTTGACGGCGACGCGCATCTTCACGTGCGGGATGCCGGACTCCATGTAGAAGATTTCCGGATCGGCGACGAGGTTGCCGTTGATGCTGACGGGGATTCTGGTGCCCATTTTATTTCCCTACCTTCTATGGTCCCGGCCAGCGTGTCCAGCCGGGATGCTTGCTTGGCTTAGAACGCGTCTATCTTCGGCGCAGTACCGTTTGATTGGTGGCCACTCACAGGCCCGGTGAGGTCAACACGGTCCCATGCAACGGCCACGCCGGCCGTTGCAGGTTTGCCGCCCAGGTTGCGGGGCTGCGTGACTTCCAGGATGGACCGGCATGCCGAGGTCACTCGGGCAAGGGTGGAGCGGGCGATCTCAATCCTGCTGGCAGGCTCTATCCCGGTCGGTGAACCCAACAGGCTGGAGTGTTCAACACCCACTACTTGGTCGGCCCATCCGGCGAGATAGCTGCCTGATTGGGCGCTGCGATCGATGCCGTGGGCGCGCAACACCATGTAGGCGACGGATTCAGCTTCGACTTCTGCAAGGCCGCGATGGTCCAGTACGCTGCCGTAAAGTTTCCCGAGTTTGTCGTCAGGTCCGTGGAGGCAGGTGTGGCCGAGTTCGTGAGCCAGCACGGCGACGCGTTCTTCTTGGCCCAGCCAGGCGCCGATCTGGATCTTGCGGCCGGCGAAGTCCGTGTATCCGCTTGAGAGGCCGTATTGGCTCATTGATCGCTCAACATCAAATCCTTGTTTCTGCACGAAATTAACCAGCGATGACCACAACCCCATGGGAGAGGAGCCAACGTCCACCATGGGACGCGGAATGTAGATGGGTTGCCCCTCCGTTTGGGACACGTCGAACACTGCTTGGGCCCGCCATCCAACAATCTTTCGGAGATCCGTTTCCTTGGTGCAGCCGCTGGTCTGATCGGCAATGGCCGGTGTTGGCTTGGCCTCAGTCTCCGTTGTTGCATCTATGTTTTTCCCTGCTGTGCGTGGTGCGAGGACCCACAGTGCGTGCTCTCCTTTGAGTACGTTGCGGCCGTGGCGTTCCCACTCTCGGAACCCTGCCACCAGCAATGGTTGCTGTTGTCCGCGTTCTTCCATTTGAGCCATGAGCAGGGCAATGTTGCCGCCGGAGTAGCGCCACAGGGTCGCTGAGGTGTCCAGGAGCATGTGCCAGCGTCCGGGTGTGGAAATGGCATTCTCCAGCAAGGTTTCCAGTTGTTGGGTCAGCCCGGCCAGCCGATCCTCATTACTCGGACGTGGGCCGGCTGGGCGTCGGCCCGCTTCCTCCTTGCTGTCCGGGTGGTTGCTGCTTGCAGGGGCCACGGCGGCCGCCTCCCTTACTTCTAAAAATTTGTCCCCGTGTTTGCGGTGATACTTATCCATGGTGCGAACTGCCCCCAACCACATGACTAGCGTCGCCTGAATTTTCAGACACTATTTGGTGCGACTCCGCCGTCCAAGCCAGGAACTCCGGACCTCCAGTGGGAAGCAATCGAGGGCTCACCTCACGGTGAACTTGCAGCCCCACGCAGCCGATGGTTCTGGTCTCAATCCTCAGGCGTTCAATGGCCAGGGGTAGCCGTTCGTGGAATCCGAGCGGCCCGAAGCCAGGATCGGTTGGCGTGTAGGACGATAGTTCAGCTTTTTGCAGGGCGTATAGTTCTGCGACGAGTTCCGAGTGACGCCACCAACAGTCCGGAACGACCGAGCTCGTCAGCCGGTACGTGGCCACGAACCAGGACACCCACCCGCTCAATGCCGTCCACGCTTTGGGTGCGCTCACTCGATCAAGCTCCCGCCACCGATAGGTCGGCGCTTCCAGACCGTCGGGTGGCCTTTGGAGGATCTCGCCTGTGGAGAGGTCTCCGAAGAGCCTGTCGGCAGCTTCGTCGTCATCAAAGGGATTCATCACGTGCCTCCTGCTCGACTGTTTGTTGGTGGATGTGGCCTTGGGCGAGGGCGTCTTCGGCCTCAAGCTTCGAGCGGCCCAGGGCGGCTGCGTCGCGGCGTTGGTGCCAACCGCGCAGGTCCAGCAGGATGGGGCGGGTGCGTCTCCCCATCATCAGGGCAGTACCGGCGGGCAGACGTCGAATTTCATGGAGTGCAATGACGGGCAGGTCCCGGATCTGCTCCCCTTCCTGCCTTCCTTGGGATGACCAGGAGTGGGTCCTGTAGGTGTGGCGGCGCTCCCCTAGCAGGGAGGCCAAGTCGCGCAGGTCTCTCTCGTCGGAGCCGCCGCCGAAGATGACTTTGATGATGGCTGATTCCCAAATGGTGGAGGCTTCCTCGATCGACCAGCCAGAGCGGGCTTGGGAGAGGGATTGGAGGACGACCAGGGTGGAGATCCCGATGCCGCCACCGTCTGAGAGCACAATGGGCAGTCCTGGCCAGGGCGAGAGGTTCGCGATTTCATCCAGGATCAGGGACAGAGGTGGATCTAACCTTCCACCCGGTGCGGTGAAGGCCATGTCTCTGGCCGCGGCATCAATGTCATCAATCAACGCTGACAGGTAAGGACCTGCCGCTGCTGCCCCGGACTTAGTGCCGATCAGGTATAGGGTTCCACGGTCGCGGATGAAGGTTTGGGGATCAAATTCGTCCTCCGGGTTCACCGGGTCCAAGGCGGCGAGGACTCGGGGTGAGGAGAGGGGTGCGACGGCGGCGGAGACGCCGATCCAGGAGTTGGAGGTGTTGCGGGGGTCGTCTTCGAGGATGCCCATCAGGTCTGAATGCCAGCCCAAAGCTGCCCGTGGCCCGTTCAGGACATCCAGTGCCTCGGTAGCCAGTGTGGGGTTTGATGACCAACGTCGGAACGCCTGGATGCCTTCGCCGGAGAGGGCGGCGGCGTGCAGCAGGCATTGCAGGACGATTTGTGCCCGCTTCTGCCAGGCCGCGTTTTCGCCGCTCATTTTCGAATCCGCCGAAATGACCAGTGCACGGCGTACTGCCACGTCAGGGTCCTCGCATCCTCGTACTGGGGACCAGCGCAGTGTGGAGGTCAGTCCGGACATGCCTTGCGGGTCAAAGACTGTCACGGGGCGCCCGTCGGTGGCGCGGGCTTTCATGGTGACAGCAAGGTTGTCGGCGCGAGTGGAGGTCGTCACGACCGCTCCTGGTGCGTCCAAGATGGCGTTGATGACAACGAAGAGTCCTTTGCCGGAGCGTGGGGCGCCTTGGATGACCATGGATTCCTCGGTCGAGACATGAATCTTGGTACCGCGTGAGGTGCCCAGGGTCCAGGACACGTCAGATAATTGTGGGTGCTTGAGACCTGGGCGGGTGATCTTGCCCCGTTTCAGGGCCGCCCGCCTCCCGTACTCGCGCACTACTTCGGTCCTCTGGGCCATGCCGTCCCTGCCGAGGATGTCTTGGCGCAGCCACGCCCCCGACTGGCGCCAGCTCCGCCACAGGAAGAACGCGAACAGTACCGCCACCAGCAGCAGAACCAGCACCGGGCCAAGAAGCACCCAGACCGCGCCCGTACCAATCGTGCATCCTGGCGGTGGTTGGCCGATCGCTGCAAAGTTCCCGGTAAACAATCCGACGGCAGCCACCGGGCTTGGTGGTCCGTTCAGCCCCTGCCCGCATTTCCATTGCGAGGCCACGTTCCCGGCCGCCACCGTCAGAGCACTGAACCCAACAAACCCTGCCGCGCAGAGAAGGCCAGTGGTAATGAGCGGTGTGGAGTCCGCGTGCACGATACTCATGGCATCATCCTGTGATCAGTACTAAAGACCGTGAGTTCATCGCTGGTGACCTGGTTGGCGACGATGAAGGAACGGTTGCCGACTTTCCATAGCCCGACGCCCTTGGGCAGTTCCTCTACTTGGCCGCATTCGGCTTCGGTGAGTCCGAGTGCGTCCTTGGTCAGGCGCATGGAGTCATGCTTTTGCCGGTAAATGATCCGAGTGTCGGCCTCGGTGAGCAGGCCGAGGGCTTTTTGGCGGTGGCCGCTGGTGCTGTCGCCAATCTCGTTCAGGTCCGCGACCTTGTGCATGATCAACAGGTTCGCGATGCCGTAGGTACGGGCGAGCCGCCACTGTTCACTCATTTTGACCAGCATGTAGGGATCGGCCAGCATGCGCCAGCCCTCGTCGTAGACCACGATGCGCTTGCCGCCGTCGGGGTTGGTGATTGCCGCTTCCAGCCACGTAGCGCCACAGGCGGCGGCCAATGAAAGCGCCTGTTCTGAGGCCCCGATCAGGGCTGAGGTGTCCATGACCATCATGGGTGCGTCGGCGTCGAAGGAGACTGTGGATGGGGCGTCAAACATGCCCTCCAGGTCCCCGGAGACGGTGCGTCGCAGGGAATGGGCGACGGCCCGCCCACCATCGGGTCCGACGAGTTCTCGGGTTTCCTTCGATGGGTTGAGTAGGTATTCCAAGACCATGGGCAGGGTGGGGGTCTCGTTGGCGGCGACCGCTTCGGTCAACGCCATGTCTAGGGCGGTGTGTTCGACCGGATGCATCGGAACGCCTTGGCGCATGAGGGAGACGAGGGCGACGAGCAGCTGACGGCGTCGTTGCCGGACCACCGCCTGCCACTGGGCGTTGGACAGGTCTCGGGAGCGGGGACCGGCGTCCAGGGGGTTGACCCTAGTGGGCCGGCCAGGGCCCACGGATATGACTTTGCCGCCAACAGCGTTGGCTACCGACACCCACTCCCCCTTGGGATCGGAGGCGACGGCGGCTTTGCGGCCCAGTGTGATGGAGCGGGCTACGAGGGATTTAGCGCACATGGATTTCCCCGTTCCTACCGTGCCGATGATCACGATGGAGGGGCCGCTGATGACGCCTTTGTCGTAGAGGACCCAGGGATCGTAGGAGAAGGCGCCGGAGCCGAATACGTCGCTGCCAATGTAGGTGCCTTCGTGGCCGAGGCCGGATTCGGTGATGAAGGGGTATGCGGCTGCGAAGGTCATGGTAGAGGCCCGGTGAGGGGCCGGGTGCAGGCGGTGCGGGCCCTTGAACGAATGTGGACCGAACGGCTGTAGGCGCGTGGTGTCGGGTCCTTCCTCGTCGCCGGTCAACAGTCCCATCTTCTTCCAGAAGGGCTCCTGCCGACCGGCGACGACTTGGCCCTGCAGCGCTCGGCGTTGCCGCTTGGCGTTGCGGGACTCATGGCTTGGAATGAAGGTGACAGCTTGTTGGGTGGATTTCATTTCAGTCCCCTTCCTAGGGGTAGTCCCCCGGCGATGAAGGCCGGCCATTGCTCACCGACGAGCAGTCGCAGGTCGACGAAGGCGCTGGCGGCCGCTGATTCGAGTTCTTGGCGGTGGCTGGAGAGTTCTTCCAGCGATGTCCCGGTGATGGTGACGTACGCTGCCGGGCGGACGTCCCCGTGCCCAGCGACGATTTCTTCTTCGCGCTGGTGGACTTCTTCTTCTTCGGCGCGTTGTTCACGGGTGCTGGGGCGGTCAAATTTGCTGTTGATCCGCTGCCTGGTTTCATGGGCTTCTTGGGCGGAGCGGATGTCCTTGAGGGCCTGGTCGGTGGGGATGGCCTTGATGACTTGGGTGACGGTGTGCCGGAAGCCGCCGACGTAGACCAGCGGGTGAAGGAAGCCTGGGAAGACTTTTTGGCGGGGCCATTCCGCGATCCAAAAGGTTTGGTGGAAGCCACTGTCGGTGCGGATGTAGGACCAGTGTTCTTCCAAGGCCGTGGGGCCGCTTTGGCTGGGGTCCACGCCCTTGAAGTCTCCGGTGCGTTGGGAGATACGCATGACAGATTCGGGATCGAACGCTCCCCGGAGGACCGCGGAGAAGCTCCTGTCTCCCAGCCATTCCTCCACGATGACACCGTGGGTTTTGAGCCCGGTACG
Organism: Arthrobacter alpinus; assembly: GCF_001445575.1. NCBI lineage: Bacteria > Bacillati > Actinomycetota > Actinomycetes > Micrococcales > Micrococcaceae > Arthrobacter > Arthrobacter alpinus. Next base: position 2,212,288 of record NZ_CP013200.1, on the reverse strand, counting down.
CAGGGCATTGATTTCTGAGCGCAGGGTGCTCTCCAGCCCGAGGGGCCCTCCTCCGGCGTCATGGATCCGGCGCCTTGCCTTGCTGGTGTTCAGCACCAGTGTCAGCAGAATATCGTGGCTTGATGCTGTCCCCGCGGCAGCGATGAGGTCCCTATAGGAGCTATCACCCCAGCCCGTAGCCGGAGTTTCCCTGCCGCGAGAGGTGACTTGTTGGTCGTAATAGTCTTGGAGGGCTGTGGCCGGAAACTGGACGGTGTGGTCTTGGATGGCGATTCTAGCCACGACGGGCCGTTTGGCCAGTGCTGCTTGCACCCGGGACCAACCCTGGACGGCGTACGCCTTATCGTCATCATCCAGCAAGGCAAAAGCTCCGGCCCGGCAGCGCAAGACTGCGAAGGCCTCATGGGCCTGAGCGTCGACCAGAAAGCACTCGCCGAAGACGGTGCGGTGGATGGCTAGGGACGCGAGTCCGCCAGGAAGAACTAGGGTACCGACCGGGACCGGGTCCATGGTGGGCAGGAAATAGGTGGTTTGCCCGGTCACCTTTCGCACCAGAAATCGGGCCCCTGTCAGCGCCCAGAGAGGATACGGGGTTCGCGCATATTGCAGGACACCGAAGAACAACAAGAAGAGCCAGACCGGGCTGGAGCCCAGAAATCCTGCTGGCCCACCGATAGCCGAAGACAACCCTGCGATCAGGACCCCTCCGGCGGCGATGGCCAGTTGGTACCACTGCAATCCTAGGATGACGCCGCGGCGTTCGTGACGGGGAAAACTCACCGGTTGCAAGGCGTTGGTGTCCTCAGTCATGATGTCCTCCAGTGTGGGGCGGTCTTATGGGTGGATTATTCGGTCGAGTTGCCGGTGGCCGCGGCTTGGGGCCCGATGACGGGCTAGGACGTGGAGTCCTTGGACTCGACGGGCTTACTCCCGGGTGCGGCGCACCCGGATTGGCTGGCTTCGGTGGAGCAGGAGTGTTCTTCCCCGCAGGGGTGGGGATCCCCGTCGGCGGCGACTGGGGCGCCCGGGGCTGTCCAGATTTCTGCTGTCTCCCCGGCGTGGGAGTGGGCGATGCTTGGCCCGAACCCGGAGCCGTAGGTAAGTGTGAAGTCTGAGCGTCGGCAGCAGCAGGTCGCGCGGCCGGAGCCTGCGGAGTCGCTGGCCGAGGAGTCGGAGTCCGCGGCGTAGGAGGCCGCTCGGTCGGCGCTTGTGGCGTAGCTGGCCGTGGCGTGGCTGCTGCCCCGGGGCCCTGTTGAATCTTGGGCTTCTCAGGGGAGGATGCTGCCCGGGAATCGGCTGACTTCTTCACCGGAAGCGTGTCGGGTTTCTCGCTTGATGGCACCACTTTCGGGCTTTTCATGCTGCCGGAGGTGAGCATGTGGTGGCCACGGAGCTGTTGCCCCAGCTGCCGCCCGGCAAAGTTTGCCCCTTTATGGGCGAGCTGGCCTCCACCAGCAGTTTGAGCCGCTGCCGCCAACTCACCACCGGCAAAGCCAACAAGTTTCAAAGCCATCAGCGGTGCCGCACAGGCAAGTGTCATGCCCACAGCACCGGCAGCCAGACCAGCAAAAGACGTAGAGTTTGCGTACAGCTTGACGGCCACAGCCAGAACAGTCGCCGCCAGCGGTTTCGCCAGCAGCAAGGCAACGACAATCTCACACCACCTCCCCGCCCACGACTTAGTCTTCTCCCATGGCATTAACATCAGGGCAACCGGGGCAACTGCCGCAAGCACAACCAAAGCAAAGGAACGGAAGATCATCGAACACATCAAGATGAACGCCAGCACCCACACTATGAGCGTTGCTAAGACCGTGATGACGATGGTGCCGGTCACTTGATCCCCTGTCACGGCCTGCCCACCGATCGGGCTCACAACCCACGTCTGTCCCGAACCGGCCGGGCCATGTTGAAAGCCAAAGAGGCGCATGAAAACCACGTACGGGTCAGACCCCATCGTGGCCAACAACGCTGACGAGGCGCTGTCGCTGACATGAGTCAGGACCTGCATCAAATACACAGCACCGCCTACGACCGGAACTGCAACAAAGCCGCCGATCAGGGCCCGCCAGATCCGGCGTGGTTGTTGCGAGATGAGTCCAGAGAGCATTTGCAGGATCATGACGGCCACCAACGGCGTCATCATGACCACGACCCACCAACTCGTCAGTCCCTGGACGGCTGTCCACTGGGAATCGTCCACATCGGAGACACCGAACGCCCCGGAGATGAAGGACCACAGCCAAGAGGCGATGCTCTCCAAGATCCCGGCAAAGAAGCCGCTAATGCTCAAATTAACGGTGTCCTTGGCCGCGGACACAACCCCGCAGCCTAGGGGCCACCATCCCCCGAAGGTGCACTCCAGCGGTGGCATGACAACAGCTCAGAACCCGAGATGGAAGGCGGTTTGCGACCACAGGATGTAGCCGTTGATCCCGCCGAGGATCGCAGCGATGGGGCCGGTCCAGAGCAGGATCATCCCACCGCCAGAAGCCAGCCGGGATGATTGGCTGAGTTTGCCAGCCAACAGCATGGCGGCTCCAATGATCGCGACAATGGCGATGATAATGAAGGCCCCGACCAGGATTCCCCCACCGATTTGCTTGAGGGAGTCCAAAAAGGGAAAGTTGCTGTTGGGGACGATTCCCGGGTCCACGGGTGCGAAATTCATGACACTACTCCATCCGGATGTTCGAGGCAGACCGTTCGTTTGCTTCTCCACTTCCATGCACCACTGGCCGCCAAGCCGTATGACCTGCGTTCGCCATCGACCATTAGTCAGCTTGTCCCGGTCGGAGGAGGGTGAAGTATTGTGTGCCGGGATTCCAGCTGACGGGGTGGAGTAGCGTTCCGGCCGAGGGGTTCAAGGCGCTGTACATCATTCCTTCGCCCGCGTAAATACCGACATGACCCCAATGATTCGGCCCGTCCGGATCCTGCACCACCAAGTCCCCTGGCTGCGGCGTTACCGTGGGGCGCCCGGCCAGCCACTGTTCCGTTCTCGGCAACGCAATCCCTACCTGGGTGTAGATCCATTGCACGTAGCCGGAACAATCCCAGGCCTTGAACGCCGTACCACCCCAGACATAGCTACCACCCACACCCTCTTGGGCATAGTGGAGGATCGCTTGCCGCGTCGTACTCAGATTGGCAGGGACAGTCGGCGCGGAAGGGTCCTCCGAAGCGGCCGCCTGCAGGCAATTTTCCGGGACGCCCGTCCCGTCGACAGAGGCCATGACGGCCAGCGCCGCCGGCGCCCACCGTTCATAGAGTTCCGGGAACGCGGACACTTGGACAGTCTGGCCCGCCCTGCCCAGACTCATCGAGGTCCAACCATTGATGTCCAAGAGCCCGCCAGGGGAGCCATGGTTGGGCCCTCGAGGACCACCAAAGAACGCTTCGGCGTTGTAGGCAGGAGTCATCAATTCTTGGACGGTCCCCCATCCTGCGCTGGGGCGTTGTTGGGCTGATCCAAGGGAATCATGATCGTAACCGAGGCCATCATGGGGCATACTCATCGAAGCGGGGACGGCTGGATTGGCCAGCATCTTGAGCCCGGATTCTTGGAGAGCGACCATGAGTGCTATCTGAATCCCCTTCGTCGGAACACCCAAAGACTGGCCCACCGAGATGTAGCTACCAGCGACGGATTGCTGCTGAGAGTCAAGTGTCAGTGGTACGCCGTTGGGTCCTGGAACAGTCAGGCTCACCACCTCATTGCTCAGCGGCATTGCTGGTTGCAGGGGATTTCGCGTCACCGCCGACTCTTGGTTTGTCGAAGTGCAGGATGAGCTCGTGCCCGCGATCTGGGCCACGAGGATGCTGGTACCGCCGAGCAAGGCGGCCATCCCCACCGGGACCACCACAACAAGCACGGCTAGTGCCCGTTGGATCAGTCGCGCTTTCGCGATCGCGGCCAAAGCTGGCGCGGGCATCAGTAAACAATTCGGCTGGCAGAGGTGTAAAAGCCGGCCAATGCACACCGACGGGCTGGGGCCGTTACCGCCGGCGGGCAGTTCACCATCACACTGACAGGCACACGGTAAGCAGTTGCGTGGGGATCCGCTGTGGAACGGTCGGTGACGCTGAGCGTCATGGTGCAGACATGCAGCCCAATCCACGGGGCCGGGTGGTCCCGAAATTGCGCCAACGCCTTATCGCAACTCGTCTGGATGACCGTGGCCGTCCGGTACGCCCCATAGGCGGAGAGTTGAGCAAAAGCCGCCGAGTTGATGCCAGTCCCCTCGAACTCCTGCGTATACACAGTCAGCGGGTTCGAACCATCAGCAAGAACGAGCCACCAGCTGCGCACATGCGAATACACCTGTGTGTAGCTGGAGGTCCGAGAGTCCCAGGTATACAGCGCGCGGGCGGTGTCCTCGGCATACGCCGTGAAGTCTAGGGTCTGTGGCTCCCCTAGCGACACTGCAACGTCAACCGGTTCCGGGGTCACTCCGACAGCAGGACCCTGTGCTGCTGCCGTTTGGCTCTTCGGAGGTGGGGATGTCGGTACATTCGTGGCCCATTGGGATGTGCCTGCTCCTGGTACCAAGAACAAGGCGATGACCACGGCCGTCAGGGTTCCCAGTAGTGCTATCAAAAGCCACTGCCGCCTGGAACGGGGCAGGTAGCTTTTCCATGCTGATGGTCCACGCATTGGAGACCTCCTTTACCCATCCATGGAGCAAAGGAGGCAATTGCGCATGACTTGGCTAGGGCAGATCTGCGGCCGCGGCCACGTCAGTCCACGACGTCATTCGCATGCAAACACCACCGGAGGGAACTGCCGCTAACCGGACGAGATTGCTCGGTAGGCGGAGGCCTGTGCGCGGATATGTCCTTGGCCAGGGCACTACTGGGGCATGGCCTGAGCATCTTGTGACATCCGGATAACTCTCAGAGCTGCCATATACAACGCCCTGGTCCGTCCTGTCTGGACGGCGACATACCGGGGCGTGACGTTGGCCTTGGCCGCTACGACAGGGAGGGCGGCAATGCGGTCCGGTCCGCTCAGCCGAGGCGCAACGATCGTTGCCGCGATGGCTCGGTGCAACTCGGTCGGCAAGCAATTCGATGCGCTCACGGCCAAAACATCAGTCTTAGCTTCGTCGGAATCCACAACGGCCAAGGCGTTCCTCACCGTGATGGCCATTTGCCGCACGAACTTCAAGTCCCCGCGCGCCCTGCGATAAGCCGGGCTGTCAGCACGGTCACAACGATTGCTCGCTATGCCGTTGCTATCGTCGTAGCCATCCAAAAGAAGGAACATGGCTGAGCCCCAAGCTTCTTCGCCAGCGCACATCCGTGTCAGCTTCAGGACATTGATCGCCCAATCTCGATCGGCAACACCGGCAGGTTCCGCCACTGACTCCTGTGGCCGATCGAAGGCTGGGTGGTCCTCGGATTCCTCCGTGAAAAGGGGAACCGTATAGTGGGCGGCAAGCTTGGCAATGTGCGCACTGCAAACGTTTTTGGCGATGCCCTGGACCCAGGCTCCGAATCTGATACCGGGCAGCGGTTGGTACTGTCCCCGCGACACTCCAGACCACACGGCGATGCGGATGTCCTGAAGTACGTCTTCCATCTCATTGGAGCATCCGGCCCGGGCCAGACGTGAGCGAACAAACACGGAGATATCGCCCACTGCCGTCATAACATCCTCGTCCAGGATGACACAGTGGTTGGCTACCAAATCCGGCTTGAAATCCGCCGGAAGCTGGTCCGTGCGGCGGGACGTTCGAGCTGATGCATAAGTGACCATCGTCGTCTTCGTTCAAGAAAAACTGCACACTATGGGGTCAGCCCCTATGCTGCCGGTATGAAGCGGCGGCGTTGCGGCCCGGATGGGTTCCAGCACAGGTGCCAGAATCCGACAGTTGATATTAAACAATTGATATTAACTAGTGTCAGCACACGATTTGCTCATGTCAACGGGGTCTATGGAAAGCTGTGGATAAGTGGGGCAGAATAGGAACATGCCTAAGATCACGCACCCGGTAGATTTGGCTTGGACCAACGATGTGGAAGCCTACGTTGAGACTTTCGGCAATCGTGGGCGCAACGAAATCATTCGGTATCTCGAGGAACATGGGCCAGTACCGCGTGGCGATATTGTGGACGCCGTCAGTGCCGGGGAGGCGAGCGTTGCCCAGCACCTAATCGCGCTCGAGAAGACCGGTGCCATCATCGTGGACATCGTCCAAGGTCGCCGCCACGGCAGGTCCCCCCGTTATTCCGTAGACTACGACCGAATCACGGTACTACTGGAGGCTCATCAGGACTATCTACATCATCGCCAACAGCCCCAACCCCAGGAGGCAAAGGAAGATCGTCACTGAGATATTCGACGATGTCTTCTAGCGTCTCAGGTGAAACATCCCCCAACGTTTGATCCACGAATGACTTCACCTTGGCCTCCCGAAATGAATGGACAGATTCAAGCTGATCCCAAGCTTCTTCGGAAATTTCTATGTCCTCGACGGTGATCAGATAATCTGGGCTGACCTTGAAATAGTCAGCCAAAGCCGTCAGCAACGGCCTGTCAGAGATCAGCCTCCCGTTACCATCCTTCATGTAGGACCACCGCGCCCTAGACAATTTCACCCCACGGACAGTCATCGCCGCACTAATGTCCGGAAAGGTCGCTGGCTTGTCTCCCTCTGCGTCGGCGATGTCCAGCAAGAGATGTAGCTTTCGAGCCAGTTCACCCTGAGGCGTACGCCTCACCTCATCCGCTCTACCGGGCTTTTCTTGGTCCGCCATGTGTCTCCAATCCAAATCCTGTGACTGTCTCAAGTATTGTCCGGCCGGTCACGCCGTTCAAGGAGTCGTTGGCCTTGAGAGTTCGCAACTGGCCGCCTGCACGTCAGCAACTCGAAAACGTTCCTGCGGATGGAGTCGCTTCTTCGACTATTCATCCATGTCGTTTTCTCCGCCTGCCGCACGATCCCCTGATATTCGGGCGATGACCCCATGGGACGCCCAAGTTTAAGACAAGTGCTTTCACTGCCGGAATGACGGCGCCACTTGGAGCGGGGATTTCATCGCCCACACGGGCTACGGCGGATTCTATCCACCCTGACCGGCGGTAGGCGAGTCGACCGCCGTCCTTCACCTGATCTGCCAACGCAAGTCATGTAGTTTCAGTGTCTTTGCGCCATGGAAGGGGGAAGATCAATATTGAATAGGAGAATCCGATGACTGAGCAGTCAAACCACGAGCCATCAACCCTTGGTTTCGTCGATGAGTGGATGACGCCGAAAGAGATCTGCCGTGAGTTGCAGATACCCGAGCAGACCTTCTACCAGTGGCGCGTCAAGCACGCGGGCCCGAAGGCTCACAGGATCGGGCGCCACCTTCGCATCAGCCGCACAGATTTCAACGCGTGGCTCGCCACAACAGAAGACCCCGTTGTCTAGAGCAAAAACACCGCTCGGGACTTGGGGGAAGATTACCCGTCGGAAGCTGGGACCGACCACTTGGCGGGCCCGGGCAACCATGCGCGGATACGACGGGAAGCCCCGCATGTACCAAATGACCGGGCCAACCGGGGCGCAAGCCGAAGCTGGCCTCCTGGCCAAGCTCAATGCCATGCTGCCTCCTACCGACGATGTCATCAGTCCAGACATGGTCATGAGTGAACTTGCCAAGTTCTGGTGGTTGGAATTCGAAGACCTTAAACGGGCCGCCAATACACGCCGCCGCTACAGGGAAATCATCGATACCTACATCTTGCCCGGCGTCGGCAACCTGACTATTCGAGAAGCGAACGTCTCCACCTTGGACAAGTTCCTCAAGGGTGTGCGCACCAAGCACGGCAACGCAACAGCCAAAATGTCCAAAACGCTGCTTACCGGCATGTTGTCCTTGGCAACACGCCATGGCGCAGCCGCTGCCAACCCTCTCCGGGAAGTCGCCCGAATCCCCACCAGCACTAAAGAAGTCCGGGCACTGACTATTGACGAAGTAGCCAAACTTCGACACGACGTCTATGCCTGGCAGCAGCCAACAGGCAGACAGAACGGTTTGCACGAAAAAGATATCCTCGACGTCGTGGATATGATGCTAGCCACCGGTGCCAGGATCGGCGAAGCGCTTGCCATTCGGTGGTCCGACGTCGACCTTGCGGCCGAGAAGCCAACGGTTACCGTTCGCGGCACCGTCATCGACGTTCGGGGCAAGAACGGACTTAGAATCCAGGACCACCCCAAGAGCGCCAACTCGCGGCAACGCTACTTCCTGCCGCTCTTTGCTGTGGAGATGCTGCGCCGGCGCCAGGCTGATCCTGTCCGCCAGAATGACCTTGACTTGGTGTTTCCTTCCACCACCTTGACCATTCGTGACCCCAATGGGTTTCGCAAGCAGTGGCGCGAAGCCCGGAAGGCCGTCGGCTTCGAATGGGTCACCCCACACACTTTCCGAAAGTCCGTCGGAACCATCCTGGCGAACACCCAAGGCATGGCCGCTGCGACTGCGCAGTTGGGCCACTCGAGCGAACAGATCACAAGCAAGCACTACGTCCAAAAGACGCACGAGGCACCAGACAACACTGAGGTGCTGCAAGTATTCGGCGAGAAGCCCAAATAGCCTAAAGTCAAGATTGCCTTCAGCTACCCGTAACTCTCGAATCCCAAAGATATAGAACCGCTGCCGAGACACATTGGTTCCGGGGCCCGATCCAAGCCCAACACCCGCCCCCGCTGATCAACTTGTTACCAACGCCGGTGTCCCTGAGGCGTTTGGACCTCTGGTGGCAGCCCTCTGACCGGTCCGCGAATGTGGAGCGGTCGTTAGCTTCCCCAATTACCTTCAATGGGTGGCCCAAAAACCACTTTCGAAAAACTACAGTACAGACCCGTATCCAGGGCGTCAGCGTAAACATTTGTTACGTCAACATCTCCGAGGAGTTCGAATCTGACAACGGGCGATCCAAAGTTGTGGAATGTCGTTATATCATCGTCGTCCAGAGTTTCTGTGCTAATGCCAGGCTGTACAACCCGCGTTTCCAAAGCTCGCGATCCCCCGCCCATCTCCACCCCAGTAGATCGGACACCAGCAATCTTCAAAATATCTATTGGATGAAGCTCCAATGGAATTCCGATTCTGTTGTCAATCGTGATTACACCACGATAAGTATCCAGGACTCCGCCGGAATACACCGGTGTGACCGAAGTCAGAGTCATAGTGACGCCCCGATCTAGTGGGCACACCAACTTTGGTTCAATCGGCAACACAGCAAGTTGAGATGGTGGAGCAGGGGCTTCGATAGCTTGATTGGGGGCCAGTTGCTCCGGCGTGAATCGCGGGGCAGCTTCAATAGACTCCACGGGCGACGGTCGCACTAGAGTCGAGGGTTCCGGTCGAACTAGAGTCGAGGGTTCCGGAATAACTTGAGTCTGCCTCGGCGAAGGAATCTCCGGCGAACGGCTCGGAATCACAAAACTTGTTGCCATTGCAGGCGTACCAATCGCACCGTTAGCTTTCAGATTCGCGGAAAGATAACCTCCGGCGAAAAGAATCCCGGCTACCGAAACACACGCGAAACCAACCACGGCGAACCGTCTCAGCCTGATGTTCTTTCTTTCATCCACGAGCCAATCCTACGGCGTCACCTCACAAATTCTAGACTCACAGTCCCGTATCGGGGGCATCCTGCATGGTTTTTGACACTACCGCCCGGTGCCCTCTTGCAGCAACCTCATTTGTTCTCAGTTTGATGCCTCAAAACGATCGCTCTACAACCCGGCAGTACGCCATTGACGAAGCTGCGCACAGACAGATTGATCAATTCTCCGTCCACTCACCCACCGGATGAAATGGGCAGCCATGGCAGAGCTATTTTCGAAAAGGAAAGGAGGGTAACAGCCGCCCTTGGGCTTAGCTACCCAAACATTAAGTGCAAAAAGTCTCTGCACGGTTGGTGGTCCGTCGCTAGCAGGCAACGAGTCCGGCTCCGAAATTTACGGGTTCAAGTCCTCCGCGAACAAAATGCCGTGACTTATGGTGAAGCCATCCAAGTACCCACCCGGCAGTGAATTCTAGGGTGAGGACTGGTCAGAGGAACGCGCGGGCCGAGGTTACTGCTAATCTCTGAACATGGGCAATTACGGGCGTGTTATAGGCGGGCACTACTTGAACGCGACCGTGTCGCCGGCTCCTATTGGGAGCGAGCTCGTCGTGCAGTCTGGTCTCAAATGGAGGAAGCTGAACGAAAAGCACGTCAGCGCCTGGGAAGAGATCGTTGCTGAGTCGAAAAGCGGCACTGTAAGCGCGGTAGGTCAAGCGGTTGCTGGAGCCGTACTTCCGCGCTTCATGAGTAAGGCCGCCTCCGCTGCGGTCGGCGCAACGCTTGACACGACTATGCGGCCACCGCATACGGTCCGCATTGACTGGGCTGACGGGAAGCAATCACTCGTCAAGTTGCCCGACAAGCTCTACACTCACCTCGCACTAATGCTGAAGAGTCGGCAAATTGCGCCTGTGGAATCGACGCCGCAAGAGATCGATGCATCGCCTGCACTTGTTGCCCCAATTGGCCTTGGAGAGCAAGCGCTCACGCACTTGTCGGGATTCTTCAAAGACCGGCTACCTGTGCCAGCCACGGCCCTCGAATCGGCACAGGCGATCCAACCCGATGTAGCAGAGCAAATTACTAAGCTCGCTGCACTCCGAGATGCTGGAATACTCAGCGAAGACGAATTCTCAGATAAGAAGTCCGAACTGCTGGCGCGCCTCTGAGCCACAGGTCCGTCCCCGGTCACAGCACGATACTCATGCCTCTGTGGCTACAAAGAATCATGGGCTCTGAGTCAAATCACCATTCATTCGTACGCGCGAACATCGCATGAGGCTGTCTGCCCAAGGTTTGATATTGAAATCTTACTTATCGGACCTGTAGCAACGAAAGCGATCGCGTATTAACCTGCGCAGCACTTTTCCACCCGTTCGCAGTTTGGCTCACGAAAAGGTCCAACTTCTGACCCACCAAAACGGCAACACCGAAGCAAGCTGCCCCTGAATTCTTGATATTCACGCGCATCTCCTCCACCCCAAAATGCACCAAACCGCACGTTTTACGGCCGACACCGAGAGTCCCGTCGGTCGGACCGAACTCGTGCACTGAACAACGCGAACTGGTGGCGCACGACGACCTTCCATCCACAACCAGTGACATGCCGTCCACCATGCCGATGAACCTGCAAACGCCCTAATCACGGATTCGAACGAGCTCAACTGGCAAGAAACTAGCCCGTCGCACCCCGAACGAGCCGGCGCGTCAGCTCACGTAATTCTGCAATCATGCCTTGGACCAACGGCCCAGCGAACGAATACGGCCTGCCCATTCCAACCTGCCCTTCTTCCGCTCAGCCATACAGCCAACTCATCCCCTAAGGGGAACCTCCGGCGGATCCCACCTCCACGAACGTCAACGAAACCTCCGCGTTGTCATCAGCGCCCCAAACCGGGCCCTGGTTTTTGGCTCCTCGCCATTTCGGAGCACTCTTAGATAGCTCGTTGCCGTGCGCGGGGAGTGCGGACTGTGAGTTCCTGGTTGTTCTGTGTTGGTCATTTTTCGGTTGTTTAGAAAGTGCTGTTGGTTTCCGTTAGGCGCCAGATGGGCCATGTTTGAAACGTTTGGCTAGACGAGTGTCGAGTTGATTCAAGAAGAAATCTCTCTCTTCATCATCTTGGAGCAGGATGGCGCAAGCAAGTTCTGTTTCTCTGGCTCGTTCGTCAACTTCTCGAGCAGCTTGGTGTTTGAGTGTTCGAATGGATTCTTTGTCGAGTGAGGACAGGTCTCCCGTGCGTGCGGCGATTTGCCAACCGTTGATCAGATAGTGGGGTTGCTCTCCGTAATTGGATTGGAGCCAGGAGTTGAGTTCGGCTGCGGCGGTGAGAAATTCTCCTTTTCTGCGGGGAACCTCGTCGGCAGCGCGAAGGAGCCTTAGAACCGTGTCGTTGGCTCGATCATCTGTTCCTGCATGGCTTGAGACCTTTTGGTATGCGGCGACCAAATTCTCTAGGTGCAGGTTCAGTGTGAATGGAAGGTACTTGTATTCGAACACGTCGTAGACAGTGACGATGGCGGGGGCATCGTGCGTGTCCGTCGATCGAGAAACGATGTGTCCTGGCATGTTTGGATCGAATGTCCCGTACAAGCGCCAGGTATTGGTGGGTGGATCATTGAGCACGATGAATTGGAGATTCCACTCTCCGATAGGTTGGGAGATTCTTCCTACGTGTTGGTGTTCCGAGGAGAGTGTTTCACCGTGGAGCAACACGCCCTCAAGGGCCAGCAGCTGCTTGCCCCGGTACTCTTCAAGAGAATCGAGGTCCACGAGTCTGGTGTCTACGCCTAGGCGTTCACATAGGTTGGCGATGGTTTCTAGGAAGTGCAAGTGGTCACGAAGATCACCGGTTTCGTCACTGGGAGTTACGAGCATTGTGTGAAGGTTGCCATTGATCTTGAGAGACTGGTCATCTAGGAGTGTGAAGTAGAAGCCGAGGTCGTGGAGGCGCTCTTCGAGTGTGGGACGCATGGACACAGTGATGTTGCCTGGGGATTTGAGCGTCGGTCCTTCCACAGACATGGTCATCGTTATTCCTTTGGAGAGGGTGAGCTCAACCGTGGAGACGTCCACCTTCCTCAGGTGCGGATTCGTGTACTCAAAATCTCCGGCTTCAACGTGCACGTTGGTGTATCTTCCGTAGTAGTCCTCCGGAATGATCTTTAGTTCGTGGTCAGCGAAAACTCTGGAGCCGTCGGCGAATTCGTAGGAGACGGAGTAGTTGACCTTATCTCGCGTTAAGGTCAGGGGAGCTGAAAGGTCAAGCGCCTTGTCAGAATGCAAGGTGATACTTACCGGCTCTTGGAGCAAATTGAAGTCAATTCGAACCCGAGGGTCCTCTGATTGTGTGTTTGCCGCAAATCGAATGATTCTCTCGATTTCTGAGGGGCCTTGAGGGAATGGTTCGAGGTGGATGCTGACTCCTCCACTGGGCGGAATCTTCTTAAGTAGACTCTCGATTTTGAACGGCGTGAGTAGTGCGTACATCAACTTGGTTTGAAGTGTCTTTTTGTTGACGTATACAACGAAGTAGAGAACACCGCGCAGTTCTAAGAATCCTCGAAGGTCGTTCGACTTAACGGTGAATGACTTCGGCGGATTCTTCCCGGCCTTATGTCCTCGGGCCTTCACCTGGACATTTACGCGGTGCTGGAAGTTCGCGTTGGAGATCTTTGTAGCATCTGCGTAGACGTCAATGTGTCCGTCGGTCAGGGGTGTGCGGTCATTTGCCAAAACGTAGGCTCTGAGCCGATGGCACCTGAGAATTCTTTCATTGACGGCGGTCACGCCTTGCAGCTCCATATCCATACCATCAATTGTGGACTATGGATATGACATAGCGTGGGCCACGATGGCGGCGCCGCAGAAAGGGGAAACAAATCGTACGCTACGGGCAAGTTGAACTGGGTGGTCACTGGACTCAAGACTCTGGACACGCTCTGGTGACTGCAGGCTGAGTTCGTTGAATCCTAGGGCTCTTGGACACCGGAGCGCCGCGCTCCAAGGCGGATTCTCGATATAATTGATGAAAGGTCATGTATCCCGCAGGATGCGATGATCCTCTACATCTCGAGGTTCGCGCTCCTCAAAATCGACAAAACGACACGGTGGCCTTGCATCTACTAAATCGCCGTGTCCAGAGCCCTGGGACTAGAACTTGCCAATGGAAGCTACCCAGAGCCTGTCCGTATCGGGAACCTTGAGTGGGACACATCGTTGTACCTGTCGGCGTATGCAGCATCGCGTTGTGAATGATGGAATCATGGGTGAATGCGCGAGGGGAAACTGAAGAACAGAACAGCCTATGCGCCGGCAACAAGTATTTAGAGGACACGACTGGTATAGGGCCGGGCCGGTGGGTATAGAGACTAGGAACCACGCATTTGGGAATGAAGAATCATGGCCTGAGTGGTCAGCTGTAAGGCAGGCGGTACGACGACACAGGCCCTCCGAGCTTTTGCCTGCGCTAGCCACAGGGGACTGCCCCGGCTTTGCTTGACTCCTGACTTGTGAGGATACGTTCCTTGCAGCAAGGATATTGATATGCCTAAGCCTTTTCCCGCCGAGTTCCGCCGCGATGTTGTTTCCGTGGCTCGCAAGCATGAAGCACCGATCGCTCAGATCGCTAGGGATTTCGGGATCTCCGAGGCCACTCTGCATAACTGGCTCAAGAAAGCCGATATCGAGGACGGCACCCGCCGGGTGTAAGCGCTGTTGAGGCGGCCGAGCTGCGGGATGTGAAGAAACGCATCCGGCTGCTGGAGCAGGAGAATGAGATCCTGCGTCGGGCCGCAGCGTTCTTCGCCCGGGAGCTGCCCCCAAAATGACGTTCCCGCTGGTCCTTGATCTTGCCGCGGACGGAGTCCCCGTCGCGGTGGCCTGCCGGGTGCTCGGCTTCTCCAAGCAAGCCTTCTACGCATGGAAGGCGGCTCCGGTGACGGACCGGGATTGGGCTGATGCGCATCTGATCAACGCCGCGCTAGATGTCCATCGCGACGACCCGGCGTTCGGGTACCGGTTCATTGCTGACGAGTTGAAGGACCAGGGACTGGCTGCGGGTGAGAACCGGGTCCAGCGCCTGTGCAGCAGCCAGCGAATCTGGTCCGTGTTCGCCAAGAAACGCGGCCTGACGCGCAAAGCGGGCCCGCCCGTCCATGACGACCTGGTCAAGCGGGACTTCACCGCAACGGCACCCAACCGGCTGTGGTTGACGGACATCACCGAGCACCGCACCGATGAGGGCAAGCTGTACCTGTGCGCAATCAAGGACGTGCATTCGAATCGAATTGTCGGCTACTCGATTGATTCACGCATGAAGGCGTCTCTGGCCGTTGCAGCTCTGCGCAACGCGGTGTCGCTAAGGTCGCCACAGGGGGCGGTGGTGCATTCGGATCGTGGCTCTCAATTTCGTTCCAACGCCTTCGTCCGGACCCTGAAGAGCAACGGGCTGACTGGGTCGATGGGGCGGGTGGGTGCGTGTGCTGACAATGCCGCCATGGAGTCATTTTTTGCGCTGCTGCAGAAGAACGTTCTGGACCGGCAGCGCTGGTCCACGCGGCAGGAACTGCGGCTGGCAATCGTGACCTGGATCGAGAAAACCTACCACCGGAAACGCCGACAACGACGACTTGGCCGGCTAACACCGATCGAGTTTGAGACAATGAATACCGGCCTCGAAGCCGCCTAGAAACACTAAACCCGAGAGTCAATGAAACCCGGGGCAGTCCCCAGAGTCGTACAGGCTTGGTGTGAAAGCATTCCATCCACTCAAAAATCAATATAGCCAGTGGGCGTTTGCTGGCCTGGCGCGAGAATCTATGCAGTACGGAACCGAGCTTAGAAGCAACAAGGTATCGCCTAAAGCAATGGCACGGATGCTTTACCTGTATGGTGTCGCGGATTCAATTGAAGGAGTTCCACAAGAAGAAAAGTACTTAATGATCGGGTCATATCAGTACGAACAGTACAAATTTCAAATACCAATGTTCAGTGAAATCGCGCGAACGTATCTCCTGTTTTGTGACCCGGACCTTCAAGTTGATCCGCTTCTAGCGCCACAGCGGGACTGGACTGAAATTTTTGGCATGTCTCTTGAAGACCGGTTGCAGGCTGTCGCCTTGATTGAAGCGATTATGCTGGCGGTTGGTGGAAGACTTATAAAAGACGATCTAAGCATCCTGAAAGATGATCCGGCCTATTCAGAGGTTCGCATAGCGAAGCTTATGCAAACCCTCGAAGATCTAACAACGACGGTGGAAAGCTCGCGTGAGATGGCGAGTCAAGTTCCCGGACTTCCGGAACACCTCAAAAGGTTCGCCCTTAATCCGCTTACGCGCTATCCGATAGTAGACATCGGAGAAGGCATCCTGGTTGCGCCGCAGCCTTTTTACCTCATGCACACGCTAAGTATTGGGAATCTGTACTATCGCGGTTTTAAGGCGTGGAAGAACTTCTCCTCTGAACTGGGATACAGGGTAGAAGCCTATGTCGGGAAGCAACTTGAATACGCCCAATTCGAACAGGTCTTATCAGAGATTGACTACGGTACGAAGTCGCCAAAACTATCGGTCGATTGGTTCGCTATCTTCGATGACACG
Source organism: Arthrobacter alpinus (assembly GCF_001445575.1). Lineage (NCBI taxonomy): Bacteria > Bacillati > Actinomycetota > Actinomycetes > Micrococcales > Micrococcaceae > Arthrobacter > Arthrobacter alpinus. The sequence goes on along the minus strand of NZ_CP013200.1, from coordinate 2,196,123 downwards.
GTTCTTTTGATTGAATGCAAGGGCGCCAAAATATCTCAACCAGCCCTTTCGGGCGACCCAGACAAGACGTACAAACTATTGGAAAAATCCATTGATAAGGCGCGGGGACAGCTCAAAAATTCAAGCGAGTTGATCCTCGGTGAACACGAGAAATTCCGAGCGATTCCGAAGCATTTGAAGCAGCTCGGTCTTATTGTCACTACCGAGCCAATCCATTGCGCAAACGACAGCATGTTCACTGGGAATCTCCAGAATCCGGGCATTCCTTGCTTGGCGATTAGTCTCGGTGAGCTTGAAAGATTAACCGCGTTGGGGGCCGAAAAAATGATCCAAGTGATTTCGAAGGTGATCGACGGTCCTACATGGAGTGTCCATAACGCTATTAATGAGCACCTACCTGAAGACGGAACGCAAACTAACCAAATACTCGCCGACGCTTACGACAAGTTCTACCCTGATTTGCCGTAGATAGGAACGATCAATGGCCCTTGGGTCTAGCACAATAACGGTCCTCTGTGACGGCAGAGTGCGCCGGTCAGCATGATTAGCGTGCAGACTACTGCCACGAGGACATCCAAAAGTGGTGAACGAGACGTGAAGTCTTTCACGAGGTTAAACGTCATGGTTGCAAGTACACCGGTGAAAGCGAAGGTTACTCCGGCTTTGGCGTCTGAGTGGCGGATCCACTCATTCACCAAGGAGAGAGCTTTCCATGCATAATCTGGGTTTGGTTCAGCAGATGCAAGGGTGTCCAAGACATCAGCTCCGCCTGCTGGCTGGCGACGTAAAAAAAGACATAGGGGTCATGCCGCCAGCCTAGTCGAGCCCACCGACATTACTTCGGCGCACCTGCCAGTAAGCCTGCCGGCACACGACTCACCGAAACGAGGACTACGTCGTCAGTGCTCGTGGTGTTCCACGCGGGAACGGCTAACCGGTACATTCCATGCAATTTGATCCCCATTAGTGTGAATTTCCGTACGGATCATTCTCGACCCCGGGGCGAGAGGCGCAGCTCGGCCGGTAGCCCGGCTGGGGATTCGCGGGCGCTCAGTCCGGCTTGTTCGCCTCGTATGTCTCCCAGTCGCCGTAGCCGGTGTCTCGAAGCCACTGCGCCGTCGCAGGCCCGCCGCGGGCCATATAGAGGCTGGGGTTGTACTTGCCGGTGACGGGGTAATGCGGCATGGGGTCTTCGTAATCGTATGAGCGACGAACTCCGGGGCTCTTCAACTCCACCGTGCGGGCCAAAGCATCTCTTTGAGCCAGCGCCCTCTCGCGGGCCACACGGGTCTCCCGGAAGACCGTGAATAGCGGTACGAGAAGTGTCAGAAACAGCATGACGTTAAAGGCGACCATCCACGGCAGGGCACTGCCACCGCCATCCGTGCTGTTCCCGATGGCGATACCGATAGCCACGAGCAGGAAAGCCGTCAGGACGCCCCCCGTGATGTAGAGCACCCGAGTCGCGGGAAGCTCCGACCACGGCGGCTTATTGGCAACAACGGTGAGCCGCTTGTACTCCGCCCAGGGTTCCTCGGACATGTGGTGCCGCAGATTGTAGTCCAGCTCGTACTTGGTCACGTCGCACTGCCTTCCGGTTGATTCGGCCAGCGTAGCACTCGACTTCCACGTCCTATCCCGACGGCTAGGCTCCGCCTGCTGCGACGCAGTGTGCTGCCGGTGGGCATCCCCATACGAAACGGTCAGACCCGGTCGGGTGGCGCAAGCATTACACCTCTGTGCGTGTGCGATGCACCCCGCATCTCTCTGGCTACAGACCGCGCAGATAGGCCCCGACATCGAAGCTCTCAAATGAGAGGTAAATGCCTCGCGACGGATGGCGCGAATGTCCCTTAGTTGTGAGCCCACCGATCGATATCCAATCGCAGGCAGAGGCGTCCGTGATTCTCACGATTTGACGTCATGCTTTCAATCTGCGGGAGAGAAATCATTGGAAATCCGCGGTTTTTCAGAGCCTGATGGCTTGCAGCCGTCGCTGCCAACTATTGACCCTCCGTTCGTCCTACTCACAGCACTGATGACCATCCGTTCGCCAAGAACTTCCCTCGAGACTGCAACGACCCCGGCGCGGCACATTCGATCATCGGGCTCACGTAATTCGGACTTATTGCTGCGATCCACCCGCCCACGGCCGGCTACGGCAGGTCCATTCCCACGCGATAGTCTTCCGACCGGCCAAACTCCCCACAGTCCCGTAAGAGGAACTTTGGGTTCTTGCGGTGACTTCAACACTTAGTGAATGAGTGTTTCTATGGCGAAGTATTCGATACCTCCCCGGCCGGATGGCGGTGTCAAGCCGTCTTAGCAACATCTTCGTTGAGTAGCTTGGTGAATACTTCTCGTGGTGTGAGGAATCCCAAGTCGGCCCGGGGGCGGTCGTTGAGTTCGTCCGCGATGGAGTCTAGATAGGGCTGGTGGCTGGTTAGCTCGATGTCCTTGGACAGGCACTCCCTGATCAGCCCGTTCGTGTTCTCATTCGACGGTCGCTCCCACGATGAATGCGGGTGGGCGAAGTGCACCGGCAAGTCAGTGGCCACGGTAAGATGGGCGTGACGGGCCATCTCGGTGCCTTGGTCCCACGTCAGGGATCCGCGCATCAAGGCCGGCAGGTCATTGACCCGGATGATGAGGATATCGGCGAGTACGTCGGCCTTCTTTCCCTCGGGCAGTCCCAGCATGATCAGGAACCTGCTGTGTCTCTCCACCAGAGTCGCGATGGCGCTCTTGCCGCCCTTTCCGGCCACGAGATCCCCTTCCCACGCACCTGGAACACGGCGATCAGCTGCTCCCTCGGGACGGTCCTCGATGCTAACCATGCCGATGATCCTCCCGCCGGTACGTTCACCCAACGGCGTCACCTATTTACGCTTCGTACGCTTGGACAGCAGCAGAATCCTCGGCTTCGCCGACTCGCCCTTGGGCAGGGCGTAGATCCACAGAAAGAAACGCCTCCTGGGACACGGTGCGACTTTCGGCGTCGGGTGATTTCGTCATGGTCTCAACGCTGACGTCTGTGGCTTCCAAACGCAAACGACCCGTGATCTGCCGCGGAGTCCTGGACCTGGCCAGATCCGCCTTCACCCGCGCTACAAGGACCGGATCCGTTTCGTTCTTCCTAGCCTGCGGCCGGCTACGCCGACGCGCAGCAGCACAGTCAGCAGTCACCGGCCGGTAGCCGCGCGTCTTCGTCGAATTCCTGTGGCGTTCGCGCAAAATAATGGTGTGGTCCCGGCCAAAATCCGCACCGATCTGCCGATGCGTCTTGCCAGCCAAGATGCCGACGGCGATGTCCGCCCGATCCGAAAACGACAATCGCCTACGATCCACCAGCAACTCCTCCATACAACCAACTTGTTGCTTCGAGGGTATGACACCACCGTCTTTGTGCGTCCGGATGGATCCAATGCGCGGAAATGTTGCGGACAAATCAGCTGGCTTTTATGCCAAAGCCTGTCCATGCATGAGACTGGACGTGTTTTGCTTATATATGGGGGAAGAAGGTCATTTTAATGCTAAAGATGTCGAACCTGAAACAGTGGCCGGCCATGAGGGCGTGGTTGGCCTTGGTGTGGAATTCGGTGGTTCAGACGCTCAAGGTTCCGCAATGGGGCATGCTGCTGACCATCGTACTGATGGGTTTGACCACTGGTAGCGGGGCCGGCTTCCTGGTGTATTTCATGGGCATTATATTTGCAGCGCTCTTATCCTATGCCGCGCTAGTTGCTCTGGGTTATGAAGGGGGTAATCCGCTGAAATTTTTGAACCCCTTCAGCCATGTTCCGATTATGCAGTCACTTATGGGTGGAGCGATCGCTGTCGTCGCCGTTGCGGTGTTTCTTGGTGCCGCAAATCTGGAGAAATGTGCGAACTGGTTGTTGATGCATTTGCCGCAGTGGTTGGCCCCCAAAACTGATTTGTCCCTGGCGGTCGTATTCCTGTCCTGCCTCATATTCATGGTCATCGCCGGTGGTGCCTTCCTTCTCGACAGGAGAACCTTGCAACGCCTGAACGCCGACGCCAAGGCAACCATGAATCGAGAACACTGGCGTCAGGAGAAAATAACCAAACAGGAGATGAAAGAATTCAGGGCGCAGGTGCAGATAGCTCAGGAGCACCACGATTACTGGATCGAAGCGCTGTTAACGTTGGCCCTCGCAGCCGTTGCCGTTGTTCCTGGGGCCCTTGGTTGGCCGTGGCTCTGGGGTGTGGCACTGAGCATTGTGCTGCCCATGTTTGTGCTTTCCGTGCGCTTCCGCATGAAAAACCAAGTGGCCAGTTCCACCGGCAACTCCATACGGGTTACGGGCTAGAGCCTGTCCGATGGGCAAGGGTGGAACGCTGGGTCCATGGTTTGTCCGTACCGGCGAAACCTTGGGCCAGACGGTGAGCACCATGCAATGGAGCGTGCTGCTACTGGTGGTCCTTCTGGGGATGATGTCAAACAGCGATGTTGTGCGGCTCATGATTTTGCTGGGAATGCTGACAGCGGTCGAGTTGAGCGGGTTGGGGCTTGCCGTCCTCGGCTATGACATGGACCGGCCGTGGAGGTTCCTGTTTGCTTCCAATAAAGCTTTCCTGACTGCACTACGCCCTAGCCGTGGTGTTTCTGGCGCTGGCAATCGGGGTGCTCCAGCTGGCCGCCATATCAGGTCACGCCGCGGCATGGCTGCTGGAGAGGGGCTAGGGGCACTGGCCCCGAAGCCTGATGCATCGCTGGCGGCTGTGTTCCTCGTCTGCGCCGCATATACGGTGATTGTCGGCATTGTCTTTTTGTTGCGCCGCGGTCGTTCTAACGGTTGGGCGATGTTCCCTTGGCACTGATGGGCCGCCAGGAAAGGCGGCTGAGAAGGTGGGCGCAGAAGTCTACGCATAGCACAGGGGCGCTCCAAGCGGCACGGGGCAAACGGGACTACTGGAGCGAAGCGGCGATGATGTTGGGCTTGGCCAGCATCTCAGTCGTTCCTGGAGCCCTTTGATGGTCCTGGCTGTGGGGCGTGGCGCTGAGCATGGTGCTTCCGATGTTTGTTCTGTCGGTGCGGTTCCGGATGAAAAGCCCGGCAGGGCAGCCCCAATAGTCTTCCTGCAGGCGGCTCAGCGGTCCTCGAAGATCATGAAGTAGAGCCCGCCACGGCAGTCCAGCAAACTCGAGCCAAACTATCCCCAGATCAAACGACTTCCATTGAAGCAAGACGACCAACCCTCCACCACCAATGACATGCCATCAGTCATGCCGATAAACCTGCAAACGGCCATCAAACAGCAACTCCAGCGCTGCACTGCAGGGCCTCGTCAAGTTTTACTCGCGTTTTTCAATGAAAACCCATGGCAATCCTTGGCATATCAAAGGAGCCCCATAGCCTCGCACTCCCCCGGAAACACGCGGTTTTTGACGTGAAACGATGACGGTTGGCATGAGAGTCTTGAGTTTCTCTTGGTCGCTGGTTCGATTCCAGTCCGGGGCACAAAAAGGGGCTCTGACCTGTGGTTTTACTGTTTCGGCCGGGTGCGCTAAGATGCCAGATCACGCTTAACTCACGTTATTGAACGAAAACCTGATCACGCTTTTGACATTTTCGGGGCGTATTTCGATTCCACTTGAGGTCACGTTTTTCAATTGGTGCGCATAAAAGTGGCGGAGATCCGCGGTTTTCCTAGGCACCAACGATCTACGACAGTGACTGCCAAATATTGGCCCTCCGATCGCCGCCCTCGCGGCATTGAAAGCGGCCGGTTAGCCACAGACTGCCCCGAAACTGCGATGCTGGATTGACCGGCCGATTCGTTCTTTCAGCTCCCGCAATGTGGCCATGGTGCGATGACTCCGCAGTCCGATGATGACCTGTGGCAAGTCCGTTCCCTCGAGCTTGTCTGTCTGTCCGAAAGATTCCCAAAGAAGTGGCGTAAAAGGAAACTTGCAGGGGACACTATCCACTTTGCTGTCCCCCAGCCGAACCCACTCTCCGCAACGAAATCCTGCAATTCTCTATGCAACGGGGCCGTGAAGCCGTTGGCCTCTTCGTGCGGATGCAACCAGAACCACATTTTCTCGTCGTACACGACGTCTCGGAGAAGCAAATCCTCACTGATGCTAGTTGTTTGCATGACTGGTTCGTCCTTGGTCGTCACCATATCCAGGTGCATGCGTTCGAGCTCATTTGGATTCAGAATTGCCTCAAGCGCTGGCCGTGCTGCGAACAAGATCTCGTCCACGATCATCATGTGAACATACTCGCAGCCAGCGAAGACCTGAGAAAGAGCGGCGTCTGCTCAGGGAACGCCGACCGACCGAGTTCGGACACCCAACCGACAGGCCTATAGGGTCCACCATCGATGCCGGTTCTGGTCGACTATCAGCGTTGGTGCGCAAAAGACCTGTCGATCTGATTTAGAGTACTCAAATGGGACATAAAGAACCGATGACTATCGCCAGTGCTTTGCGCCAGATCCAAGACCGAAAACTCATACTGCCTGCGATTCAGCGCGAGTATGTATGGAAACCATCACAGATTATTCGTGTGTTCGACTCTGTAATGCGCGGGTACCCCGTCGGCAGCTTTCTATCGTGGAAGGTGATGCCCGAGACGGTAAGTCAATTCAAGTTCTATGGATTTATGACGGAGTACAGCGCCTTCGACAACCGCCATAACCCGGTCATCGATATTCCCACCGACCGTGAGGTAGTCGCCATTCTTGACGGTCAGCAGCGATTAACCTCTCTCAATATCGGTCTCCGCGGGACATACGCCTACAAGAACCACGGCGGGTGGGCGAATAAGTCGTGGTCCTATCCGGAACGCCGCCTGCATCTGAACTTGGCCAGCGAGGCCCCGGAAAACGAACTTGGCCTTAAGTACCATTTTCAGTTCCTGACGAAAAAGGACGTTGACGCGTCGGCGGACGACGACAGTAAGAAATGGTTGCCTGTTTCCGAGATCTTTGACGCACCCGATACGGCAAAGTTGATACAGCTGCTGGCGAAGTACGAAGTCGGGAATGACCCGAAAGCTTCAGCATTGGTCAGCAAGCTCTGGGAGGCGGTCCATAAGACTGCCAGTCTTCATTTTTACGAAGAAGACGACCAGGACATTGAACGGGTGCTGGACATCTTCGTCCGGGTCAATTCCGGAGGCACCGTTCTGTCGTACAGTGACCTGCTTCTGTCAATCGCCACCGCACAGTGGGAAGGTGATGCTCGTGCCGCCGTTCACGGGCTGGTAGATGCCCTCAACCAGACCGGGAACGGATTCAACTTCTCCAGAGACACGATTCTGAAGTCAGGGCTGATGATGGCTGACGTCGGTGATATCGGCTTCAAGGTGAAGAACTTCACCACGGCGAACATGTCAAAGCTCGAGGCTAACTGGGACGCCATGAGCAAATCGCTCCAGATCGCTGTCGGCCTGCTCAGTGATTTCGGTCTATCAGATGGATCGCTCACCGCAGATAGCGTGTTGATCCCGGTAGCCTACTACGTCCACCACCGTGGGCTCGATCACTCCTACCGCCAATCGCCGAAATCTCGGGAAGACCGCGAAGCTCTCCGGTCATGGGTGTTGAGATCGCTGATCGTACGTGGTATTTGGGGCTCCGGCTTGGACACTTTGCTCCGTGACCTTCGCGAGGTCATTAAGAAGCAGGGCGCTTCCGCGTTCCCAGTTGTTGAGATCGAGCGGGCGATGTCTCTGCGTGGCAAGCCACTCGCTGTTACAGACGCCCTAGTCGACGACATCTTGAATCTGTCGTACGGCAAGGCCCGTACCTTCGCCGTACTCGCTGTGCTGTTCCCACATGTTGACACGCGCCATCAGTTCCACGTGGACCACGTCTTCCCTGCCTCATTGCTTGACAGAAAAGCGTTGCGTCGACAGAAAAACGAGGACGGTACGGCGAGATTGTCTCCTGAAGAGATCGATGACCTACTCGAGCTGAGAGACCGTCTCCCGAATTTGGAACTCCTCCCGGGTCTTGAGAACATCGGAAAGTCGGCCAAAATACCGGAGGAGTGGCTGGCTGCGGAATACCCGTCAGCACACGACCGCAGTGCCTTCCTGGAGCGCAACGCATTACCCCTGTCGCTCCCCCTCTCGGTAGATGAGTACAGGAAATTCTTCGGCGAGCGAAGTGCGAAACTGACTACGCGCATCCACAATTTGCTCAAATCCCAATCCCCAGACCCATCAAATACAAACGCATCAGAACTCGTTGATCTTGACGAGGAACTTTCTGAAGGCGACGATTCCGACTAACAAGCCTTCCCGATGGAATGAAAGACCAATTCATCTCAGATGGGTGTCACCCGCCTTCCAACACAAGGGACCCACACGTGAATAGATCGATTCAGGACTTTGATTGGCTGGCTGTCACATGGCCAATTCCCGTGCTTTCCTTAAAAAGATCGGGCCTCCTCCAAAGAGGCCCGGTTCAACTCTGAACAACGACGCTGGTGCACAAATTAGCCGGTCGGAACGGCCGATTAGATGAAACAACGGAGGTTACGGGGGATAGTTCGCCATGAACGCCCAGGTGCCACCGCGTGGCCCAAGCGAGAACCACCGCGCATTAATACACTGCCCTGCGGCGTGAATTCGGGCATTCCTGACAGACCAATCCATTGGTCCGGTCTCTCACCTTGTCCTGCGTGGCGTGTCCTTTAGCGCATAGCCACCAGCCGGTCACGCCAGAATGTGGCAAAACATCCTCCGGCGTCAACTCACCGTTGAGCGTGGGATGCCATTGACTGGCCAAGTCGGGGCGGATGACGGCAAGAGACGTTGCCGGGGTAACGTAGCGCCCGGAGCACCGTCCGCAACCGGTGCCATCACCTGTCGTCCTTTGCCCGATGACTGCTTCGTAAGCGTGGCCGACCGGGCAGAGCCACCATGCCGACTTCCCCGAGTGCGCCATCACGTTGGCTGGCGTTAGATCTCCGTTTAATTGTGGGTGCCACTCGCCTGCCACCGCGGGATACTTTTCGGCTAGCGACAGCTCCCCGTACTCCCGGAGCCGTAGCGCGGCAATGATCCGTCGTGCTTCGGTTTCAGCTACGGCGACTCCGTAGAAGATGTAACGCCGTGCGGACTCTGCTGCCTCGTCCTCAATTAGACAACATGCCAGCATCTTCTCGAGAGCTGCCGTCGCGACTTCATGTCCTGTAGGCGCCCGCCGCACCAGAGCATCCTGGGGGGAGAGAGCCTTCAGTGGGTGCTCGCGCACCCGGATGACCCGGTATCCAAGCTCCTGCAGCTGGCCGGTCTTGTCCTGGTCGCGGTCTTCCTTGCCTTCGTGCCAGTACGACCCGTCGAACTCGACGGCGATAGTGCCGACAATAACGTCGACCCGGACCTTCACCCCGCCGGCAGTTGCGATCCGACAGTCGTGTTGGACTGGGGCCAGGTGTTCTCCGAGGACTGCCTTGAGCTCGGCGTATAAGCCGATCTCGAGTTCGGAAAGACCCACTAGCTTGCACTTCTCGCAGGCGGCCCCACTGGATCGCTTGAACACCATCGCCCGCCACTCGTGCCCGCTGCTGCAAGTCCACCACACGTTTTTCCTGGCCCCAGACGTTACCTGGCTTGGGGTGACGTCTCCGTTCTTCGTGGGATGCCATTCTCTACTCAGCTCGGGGAAACGCGTGGCGAGGTCGTTGCCATAGCCCACCTTCTGGTTAGCGCAGTATGGGCATCCTGAACGGATCTTGTTCGTGCGGTTCGCCACCACCGCTTCCCATGGGTGGCCGCATGCACCCAGCCACCATGATTTCGAATTGGAGCGCGGCGCGACCTGATCGGGCGTTCGAGCGCCGTTCAAAGTAGGGTGCCAGGTCGCGGCGACCTCGGGGAACTGCGTCTCCAAGTCGTTGCCGAAGCCTACCCTCCTGTTCCCGCAGTATGGGCAGCCACTGCCTGCGGCACGACTGTAAACGACTGCGTCCCAATGATGACCACAGGCACCGAGCCACCACACCTTTTTCTTAGACCCACCAGTCACTTGCTCCGATGTGAGGTCCCCGTTAAGGTTCGGGTGCCACTCCTCGGCAAGTGCGGGAAACGCTTGGCAGAGGCTAACGAATGGCCGCTTAATCATGTCCATCGACACTACACGCCCTTTTCGAGCATGCCCCTCCGCTGGGGCATGCTCATACACCAACAGTCTCGCTCGATGGTTGCGGTGCTTGTGTCAACCACGATAAGCAAATCTCACGCATAATGTAGCCATGAGTTCTCCCTATTTGATCATCGGCGGTGTCACCAGTGCGATGGTGACCAAGATCGTAACCGCAGAGAAGACATATGATCGAAAACTTCTCGAGTCGAAGCCTGACAACTGGCGCAAAATCATTGACCTTCTACAAGAGCCCGATTTGATGGCGGTCATTGTTACCCTGACAGCCAAAAACTACGAGCAAATCGACTCCGAGGAATACGCGGCTGTAGCGTCGAAGCTGTTAGAAAAAGTCTCCTCTGTTCCTCACCTTGTTCTCATTCATGAAGCAGTCCTCGGCGGAGCACGTTCGATGACTGGAAGTGATGAAGAATCTTGGGACGGCGTAACCTGGAATGACACAGCAGCCAGACAACACTTCGGGGATATCGACGAAGCCCTGCGACTCAGAGTCAACAACCGGGTTACAGAGGCTGGCATTCGGCCCGTAACCTACAAGCGAAATCTGGACATATCCGCCCTGGCCTCCAACTTCCTCGACGACAGCCAGAACAACTTGATGTTTCGCATCTACATCCCCAGCGGGAAATTATTCGAAGAAGAATCCAGTGAAATCCTCTCCATGTTCCATAACTGGCTGTTGCAAGTACGCGGCAGGAATATCAGACGTGGTGGCTACCAAACGGCCAAGGGACGCGTAGTCGAGTTCTTCGCCGAAGACAACACCCAGCAACACACCTGGTCGGAAGAATTAGAAACGTTCACTCAGTTCATCTCAATAATCGACAACACCACAGCCGCGACCACGATGATCCAAGGGCTAGGTATCGATCAAGCCATGGCTTCCGCGCTCGTTTCCACGTACTCCAAAAAACTCAAAAGAATCCAACTTGACGCCAAACACGAACGCGAACAAGTAACCCAAAAGATAAATGCTTCCCTCAGAATGAACCAGCTTCAGACGCGGCAAGCCCTTGAATCTGACTTGCTGGAGTACGCTTCTGACGCCTCGTCTGACCTACTAGAAAGGATGCTTGATCAGCTGATCCCGGCCAGTCCTGAAGTGATCCCGCTCCCCGCTCGTTTATCGCAACCACATCAACTGCCGCTACAGATCAACCAACAATTCTTCAACAACGTTGAAGGCGTTGTTGCCCAACACATCAGTGGGAACATCACCAACAACGCTGTCCCAGCCGAGCTCATGTCCCTGATTCAACGATTCGGCAATGAAGAAGCTCAAGCTCTGACTGAAGCCACCCAGGAACTAGCAGATACGAACGCCCCGCCCAACAGACGAATCCAAGCAAAACAGTTCCTGAAAGCATTTACCATGAAGCTCGCCGATAAGGTCACCGATGTGGGAATAACGATCGCGCAGAAGTGGCTAGAGCAACAAACAGGAATCAGCAGCTAACTAGGCCTCTCGATCATCGATTTATTGAACCCACGGCAGGCGGAATGCTCGCACTATCTTGTCTCCGCCAGTCAGTTCAGGTTCGCAGTTTGGTTCACAAATTTATTCCAGATTCAGGCCGGCCGGGACGGCGAAATCGATAGCAAATAGACGTAACATTAGGTAAGTTTATGCTTCAATCCCCCAAAAAAAGTCGCCAAATTGCATCTTTCGCAGGGGCAATCGGCCGCCTGACAGACCGGACTAACCCGACGCCCTGAACAACACATGTCGTTGACGCACGACGGCCCGCTCTCGACAACCAGTGACATACCATCGATGATGCCGATGAACCTGCAAACGGCCATCAAGCAACAGCTCCGGCGCTACGTTACAGGGCCTCGTCACGTTTTACTCACGTTTTTGAACGAAAACCAACCACAGATCATGGCATATCGATGGACTCCACTGGCCTGAAGATCCCCGGAAATTGGCGGTTTTCGGCGTTGAATGGCAACGGTTGGCATGATAGTCCTGAGTTTCTCTTGGTCGTGGGTTCAATTCCCGCCCGGGGCACACAAAAGGGCCTCTGACCTGCGGTTTCATTCCGCGGGTCAGAGTCATTTAAGGCGCAAAACTGCCCAACTCCCCCTTTACTCCCCCAATTCAGCAAAATTTTCTTCAGGAATCACTCCCCCTTTTCAGCAGGGTGAGCTCCACCTTTTCAGCTACCTGGCGGTTTCAGCGGCTTGCATCGACTAGATTTAGAAGCCCGGCAGGACAGATTTCACAACCCGCAGCTGAACCTGTGGCAAGCACTCACGTTCCCCGGTTCCGTTCGAAGGTTAGGGGCTCCGGTTGCACACGGAAACTCAATCTCGGAATAACTCGTCGAGCAAGCCGCGTATGGTGTCAATTGTCCACAAGGAAGAAACAAGTTAGTTTGATGACTTTTGGCAATGCTTCGTGGTTCAAATCTCTTTCCATCGCAGAATAGCGAAAAACGGTTCAACACGACTTAGTTGGCGTAGCTCCCATCGATAAGTTCTAACGATCGCGCGAAAGCCTTGACCACGGCGCGATTTGGCCCTTGAACGTGGTCTCGCCTCCTTACCGCCGAGGCATAGGGTTGACCTGAGTGCTCTGGTCCAGATATCCGTCCGGCTTTCGCGCAAGTCCGACAAGGGCCTGCGGCCCCAAGCTGGCTCTCCGCGGTTCGTGGTGAATTCCATTGTTGTCATGGATGATTCACCGCTGTTCGGGCGGCGCTCCTGAGCATAATACGAGTTGTGTAGTTGGTGCTATTGACGAAGCCACGCCCGGTCCTCTTGATGTGTTTGATGCTGGTGTTGTTGGCTTCGACTTTTCCTGTAGTGGCACCGGTGACGATGAGGACCTCGATCTCTTTCCACCAGCGGCAGATGGTCCGCCACAGCCTGGTCGTCTCGGGCTGCTTTGATTCCTTCACCAGCCGCTCGAGGTCTTCCTTGGCTAGTTCGGCGTCTTCCAAGGAGCCGGTACGCAGCAGTGTCCGCACTTGTTCCTTCACATCCCACGCTGCCTTGAGTTTCCCGGTCGGATCGTCGGTGGCGAAGACTTTCTCCAACCGGGCCCGGGCCTGATCGGAAAGTGAATCGCCGGCGCGTAGGAGCAGCATCCGGTGCGCCCACGCCGGATCCACAGCCCGGCCACGACGACCCCGCACCTGATGGGAGAGTTGCTGGCGGACCTCGGTCAGGGCCTGATTCGCCAGCTGGATCAAGTGGAAATGGTCAACAGAAACGGCGGTTCGGGGTAGCCACATCCTCAAGGCTTTGCGGAATGCTGCTGAGGGATCAATGGCGACGACTTGAACTCCGAGCCGCCACTCCAGGGGGCGTTTGATCAGCCATGCTCCGACTCCTGTGTGGTCACGGCCGTCAACAACGCCAAGGATCTGGCTCGTATCTAGGTCAACAATCGTGGTCATCCACGGTTCAATCCGCTGCCATAGCTTAGTTTCCGGGTCCTTGAAGAAACGGACGGACCGGAAACGGTGTTCATCGATCCCCAGCATCCGCGGGCGCAGCAGATCCACGCTGGGAAGCTTCGTTGCAGCCAAGTTCAGCGCCTTTTGCACCAACCACCAGGAGACGCCGTGAGCGGTGGCGGTTTCCGTTGCGGCGCGGCCAGAGTCAATGACTGCTCGCACGAGAGCGCTACGGAGCCGGCTCGTAGTACGTGACCTGGCCGGGACCTCTATCGTGGCTTCAAAGAACGTTTTGCGCGGGCACAATGACTCGTCGCAAAACAGCCGGCGCTTGGCCCAGACAACTTCCACCGGACCAGCCACAGGGATATCGCGGACGCGTTGTTGCCGGCCGGAATGGCGACGGGTGCTGATGACGCCGCATCCTGGGCACCCGGATTCAACGGTGCTTTCAATATGGATCCTGCGTTGGCCAAAACTCAGCGTCTGGGTTTCTAGGACACGGTAGTCGTCCAGATTGAATATCGTGGTGGCAGCATCAGGGTGCACCAAAGTAAGCTCATTCAAGGCTCGTAGTCCTGTCATCGATGAATGCGTCAGAACATCCATCACAACAGGGCTACGAGCCACCTTTGTTCAAGGACACGAAACCAGAATTCACCACGAACCACGGAGAGCCCCCAAGCTGGCGACCACTGCCCAATGTGCCGATCCCTGGTGGAGTCGGCTGTGCCATCAAAGTAGCGAGTGAGGGTACTTCCTGCGAAAACTGGATTAGTGCAATTTCGGCGACACTCCGGAAAACGCTAGAAAAATCGGCTCCATGTTTCAAACATTAGACAGTCGGCCTGGCTGCCGCAACAAGCTTTGGTATCTCACGCCGGATATTCAGATACGACAGCGGCATATTCATAGGAGGCAGACCAGAGATCGCCGTAAGCATCGCTTCTTGGTTTTTGAGTTTTTTCCACTGACTCTTGTCCCCTAGCAGCCCGAATTCGGTTCGGTTTGCTACGGGGGTTCCCAAGAAGTCGTGAAACCGTTCACGCGGTACCTTGGCACCCACAAGATCCACTTCAATTGCATAATTGAAGCAGAAGAAGCCGACTTTCAGCAGTTCCCTACGCGCCGCGTCCGCGTCCTGTATTAGATACTTGACAATAGTACTCCGCTGCGTTGCATCGGGGAAAAGAGTATTGAGTAACGTGCCGCTCTTTGCTACGGATGCGTACTGCGGATATCCCCTAGTATCCAAACTACTCTCTCGAGTTGGGCCTCTGTACGGCAGAAAGTAGTCCTTGTCCACCACGAACGCACAGGCAATACCCAGTTCAAGGAGGATGTGGTACATATATGGCAGTGAATTTACACCGTCCACAGCGACGATATTCACGCCATTTGCCACCAGATCGAAGCCGCTCTCTTCAAGCAATGTAGCTAGGAGAACCGAATCTATTGGGCTCTCCGTTACAATGACAAAATCCGCAAACATGAATTCAGAGTTCCGACGACGATGAAACTTATAGTATTTGTCCTTGTCGAGTGAATGGTCCGAAAAAAATGCTTTTTCAACCTGCGTCACTTGGATCTCAAGGGCACGCTTCTTGCCTCGGATCCGACGGCAGAGTACGACTTGTTCATGATCCAGAGCATCTACAACTGTCGGCGAATGCGTAGTAAACAGAACTTGAAGTCCTAGTCCGATTAGCGACTTAGTTAGTTGCTGCTGCGCTTGTGGATGCAGATTTTGTTCGGGTTCCTCAACTCCCAAAATGAATGCCTTGCTCTCTATCTCAGCAAGGTAAGCGTAGAGGGCGAACACAGCCATGCTTTGCGTTCCACTTCCGCTGTCGGAAAGGGGAATTGACTGTCCGCCCTCCTTGACTGAAAGCACCAGGTTCGCAAGAAGTAGCTTGTAATCGGGAACTGAAGAGTGCCTAAGTTCGAAACTGAATGGACCGTTGAGCGGGGCAATCTTCTGAAGCTTTCGTTCGAGCCCTGACAGCGAATTTGCTACGAGTTTTCGGCCGAGGAGCTCGACCTCTGGACTTATCCTGTCCCGCTGGCGATTATGAGTTATCCATTCACCAACCACACGCTCCAATAAGCCATGTGCTGGGTCGTGTGCCACAGAATGGTCCCGCTGAGTCGGTACGAACGCATATGAGATTTGTTTACGAAGCGCCTCACGCAAAACCTGAGGATGTATCGGTTGCCACAAAGGGCCCACCTGACATTCCCAACGAGCGTCGCGGCGGTACTTCAATCGCGCTCGAACAGTGCCGGTCGCGTCCAATCGTGGTAGGGCCGGGTCGTCAGCGAGTCCAACTATATCTACCTGGATGATCGTCTGATGTGTACCACCGTAAGAATGACGACCCGCCTCAAAGTCTGCGCGTTCTTCTTCGAAGTTGAAGAACGCATTCAGTGCCCTCAAGATTGAAGTCTTACCTGCACCGTTTTGCCCGACGATTGCTGTAGCCTCACCCAGCTCAATCTCAGCCAAGCCAATCGCACGAAACTTATCAATTCTAAGTCGCGTAAGTCGTATACCACCCGTCAAAGACCCAGCACCAGTTAGCATGTCCACCCTTATGTCGTAACGAGCTGCATCAGCTCGGAGTAGTTGGTGACGACGTCGTAGACAACGTCTTGGTCATTCTTCTCGTTCAGGGACGCGAAGAACTTGCGGGCGCATTCGATTTTTGCATCCTCGACTCCCCTCAGCTGGAGAGTCGAAAGCGAACCCTTTGTCTCCGCAATGAAGTAAACGTGCTTGACGCTGCCCTCGGTATACGCGATCGCCCAGTCGGGGTTGTAGTTGCCAACCGGCGTGGGTATGAAAAAACCCCGGGGCAGTTTCGCGTAGACGGCAACCTCTTTGCTGGTGTCCAGGTCAGCGACGAAGTCACGCTCAATCTTGGAGTCGGTGACAACGTAGTCGTAGATGTGCTTCTTCAACTTATCCCCGGCCTTGGCCAGGTCGTGCTTGGTCTGGTTCGCCGTGAAGATGGCCGAGTCGAAGCGGTCTTCCAGCGTGTCGTAGGTGAGATGCTCGACCACGACGCTCGCCTTTTGCTCGTTGATGAGCCGGGCGGCTTCGGTGATGAACTGCTCCGGGTTAAGTCGGAACTTCGTGAAAGTGCCGGTGGTGACCCCGCGGAGGATCGCCGCGGCAGTGCGACGGGTCAGCTGCGTCTTCTCTGCGATTTCACCCAACAGATCGTACTTGACCTGAGAACCTGCGGTGACTGTTTCGGTGTGGGTTTCCATGCTTGACACGTCGAACCCAGTGCCGCTGGTGAGGTCATCGACTGCCATTGAATCGCGCTGTTCCCCAGCCTGCACCACGTACTGCATCGAGGCCACCTTGAGTTTCTGGTCGAGCCCCGTGATACACCTCCGGATCAATTCCTGGGAATCGAACTCGACTTGGTAGACCGCCTTGTGGTTGATTCGCCGCCACAGTGACTGGAACTCCTTCTTGTCGAGGTTGGCATTGGGCTCAAGCTTTTTGAGCTTGCGATCATCCGGCGGAATCGGCACGTCAATGAGCAGCGCATCAATAAGCGGCCAGACGAACTCGATCACCGGGCGCAGCACCTCAGAAGTTGGCTCGGCCAGCGTACCCATCTGCTGCGCCTCCTTGTAGACCTCGGAGACGGTGTCATCTTCGTTCAAGTAGTCGTTCTTGATCAGGTACTTGTACAACGCCAGTGCAAGCGCTTCCTCGACTATCGACTCACCCGCGTGAGTCTCTAAGGTCTTGCCGGTGAAAAACTTGACGCTAGCCTTGCAGGGCCGCGTAGAAAGCGACTCGGAGATTTCCTTTTGCAGCCCGGCAACGAAGTCGGAGTATGACTCGTCGGTGACCACTGTCAGCTCATTGATGTCATGAACGCGTTCGCCCACTGTTTCCTTGTCCATGCGTTCACCGAGCTGGTCGACCGCAAGACGCAGGCCGCGGCCGATCTCCTGGCGGCGCGAGACGGTGTTGTCGCTCTTCTTGAGCATGCCCATGACGAAGACGTTGGGGTTGTCCCAGCCCTCGCGCAGGGCGGAGTGGGAGAAGATGAACCGCACCGGTTCCTCGAACGAAAGCAATCGTTCCTTGTCCTTGAGAATCAGGTCGTAGGCGTCCGTGTCGGACGATTCGCCCCTATCGTCCCCGCGGCCGCTGAGCTTCCCATCAATTTGACGCTTGGTCTTCTTATCGATCGAGAAATAGCCCTCATGCACGGCCCCGACCACATCGCGGCGCAGGTAGTCCTGATATTTTGCGGTGGCATCGTCGATGTCCAGTTCGCCGAGGACTTCGTCACGGATCGTGGAGTACTCTTCCTCAAAGAGACGGGCATAGTCCCCGAGTGTGTCCTCGCGGTCGTAGTCTCGGTACTTGGCTACCTCGTCGATGAAGAGCAGAGAGAGCACCTTGATGTTCTGACTAAAGAGCTGCCTTTCCTTCTCGAAGTGGGCGCGGACGACTTCGCGAATCTGGATGCGCCTCTTCGTCTCCGCAGTGACGTCGTTGTCGGCGAGTTGCCCGGAAATGACGATGTCGCCGCTGCTCAATTCGATAACGTCGCGGTTCGCATCGATATCGGTAATGAATAGATCCCTGTAGGCCTCAATGCCATTTGAGATGTCATGCAGGTTGGCTCCGACGTCAAGTCGCTTGATCTGCCGCTTGATCGGCCCACCCTTGGTCTGCACCTCGATCTCGATTCGGGCGCGCGGCCTGGCCCCCTTGGCGATCTCGATGGCGTCCAGGTACAGGTAGGCGGTCGACCCCGACAGTCCCTTGACGGTGATACCGCGGACGGCGATCTTCTTGACGAGCTGGTGGTTGAACGCATCAAGGGCATCGAGCCGATGGATCTTAGTGTGCTCAATCTTGTGGGTGGCCGAATAGCGCAGCATCATCAGTGCGTTGAAACGCGACAATGCCTCAAGCGACTTGGCGGCACCGATCTTTTGCGGTTCATCGATGATCACAATCGGCCGGTTGGCACTGATCACATCGATCGGGCGACGCGACTGAAAATCGTCGAGCTCGTCGTAGATGCGCCTGTTGTCCTTGCCGATTGCGTTGAACGCCTGGATGTTGATGATCATCACTTGCACCCCGGCATCGGAGCTAAAGCGCTCCAACTCATGTAGCTGCGAAGAGTTGTAGACAAACGAACGCGGCTTGGTGCCGTAGTGCTGTTGGAAGTGCTCGGCGGTCACATCGAAGGATTTTTTCACGCCCTCGCGAATCGCGATCGAGGGAATGACAATAATGTACTTCGACCAGCCATAGCGCTTATGTAGCTCCATGATTGTCTTGATGTAGACGTACGTCTTGCCCGTCCCCGTCTCCATTTCAACATCAAGGTTCGGGGCGCCGGGTGCGGCTTTGCTGTCCACGAGTGTGGCAGCTAGGGGGAGATTCCGGGATCGCTGCACCCTGTGGACGTTTTCCAGCAGCTGGACACCGCTCAGGGCGATCTCCGCATTCCGCAGTCCTGAGTCCATGACAGAGTTCGCTTCGAACAACGCAGGATTGCTGATCGACCTAACCTTGCCGGGATCAATCCGATAGGACGAACCATCGAGTTTGGGCTGCCCGGCGAAGACATTGACAACGGCGTCGACGGCATCGGTCTGGTATTGCTGGACCTTGAACTGAAGTTTCATCCTGCTCAGATCGCCTTCACGTCGGTTGATGGGGACATCTCGCGGAAGATCTGTTCGGCGTTGATCCGGGCATCGTCGGAGGCAAAACCAGAGTCGCGGAAGACCGCCCGCAGCGGCTCACGCTTGGCGATGGAGCGTATACATTCCGGTGTGATCGTCGGTTCCAGGCATGCGATGAGCGCCCCGTCTTCGACCACGAAGACTTCGTGACCCTCAATATGCTCGATGGCGATCAGCATTGTCAGTTCGAGGCCCCAGTCCAGCATCACTTGGAACAGTAGATCCTCGCCTGAGCGGCCCGGCTTAACACTGCCCTCCAATAGATCGAGTGCAAATTGATCCGTCTCGTCCGGAACGCGGAAGACATCCGACATATTCGTGGTGTCGACGCTCAGGGATCGGAACCCAACGTCAAGGCTGGCACCGGTCAGCCCCGCTTCATCGACAATTGCTTGCCCGGCCCGACGCACGCGTTCCCTCGCCAGCTCAACAATGGTTTCGTACCCAGCCTTAGCTGCCTCGGAACCTGAATCGACAGCTTCGCCTAGTTGCACGAGGATAAATCGACGGGCGGATCCATCAGCAGCATTCGCAGACATGACCGCATGCGCGGTGGAACCACTGCCAGCGAAGAAGTCGAGAACAAGATCGGCATCTCCCGCTACCTGTTCGCAAATAGTGCGGACGAGGGAAACTGGTTTTGGGAAGTCGAAAAGCTTGCCTCCAAGCAGGTCCCTGACTTCCCGAGTCGCAGAGTAATTGTAGCCAATTTCGTCTGAAGGCAGCCAAGTCGAGAAACCGGTCACCGCAGACTTGAGCTCGCTCAGAAACTTCTTCTCGCGGGGCCGACCTGCCGGCGATGACGGCCAGAGGATCTTGCTCTCTGCGATTAGTCGGTTCATCGTCTCCTTACCTTTGCTCCATCCCCTACTTGGGCTGGGCGGATAAGACAACCCCGTCGCTGGGTTCACCAGGTCGTAGTGCAGGTTCGGTCGCCGGTCGGCACTAGCCAAACCTGTCAGGTTCTCACTTGTCCAAGGGCCCCCCGGATCGTTATCAGGATTCTTGTACTTCGACTCGTCGATTCCTCGGCCCTTGAATTGGGAAGCGCTGCTTCTCCCATAAAGCAAAACGTATTCGTGGTCCACCGAGATTCGGCTGTAATTACGACTGTCGGGAGTTGGCCGGCGGCGCCATGTAAGCGCACCCAGAAAAGCGGAAGCTCCGAATACCTCGTCGCACAATGAACGGAGGTTAGCGAATTCATTGTCATCAATACTGATTGCGATAATTCCGTCGTCCACAAGGAGGTTCCTTGCAAGCTTCAAACGCGGATACATCATACTGAGCCAGTCGGAATGGAAACGACCGTTGGAATCGGGGTTGGCTACCAACCCTGCTCCAATTGCATTAACCTGTCCAGACCTTGCGAGAAATTCCTCGTTCGACTCAGCGAAGTCATCGTTGTACACGAAGTCATTACCCGTATTGTAGGGCGGATCAATGTAGATCAGCTTGACTTTTCCGAGGTAAGACTCCTGAAGCAGCTTCAAGGCGTCGAGGTTGTCGCCCTCAATGAAGAGGTTCTTGGTGGAATTGAAATCGACCGACTCCTCGCGAACGGGTCGTAGGGTCTTAGCTATGGGCGCATTAGCAGCGAACGCAGCGGCACGCTTTCCCGGCCAGTCGAGCTGGTAGCGCTCCTGTGGACCATCGACGACTTGAGAGGACAGCTCCTGGCGAAGCAAGTCGAAATCAATGGACTTCTTGGGGTTGCCATCGGCGTCGAGCCCCTCGGTGAAGACGCCGGGGAAGAGCTCGGCGAGCTTCTCGATGTTGGCGTCGGTCAGATCTGGCGATGTCATGCGCAATTTCTCCACGGTTTACCTTTGTTGTTCCAATTCTGCTTGTTTCGTCTTCAGCGCACGGCGCAATTCGATCTTGCGGTTCAGTTGTGGTTCATTGCGCAGCTTCCGCTCGAGCGCGGTGATTTCACGTTCAAGCTTCTGTAAGGTGTTCAGTCTTTCAGCTATTTCGGACATGTTCTCGCCGGCTCGCGCGAACACGGGGGTAAGCGGAGCCAGAAGAGCTGTGTAAAGCGTTGGAAGATTAATTGCGGACGGGAGCACTTGCCTGTCAGAGTTGGCCGGCATCCAATCGGTGGTGAAGTAGGAGCTGAGCTTTGCTGCACTACCACCGAAGTATTTGTGTGCCGCTACCATACGGACACTATTTGCTTGGTCCCGGCCGCGATGAATCTCAAAGATGATCGGAAACGGGATGGCCCTATCGATCGCCATCAGCACCGGATCAGGGACGTCGTTGCCTTTTGCTTCGATGTGGAAGACCTGGATCTCCGGGACCTCGGCATTTCCGGTCAGGTTGACGGTGGTCTCGGCGAGCTTGTAGGCCCAGGTGACTCGCTGCACCTCAGAGACGAACTTCTCGCGGACGGCTGCGGTGACGGTACCTTGATCGTAGAACTTCTCCTTCGGGACGCGCTTTCCAAACTTTGCGGCGGCCGGCCAGCGGTAGAGGCGGACCGTCATTCAGCGTCCCGAGCCGCATCGAGGATGATAATGAACGCGATTAGCTCGAAGTCGTCAAGCCCGGCAATGCTCTGGGACAGCGCGGTGGTCGGGCCCGCGCTGAACAGGCTGTCGATGTCCCGTTCCTCCGTGACGTCGATCATTGAGTTGATAGCGCCGGTGAGCAGCTCGGAGTACTTGCCCATCTCCGAGCCTTCCAAAGTGGCACCGTTGAAGATCCTCACCACATCGGATACCGGTTCATCGTAAGGACGGCACCCCGAGCGAATTAGGTCCAGCAGACGTTTCGCCTCGGTGTGATCGGCAATGACGTGCCCGTCGTCGTCGAGGTAAACGAGGTAATGAGGGTGGAGCCTGTTGCCACGGTTGATCGTTTCATCGGCGTTCACGTTCCGCAATGCGAAGATCGCACCCGGGACCAGGCCCTTCGAGCTATCTGCCGGTACAACGGCGTGGAGGCCCTTGGGCACTGAAGAAAGTTCGCCATATTCTTTGATGTAGCCAAGCAGGTCCATGCGGAAATCGTTGAGGCCCAGGTCGGTGATGGAGACGCCGGTGCGGACATCTTCCAGCTCGATGACCTCGTCCTGAAGCTTGCGGAGCTGTTCTTTGCGGAACACTGCGTCATTGTCCTCCAAGGTGAGGATGTTGTCGTTTGCGCTGCCCGCGAGATCTGCTATGACCATACGGTTCTCCACACGCTCCTTGAGATTGATGTACTCGTCCAGGGAGATGTCCGGCCAGAAGTTCACCAGCTGGATTTGCGCGTTGATCGAACCAATTCGATCGATGCGGCCGAAGCGTTGGATGATCCGCACCGGGTTCCAGTGGATGTCGTAGTTGACCAGGAAATCGCAATCCTGGAGGTTTTGGCCCTCGCTGATGACATCGGTGCCGATGAGCACGTCGAGCTCTGCGGTCTCCTGCGGCATCGTGAGGTGACGCTGCTTCGACCGCGGTGAGAACATCGACATAATCTGCTGAAAATCGTGTCCCTTGCCCAAAGTGGACTTCGCTCCGTGGCTACCTCCGGTGATAAGGGCGGCCTCCAGACCGGCCGCAACGAGTGTAGGTGCGAGCTCGCGGTAGAGGTAGCTGGCGGTGTCGGCAAAGGCGGAGAACACCAACACCTTGCGGTTCTCCGGGTTGATCGGGTGCTTCGCCTTCTCCTCGATCAGTCGCTTCAGCGTTTGGAGCTTGCGGTCATGATCGGGGGTGACCTTGTGCATCTCGACAAGTAGCGCGCGCAGGATTTTAAGGTCGTTCCGCAGGTCGCGTCGCCATGACTCGATGTCGATGTCTTCAGGGTCCACTTGAATCTTTTCCCCGAATGTGATGGCCCCGATGTTCGCGTCATCCGCATCGTCAAGGTCGAGGTCCAGACCGGAAAGGTCGGTTCCGAGGTCGGTACTGGTGGCACCGTGCGTTCCGAGGCGGTCCATCGTCCGGCCCACGGATTCGTCAATCTTGGACAGCGTAAGTCGAAACGCGTCGACCGAGCTTTCCAACCGCTTGAGGAGGTTCACCGTCATGAGTTTCTTGAGGCCCTGCTCTCGGCCTCGCTGGCCGAGGTTCGAGCGTGCGCTACCCGTGGTGACGTTGTAAAGATCTTCGTACTTTCCGATCCGGCTCGGAAAGACGTACGCCAGTGGGGTGTAGACGGCGAGGGTGAGCGCCTGGAGCTGTTCGAAGATCTCATTGAAGTCCGGCACGTCGGACAAATTGGTGAGGGGTTCGCGGATCGACTTTGGCGGCAGCCGGTCGGGGAACGCGCCAATTTCGGTGGTGTCGTAGAACGCCTGGATATGTTTGCGTGAACGGGCAATGGTGACCGAGTCGAGGAGTTCGAAGAAGTCGAAGTCGAGCATCTGCAGGATCCGATCGGACGTGCGATCCTCGGGGGCGAGCTTGGACCAATCGTTAAAGACGCGCTGCGCCTCGCTGAAAACTTTTTCGACCGTGGTGGAGAGGTTTAGTTGCTGGGCGAGGTTCTCTGATTCCCCTTCGTAAGCGAGCTGGAGCTGGTTCTTAAGGTCATTGAACCTGTTGTTCACCGGGGTTGCCGAAAGCATCAGCACCTTCGTCTTCACGCCTTCGCGAATGACTAAGCGCATCAGGCGCTGGTAACGTGATTCCTTCTCCTCGGCGTAGTCGGCGTTACGAAAGTTGTGCGACTCGTCGATCACGACCAAGTCGTAGTTCCCCCAGTTGATACGGTCGAGCCGGATCCCGAGGGATTCGCCACGCGTTCGGGAGAGGTCTGTGTGGGCGAGGACGTCATAGTTAAAACGGTCGGAGGCGAAGATGTTGGTCGTCAGGTTCGCATTGTAATTCGTCCAGTTCTCCGCAAGTTTCTTCGGGCAGAGCACGAGTACCGACTTGTTGCGCAACTCGTAATATTTGATGACTGCGAGTGCGGTGAACGTTTTGCCCAAGCCGACACTGTCGGCAAGGATGCAGCCGTTGTAAGTCTCCAATTTATTGATGATTCCGGTCGCGGCGTCACTCTGGAAATTGTAGAGACTCTGCCAGACCTTCGTGTCTTGGTACCCGGTGCGGTCGTTGGGCAGCACGTCTTCGTTGATATCTTCGAGGAACTCCGCGAACAGGTTGTAGAGGATCAGGAAGTAGATGCGTGCCGGGGAGTTCTCGGCGTAGACACTGGCGATGTGCTCTTGGACTGCTTCGGTGACATCGTTGAGCTGGTCGGTGGTGTTCCAAATTTGGTCGAATAGCTGAATGTACTGGCCGGTCAGTGGCGCTTCATCGATCCGGTGAACCAAGTTCGAGACGGCGTTGCTAGGTTCATAGCCTAAATCGGCTGTGGTGAAACCTTGGAGGGGCATGTATGCCGCAGTGTCGTCCACGACCGCGAATTGTTGCATCGGGTTCCCGGTTGCATTCGATCGGAATGTCACCTTTCGGCGTACCCAGTCGGCGCATTCCTTGGCAATTGCACGCTGTGTAAGCTTATTTCGTAGCTTTATCTCAAACTCCGAGCCGTACAGACTGGATTCTGCCCGGATTGCCTCCGGGATGAAATACTCGCGGCGTTCCTTGCGGAGTTTATCGGTGACCTTCGACGTTTCGAAAGACGGTGAGGTGAAGATGAACTCCAGCTCGGAGACCTTTTCCAACTCCTTGCGTAGCGCTTCGAAGGCGAAAATCGAGAAAGTGGACGCGGCTATTCGTACCTTGGATCCCGGCGTAATCTCCGCCTTGAGATCGTCGCCGAACAGTTCACTGATGTTGTCGATGATGCGCAAGTACAAACCTTCCCCAAATGTAATGACTGAGCAGGCGCCATCAGGGGCATGATTCAACCATTGTAGCTCTGCCGGTAGGATCGCCGACCGTTGGTCAACCTTTTTGATAATACCTGTGAAAGGGTCTGCCGAGCTCATCAGTGTGGTCCGCTTCGTGCTCTATCTGAAGGCCGGTACGACCGGCTGAAATGGCCAACTCCGTCGCCGCTCTAGGCGTTCCTTAGCCGTGGCAAAGAAATCAGACACGGCATAACTTGACCCGCCCAATTCAAAAATCTGCGGACTGCAAGTGAGCCGCTGGCAATCGTCACTCGACTTTCGTACAGAATCTGCCCATCCATTTGGATCCAGGCAATCGGTCATTTCGTAAGACCGAGCCGACACCATGAACGAGCATGAACAAGAATCGGTATCCACGGAAGCAGCCAAGTCACTCTCCAACGGTCAGCCCAAACGAACGCCTCGGTCGATGGACCTCTATGAACACATGCCAAACCACGTTGTGCCTTCTGGTATCCCATCATCGCTGGGCGGGCCCTCCACGCAACCAGGGCGCTACGCGCCGGTCACTCCTCCAAAAATTCTTTCTCGGCGCTCCTACGTCGCTTATCTCCTCGAAACAATTTTTGCCCCGTGCCCGGTACCCCAAGTTGCATTCCGGCCCCTAAACCCAGCGGTGATTCCTCTTACCAGAAGGCACCAACAGAGCAGGCGGCCGCGAACACCCAGCCACCGAACACACAAGAGGAGCAAGATTATGGAACCGATCAGAATCAGCAGCCCGGCCGACGCTATCAGCTACATCGGCCACAGCCTCGGCTACTGGCCGCAGGAAAGCCTCGTCTGCGTCGCCCTCGACGGCGCCGCCCTCGGCCCCACCCTCCGCGTGAACCTCCCCGTCGCCACAGAACACGTAGAAACTTACGCTGAAGGTGTCGCCCACTCCGTCGGTTTCGACAAGGACGCCACCGCCGTTCTCATGGCCCTGTTCACCCGCCAGCAATGGGGCAAGGGACACACCAAGCCCTTCGCTTCACTGATCCAAGAAGTCAAGCGACGCCTCTTGGCCGCCGGGCTAATCGTCCATGACGTATGGATCGCCGGTCCCGAATCCTTCGCCACCTACGACGGCGCCAACCCCACGACCTGTGGCAAAGAGACCCCACTGGTGGCCCTTGAATCCAGCACCCTCAACGCCGAACTGGTCTACCAAGGCAGCGCCATCGGACAGAGTGACACACCCGCCATCCCCGAGTTGTTCACCGCTGTCGACCACGACGCCGTCGAGTCAGCGCTGCGAGGCATGACCACCAACCCCGCCAAGAGCCTTGACGCGGTCTACCGGTTGTGGATGGATCTCATCGACCACGGCGACGAACCCACCGATGAGCAGTTGGCTAAGGTCCTGGCCGGGCTCCAGCACGTCGGACTCAGAGACCAGATCCTGGCCGACATGCCCGGCATCAATGAGCCCATGGGAGCCACTCTCTTTGGCGCCACGGACGAAGCCCCGCAGTGGGAGAGGATCGACAGCTCCGAAAAGCTGCTGCGGCAACTGCTCACCATCGCAGCACCGATGCACGCGGCCGCCCCGTTGACGATGCTCGGGCACATCTGCTGGTGGAAGGGCAAGGGAACGGCCGCGGCGAACTACATGCACGTCGCCCTAACGTTTGACCCCGACTACCACCTGGCCAGGCTGCTGGCCCAGATGCTCGGCGCCGGCGTCGTATCCGGCTGGGCGCAACACAAGAACACCGCGTACCGGGACCACAAATAGCAGTTCCACTGCTATTCAACACCGGAAGAAACAGAGAGTGAGGTGAGGGCCATGAACATCACGGTCTACAGCAAGCCAGGGTGCCACCAATGCAAGTTCACCTGCTTGACCTTGGATCATGCCGGCATCCCCTACAGCGTCGTCGACTTGACCACCAATGCCGCCGCCCTCGAGTACGTTCAGGATCTCGGCTACTCCCAAGCCCCTGTGGTCGTCGTCAACGACCACCACCACTGGTCAGGATTCAACCCCACCGAAATTGAACGGCTCAAGCTCGCCATCCAATAATCATCGCACCCAGGAGATCCAGTGCCGCATGAAGACTTCCTGCGGCACTCCCCTGCGCCACCACCGCCCCGCCTATTCACCCAACCCGCCTTGTGGCTGAAATTTGTGTGAGGTCTTTGGCGTGAGTGGCTTGGAGGGACATGCCTCGCGGGCCGGTGCGACGGGTGGTCCCTTCGATCAGCAGTAGCCGGGTATTGAAGAGAATGGGTGGGTCTACGGTTTCTTGGGCATCAGAGAAGAAGGTTGCGTCGATGCAGCCGGTCCCATCGTCGATGCTGATGAAAACAACGCGTTTTCCGCCGTGCATTGGCGGGGTTTGAGTGGCGACCCTCACCCCGGCGACGCGCACGAAGGTGCCATTGCGCAGGCTGAGGAGATCTTTTGCCTGGGTGACACCGAGCTCGTCCAGGAGGGGCTGGTAGGAGTCCAGGAGGTGTTGCGTAACGTCCAGGGAGAGGATGTCCAGCTCGGCCCGGGTGACGTCGGTCGGGGTCATATCCGGCTCGTGCGCGGTCATGGTGGCCGCGTCGATGGCCGGCAAGGGTAAGGCGAGTTGGCCGAGGATCACGTGCGCCCGTTTGCTGTGGCGGGTCGCTTGGTTCCATGCTGCCAGGTCTCGCCGGCTCCGGTGGTTATTTCCGGTGTAGAGGGAGTCGAGTGCTCCGACCAGGGCCAGGCTCTCAATCGTGGATACCCGGAGCCGGGCGCGTTGTTTGAGGTCGGCCAATGAATCGAAGGGGCGCTGGTGGAGGATACGTTCGACTTCTTTGGCTTGGATGCCTTTCACATCCGCCAGCGACATTCGGATCCCCAAACCACCGTCCCCTGCGGGTTCCACGACGTACTCATCTGTGGAGGCGTTGACATCCAACGGCAGAATCGGGATACCTAGCCGGCGGGCTTCGGCTACCAGGAGTCGTTTGGGATACATGCCGGGGTCATGGGTCCACAATCCGGCCAGGAATTGGATCGGGTAGTGAGTTTTGAGCCATGCTGACTCGTAGGTGGGGACGGCGAACGCAGCCCCGTGGGCACGGCAAAAACCGAACGAGCCAAAGCCCTTCACGACACCCCACACCCTTTCCACGGCGTCGATGGTGTAGCCGCGTTGCACGGACTTGTCCCGAAAGTATGTTTCGACGGCCGGGAGTTTGTCCTCGTTGCTGAGGTGCCGTCTCAGGACGTCGGCGTACGCGAGTCCGCAGCCGGTGAAGATGTCTAGGATGCGCATGAGTTGTTCGTGGAAGACCACGATCCCGTAGGTGCTGCGCAGCACGGGTTCCAGGTCTGGGTGGAGTTGGGCGACGGTTTCCCAGCCGCCGCGCCGGTTCAGGAAGGGTTTGACCATGTCGGCTTGCATGGGACCGGGGCGGAAGAGGGAAATGTCAGTGATGAGGTCATCAAAGACGGTTGGCTGGAGTTTGCCGATGAGTTCGCGCTGCCCGGGTGATTCAATCTGAAAACACCCCAGTGTTTGGGTGGAGCGGATCAGCTCAAAGGTCGGCTCATCATCCAGTGGCACAGCCTCCAAGTCGATTCTCTTTCCTGTGGTGCGGTGGATTTCGGTGATGGCGTAGGCCATCGCGGATTGCATGCGCACGCCCAGAACATCAAGCTTTATCAGCCCCATGGGGTCCATGTCGTGCTTGTCATATTGGGACATGGGCAGCCCCATCCCGGAAGGCTGGACCGGGGTGCGATTCAACAGCGTCGCAGAGCTGAGGATGACACCACAAGGGTGCATAGAGATATGTCGCGGGAGCCGGTCCAGGCGCTCGGTGATGTCCACTAGAAGATCCAGCTGCCGATTCCCCTCGACCCGGTCGGCAAGATCCCGCAGTTCAGGTTTCTCATCGAGTGCTTCCCGGAATTCACTGGCGGAGAACCTCCACAAACCCTTCGCGATCCCGTCAATATCTTCCGGCGCCATACCCAGGGCCATGCCGGCATCTCGGGCAGCTCCTCGGGCCCGATACCCGGATTGCATCGACATCAACGTGACTCGTTCCGGGCCGAAGCGCTCGAAAATGCGATGGTAGATTTCATGCCGCCGCGCTGACTCCACATCGATGTCAATATCAGGCAGGGTTTGCCGCTCCGTGCTCAGGAACCGCTCAAACAAGAGATCGTGCCGGATAGGGTCGACTTGGGAAATTCCCAAGGCATAGTTAACTAGGGAGCCGGCCCCGGAGCCGCGGGCGGCAGAGCGAATCCCCATCTCCCTGATCAGGCGGGTCACCTCCGCCACCGTCAAAAAATAGGAGGAGAAACCCAGTTCGGCGATGGTCGCCATCTCTGCCCGCAACCGGTCCTCCATCGCCACCTGGAAGGTGGAGCCGATCCCCGGATACCGAGTTGTCACGCCCGCCTTCGCCCGCTCCCAGAGCTCCGCCAAGGGATCACCTGTGATGCCGATGATGGATGCCTCCGGCATCACCGGAACACCCCAACCCGTATCAGCGACCGGATCAATCCGACACTGATCCGCCAACGCCTCGGTCTGCGCCAATAGCGCCTTGGCCGACCCTGCACCGAATTGGCCCAGCGTCGTAATTTCTGAAGCCAGCGCCTTCATGACCGAGCCAGCTTTGAGCCAGCCCTGGGCAGTGGGTTGCACCCCGGTCTCATCCAATCTGGTGAGCGCACGCGCCGCATCGAGAACATCTGCAGTCATCGCCCCATCAGGGGCGGCATACCGCACTGCATTGCTTAGTACCGGCACAACCCGTGACTGATCAGCCAAGCGCAGCATCCGAATCGCCTGCGTATGGCTCAGCGGCTGACCGGGCTCCGAAAGATGAGAGACGACCTCAATGCGCAGGACCTGGCGAGGAAGAACCTTTAGCCACTCCAATAACAATGGCAGCCCAGCGCCGCGAGAGCCCACCCGCAGCCCCACATCAGAGGGCGGTCCCAACAGAACCGTCCCAACCCACCCGGATTCGTGCAGCAGTTCAGTGGCAATCTCCTGCTGCGTCACTCCTACCGTTTTGTGCGTGTGGGCTGCAGACACCAGACGGCACAGAGCCGCATACCCGGCACCTTGGTTGCGTCCATGAGCCAAGATGACGACGCGGCCCGTCACAGCTCCCTCGGAGTCCAAGGTTGCCAGTTCCACCCCAAGGATCGGATCAATACCCGCGCTCTGGCAGGCAGCAATATGTTTGGGAACCCCGTAAAGCCCATCACGGTCGGTGATGGCCAGCGCATCCGATCCACCGTCCATGGCGACGGAAGCCAGAGTGTCTGGCCAATCCACCCGTAGTGGGCGGAGAAGGCGGACGCAACATGCAGATGAGTGAACATTCTTGCCTAGCCAAGAATCCTAGACAGCCGCCAGTGAGAGTCCTCATGGGTAAGCTCAAAACTCGTTCGGCAGAACGACCACGGCCCGCAGCAGTTACCCTCCAGACCTCAGTCTCCAAGACCTGAGCGCCAATGCCTTTTTGAATGCGGTTCTGCTCAGTCCACCACGGACGGCGAATAAAGAATCTCAGGGGCAGTTCAGTCATTTGATACCGCCGCGCCCGCCACTGAAACTCCAGCGGACTTCCCGCCGCAGTCGTCCGGACATTCACACGCTCATCAACAACCATCGAACACACCTCTAAATATCAATTCACTAATAGAATACGCGTTCGACAATAGAGTGTGCCACTGACATCTTCAGACGATCACCTCCAACGAGCCAGAAAGAGCAACTACACCACCACCCTCTCATCAGCATTGACCCTCCCCACGACCACCGCCAGTTGCCAACCCAACGCCAACCCCCTCAGCAAAATCAGCCCACCCCACCATGAAATTGCCGCAACCAAAAAATCCTTCACACATCTTTCATCCAGAGCACTTAGCTCTCCTGCTTTGATCCAGACGGCCAGTCATGCAGCAGAAGCTAGCCAGCCCCATGAACACATTTGAAACGAACACTCAACCACAGCGGCAACATCCTGGAACCTCTATCGGTCAGCCACCACCACTGCACAAGCTGATGGACCTGCATGAACACATGCCAAACCACGTTGTGCCTTCTGGTACCCCATCATCGCTGGGCGGATCCTCCACGCAACCAGGGCGCTACGCGCCGGTCCCTCCTCCAAAAATTTTCCCTCGGCGCTCCTGCGTCGCTTATTTCCTCGAAACAATTTTGCCCCGTGCCCGGTACCCCAAGTTGCCCTCCGGCCCCTAAACCCAGCGGTGATTCCTCTTACCAGAAGGCACCAACAGAGCAGGCGGCCGCGAACACACAGCCACTGTTCACACAGGAGGAGCAAGACAATGGAACCGATCAGAATTAGCAGCCCGGCTGACGCCATCAGCTACATGGGGCACAGCCTCGGGTATTGGCCGAAGGAAAGCCTCGTCTGCGTCGCCCTCGACGGCGCAGCCCTCGGTCCCACCCTCCGCGTGAACCTCCCCGGCACCGAAGACATCGGCGAGAGCTACGCCGAACGCGTCGCCCACGCCGTCGGTTTCGACCACGACGCCACCGCCGTCCTCATCGCCCTGTTCACCCACCAGCCGTGGGGCATGGGACACCAAAAGCCGTTTGCTTCCATGATCCGGGTACTCAAGCGACGGTTCTTGGCTGCCGGGCTGCTCGTCCATGACGTGTGGATCGTCGGCCCCGAATCCTTCGCCCCGTACGACGGCGCCAACCCCACCTCCTGCGGCAACGAGACGCCGTTGGCTGCCCTTGAATCCAGCACCCTCAACGCCGAACTGGTCTACCAAGGCAGCCTCATCGGACAAAGCGATGCACCCGCGATCCCCGAGTTGTTCGCCGCTGTCGACCACGACGCGGTCGAGTCAGCAATGCAAGCCATGGCCACCAATCCCGCCAAGAGCCTTGACGCCGTCTACCGGATCTGGGTGGATCTCCTTGACCACGGTGGCGAACCGACCCATGGCCAACTGGCCGAGGTCCTTGCCGGGCTGCAGCACGTCGGGCTCAGGGACCAGATCCTGGCTGACATGCCCGGCATCAACGAACCCATGGCAGCCACCCTCTTTGGCGCCACGGAAGAAGCCCCGCAATGGGACCGGATCGGCTACTCCGAAAAGTTGCTGCGGCAGTTGCTGATCATTGCCGCCCCGACCCATGCTGCGGCGCCGTTGACGATGCTCGGGCACATCTGCTGGTGGAAAGGCAGGGGAACGGCCGCTGCGAACTACATGCACGTCGCCCTGACGTTTGATCCCGATTACCACCTAGCCCGGCTGCTGGACCAGATGCTCGGCGCCGGAGTCGTGTCCGGCTGGGCACAACACAAGAACACCGCCTACCGGAACCACCACTAACAAATCCCCGGAGGCCGTCCCGCAAGAAACAGAGAGTGAGGTGAGGGAAAATGAACGTCACGGTCTACAGCAAGCCGGGCTGCCAGCAATGCAAGTTCACCTGCCTGTCCTTGGACCATGCCGGCATCCTCTACGAGGTCGTCGACCTGACCAGCAACACAGCCGCCCTCGAGTACGTTCAGGACCTCGGCTATTCCCAGGCCCCCGTGGTTATCTGAGGAAATCTACTTGCGGCTATTGGTGGCGTGATGCGCGATGTACTTGACGTCATCGACGCATCTAATATTGATTGCCACCGCGATTGATGACAGGAGTGTGTTGAGTAGGGTTCGCTCCACCCTCGGCTTGCGACACAATCAAACTTCGTGAGGTCGTTGCTCTCCTGCCTGTTCCCCAAGCAGGAATGCCAGACCATTGGAACACGTGAACTCTCCGACTCTGCTGTTGGATTCGAGGTCTAGGCCGAGCTGTATTGAGAGAGCCAGAGCAAGATCGGATCGTTGTAGGCCGACCGTTCCTCTGGCTTCCGGACCATTCATTTTCCAATCTGAATGAGGCGGATGGGAATACGGTGGGAACTCTTAAACACGAAAACTCCCTGTACCGCGGCCAATCGTGCCCGATGTGGGAGTCGACCAGACAATTTCCCTCGCAAACACTGGGAAGTGGTGAGATCCTAAGGCTTTACGGCTCGGTATGTCGCCGTCCAGACCTGTCCGGCTTGAAATATGTTCCCGACGGGAACACATTCATTGGTTGATCCCCACCTGCATTTCCGTGACATCTATGGCTGTCTGAAGCAGGCCCCCTTCGCCCGATCGTGCGGAAGGACCCCACGCCGGTCATGGTGTTAGGTATAAAAGGTGCTGTCCCGATCGACCCAACGGCGTCACGTTCCTCGATCACCTGAATCCGTCCCGCAGAACGTTTCTTGGGTTCTTGCGGCGATCACCTGGACGCAACGCTGTGGGCTTATGGTACCCGCGGTGGCGCCGATCCGTTGTCCGCGGAGTGCCCATCGAGCGGGATAGTGACTCGCGCGAGGGTGCCGTTCCCCTCCTCTGGTCGACTCAACAACTGCAGCTCGCCACCCAGACGCTCAAGCGTTCGCGCCGTGATCGCCAGGCCTAGGCCTGTGCCGGGAGTATTCTGGCCTGCCTCGCGATGGAATGCGTTCAGCGCCTTCTCGGGTTCGCGGATTCCCGGTCCGTTGTCGCGCACGTCAATCTGGATCCAGCTCGGCCCCCTGCGTGCGCTGACCTCGATGGGGCCTGCGGATCCGGCATAGCGGATGGCGTTGTGTACCAGGTTCTGCAGAACGATCCGGGTTCCTGATTCGGGGACGGAGGCATTCCCCGAATCCCCGAGATCCCAGAGGACGTCGGATCCCTCTGCGTCGTCCATTGCCACGATGTTGCCGGCGACGAGCCTGGCGACATCTTCAAGCGGTGCCAGGCGGTCAGCTTGGGGAGTTTCGTCACCGAGGACCAGGAGTTGCTCACAGAGTGCGCGCAGCCTGGCAAGTCCCGCCCGCAGCGCATTCTGCCGCTGAATACGGTCCGTATCCGTTGTGGCAGCCAGTAGATGCTCCGCTTGAAAGGAAACCGCGGCGACTGGCGTGCGCAGCTCATGGGCCGCTTCCGCGGCGAAGCGCCGCTGCCCCTCGAGAGCCTTGGAAGCACGCTGATGATGAGATTCGAGCGCATCGAGGAACCCGGACAATTCCTTGGGGACGCTCGTGCGCGGCAAAGGAGCGAGGGACCCGTCGCCACGTCGTTCGAGTTCACGACGCAGTGCGTCGACCGGTTTCAGTGCCCAAGCAACAACGAGCCAGGCCACCAGTATCAAGGGCAGCGCACCTAGCATGATCGGCATGACAGTGGAGAGCATGGTCTCGTTCACTGCATCTTGGCGGACGGCGATCGGCTGGGCTACAGCGATCCTGCGCCCGCCTGAGAGGGAATGGACCATGACCCGTTGCGGGCCCTGCTCCGTTGAAATGGTCGTGAGTCCTTCGGAAGTGATCGTGGGTAGGCTGTGCGACATCCCTTTGTTGTCAAGCGCCTCAACCACGAGACCTGATTGGTTGGCCGCCTGTGAGAGGTCGTTCTGGGCGAAGTCGACGCCCGGCGCCTTGACGATCTCCGCCACACGGGAGAGGAGCCCGTCCTGCGATTCCTGGGCCTCGACGAACGCCCGATGGTACGACCACGTGGCCGCGGCAGCCGTGACCAGCAAGACGAACAGGACAAGTGCTGTGACCAATCGGAATCGAAGGGACATGGTCCGGCGGTGCATGCTCATCGGCCCCTCGGAATCATCCAGCCAAGGCCGCGCACATTGCGGACGCAGTCCGCCCCAAGCTTTCCGCGCAGGCGCTTGATGATGAAATCGATGGCGTTCGACTCGATCTCGACCTCGCTACCGTATACCTGGGACTCCAGCTGGTCGCGGGATAGAACGACGCCCGGGAG